>CAIXKO010000067.1 GCA_903919925.1 uncultured Bacteroidota bacterium | reverse complement strand
TTGTTTAAGAATTTTGGCAACTGAGCACGCTTGTCCTGACCATTGGCAGAAGTAAACAGCACAAAAGCTAAAAACGTGAGATAAGTTTTTAGGTTTCCGGTATTCATATATAAACAATTATAAAGTTTTGTCATTAAATGAAAAGGCATTATACAAAAGCAGTGATCGCCCGGAACCGCCAGGGGATACTTACCCAGGGTTCGCCGGCATAATTGATTCCGATACGAGGACTGGTTGAAAAACGATTAATTGATTGCGCATTCTCCAGCCAGATTCTATTGGAGGTGGTTAAGTTTTCACCATAAAAATCACCTCCTAATTTGAGGTACCTGGTTACCAAACCCGGACCTGAAATTTCTCCTGCACCTCTGATTAGCAATGCTTCAGGGTTACCTTCTTCTCCTGCAACTATATTTAACATCCAATGCATTCCATAAACCAGATACATATATATATAGCCACCCGGGCCAAACATTACCTGGTTCCGTTTGGTTTTGCCCTTGCTGGCATGGCAGGCAAGATCTTCCATTCCCCTGTATACTTCCACTTCCGTTACGGGGACACAGATTCGCGTACCATCGGGCAAAACTCTCACCATGACTTTGCCGAGAATTTCAGGGGCAATAACCAGTGAATCCCTGCAAAAGAAGGTATGGTCCAATCTGTTGTTCAATAGTCCAGCTTTATTTCTGAGTTTTTCCAATCGATAAACTCCATTCCCTTTTCCGGTACGTCGATCTGATCAAAAGGTGTTCCCCTCTTTTCAGGATCCAGGGCAATCTCGAGATAGAGTTCAGCATCCCGAAATCCTGCAAGTTCAGCGTCATGACGGTCGGAAGCATATACCACACGGCTGATCCGTGACCAGTAAACGGCTCCAAGGCACATCGGGCATGGCTCGCACGATGTATAGAGTGTGGTTCCTGAAAGATCAAATGTTTTCAGATTACCGGCAGCCAGCCTGATTGTCTGCACCTCAGCGTGAGCAGTTGGATCCGGAATGGAGATAACCTGGTTGGCAGACTCGGCAACAACCTTACCGCCTTTCACTATTACGGCCCCAAAAGGTCCGCCACCTTGTAACACATTTTCCCTGGCTAATTGAATGGCCCTGGATAGAAAGTTCTGGTCTTCGGTATTCATTCGGTTTTGTCTGATATCGGTATGGAAGTTTCGTAACCTGAGGAACGGTCGGCAAATACAAAAAGGCAATAGAACAAGGTGAAAAAGGCTATTCCTGCCTGGGTTTCAAGGGTATCTTCGTTTAGCATCGAGAGCAGGCTTACCAGGAAAAACATCAAAATGAAATAGTAATTATCCTTTTTTTCCATAATTACCGGCAAAACAATGGCTATGATAATTAATATAAATCCAACCAGCCCGAATGAAACTAAGAAAGTAAGGAATTGATTATGAGCCATTAATCGCCAGGCAGGATCCAACGGGGATTTCATCTGGATGTATTTTTCATCAAACGCCATCTTAATATCGCCGGTTCCGACACCAAAAAGAGGATGATCCCTGAAAATGGCCCATCCGGTTTTCAGATATTCCAATCGTTGAATAACCGATTGACCGCTGGGATTGGCACCTTTCCGGTATTGGTCAATCTCCCAGATTGTTTGATAGATCCGCACGCTGAAACGTTTTGGATTTTTGTATATGCAATTAGCAAAACCGTTCTCAATCAGTTTAATGTCCTCCGGTTTAAGTTGCGAAATTCCGTAAGCATCTTTTCTCAAACCCATCGAGGTCAGATATCGGATGAGGGTGTATTTAAGCTCCTGGTTTTTCAGATCCCTACCATCGTAATCCAATTTACTCAAACCTTTCCATGCGTCACGCAATTCTGTTTCGCACCAGTACAAGCCCACCCGATAGCCATTTTCGACCATGAGATTTTTGGTATCGTGCCAATATGGTGTTCCCTTTACCGTATACATATCAAGCTTACCGGTTTCTTCCCTCACCGTATAAAAACTTCCGGTTTGACTGGCCAGATACACGCTGGCCAAAACAGGTACGGTTGCCAGTCCCACAATCAGGAACCAGCGGATCATGAGGTCCGGTTGTTTTAAACCCCATCGTAAAGCAAGAAGCATTCCTCCGATCCCCAAAATCACGACCCCGGTGAGGGATTTTAGCAGGAAAAGGTAAATAATCAGGGAAAAGGACAAAAGAAGAAGTAATAGCTTTATCCGAGCAGGTGTTTGTTTGTCAAATACATAATAAAACAGGATGAAGATGGAAAGAACAACCATCAGCGCAAAGCGGATATGGGAAATAAAGAGAATTGATGCACGATCGGAAGTGTATTCGGCTGGCCCTATCCCAATCATGATACTAAAACTGATGAGGCACCCAATAATAACCGCAAACACAAACCCACCCAAAATGATTCTCATTTCATTTTTGTTAAGTGGTTTGATGCTGCCGATCACCAATGGTAAAATAAACAGTGGGATCTTTAACTTCAAGTCATTGATGCCGGAAGCGAAACTGTTTGAATAGGTCATACCCAACAGGAAGACCATAAACATTAAAGTAAAAACAAGAATCTGCGGTCTGTATTTTACCAGTCTCCACTTTTCATCGAATTTACCTTCCGCCAGCCAAACGAGAACCAAAAATATCTGAACAGCGCTGGTAAGATACTTGGACAGCGGCAAACTCACCGCCATCACCAGCAGCGAAAACAGATATAGATTCCGGAAGTTAACATACCGGTTAATAAAAATCATGTTCATAGAGGGCGAATATGCCGCAAATTTAGGTTTTCCACAGGTATCATTTGATAAGTTGTCTGATTTTGAGCCTGCAATCGCATTAAAAACAAGTTTATTTGTATAAAAAAACAATGTACTCAGTTGGAATCTTGTGTGGTGGGAGCAGATGGCCGGAGGTTTTAAAGGATATTTTAAAAACCACGGGTTCGAGTGTTTCCGGCTGGATCAACCCGAATGAATCATCACGTCAGGCTACTGAGCAGCTCATTGATTTTTCAGATTTGATATGGATACCCGAGAAAATAAATGTTGGCATGCACGAAGCGATTCAGGTGATTCGACGTTCGAGGCACCTTTCGTTGGGATTTCCATTAGTTGAGTTCATGGATGAAGCATCTTTTATGGTTAAACTTGCCCATGAAGCTCACGTTCAGGTTCAGGTTGGGCATCATGACTGGCACCAACCGGCTTTCCGGAGTTCACTGGTACATATTCATCAGCCCCAAAGCATCCGCATATATGACTTTTTACCGGAAATTCTGCCGGAGGAAAGTCACAGGCAGGTTTTTAAGACCATATTGGCTGATCTCGATTTTGCATTTGGCCTTTCCGGAAGCACCATCAGGAGGGTTCGTCCGCACGCTTCCAGGCTGCTAAACGGGAAAGCAATTCAGGTTGACATCCGGGTTGAGTTGCACAATGGTTCCGTGATCAGCCTGTCGATCCGGAAATTTTCAAAAATTCAGGACCGCCGCATTGAGATTATTCAGGCAGGGGGCATCATTTATATCGATCTGATGAAGGGAACCAGCCGGATGGAGGAATACCATCAGTCGGATTCGGGCTTTTCGTTTGTAGACAGGGCATTATGGCCTCCTGAGGGTAATATCACAGAATCTCCGGGATCGGGCCAAATCAGTGATGCTGAGATGGCCCGGGAATGTTTGAGTTTTATCCATGCGCTAAAAAGAGGGCATTATTCACTCTCGAGCCTGGAGGGCGGTTTTAAGGCTCTGGAGATCACCAGGCAGATAGAAACCCACCTGGGCAGCTTATAACAATCATTCGGACAGGCAGGCAGGAAGTAATTAACCAAGTTTTCAACAAATTAAAAGTTGATAAACTTGGTACGTATAAAAAAAGTTGTATTTTTGCACTCCAATTCGTTCGGGCCTTGCCCGGCGCATTGATTATCAGCTATTAATTTAAAGGACGGATTAAAGTGAACACGTTAAGCTACAAAACGATCTCAGCCAACAAGGCAACTGTTAAAAAGGAATGGGTGGTGATCGACGCAACCAACGCTGTGTTGGGCCGTTTCTCCTCTGAAATAGCCAGCATTCTTCGTGGAAAGAATAAGGCAAGTTATACTCCCCATGTTGATTGCGGGGACAATGTTATCGTTATCAATGCCGAAAAAATCCGGATGACCGGGAATAAGATGAATGACCGTGTAATCTGGACCTATACCGGCTATCCGGGTGGCCAAAGGGAAGTAACCCCAGCCCAGATGATGGTTAAGGATCCGACTCGTGTTGTTGAGCATGCCATCAAAGGTATGTTACCAAAAAATCGTTTGGGCCGCGAAGTATTCAGGAATCTGCATATTTATGCCGGAAACCAGCACCCGCACGAAGCTCAAATGCCTAAAATTATTGAATTACAAAAGTAGTATATAAGATTCATGGAACTGATTAACACAATTGGTAGAAGGAAAGCGGCTGTTGCCCGTATTATTCTTAACGAAGGAAAAGGACAGATCACCATCAATAAAAAAGATCTGGCTGATTATTTTCCGCTTTTCCAGCTTCAGCATATCGTAACCCAACCCCTCAATGTTCTTGAAGTAGCAGGGAAATATGATATCCGCGTAAACCTGGACGGTGGTGGTATTAAAGGTCAGGCTGAAGCTTTGCGCCTAGCAATAGCCCGCGCACTGGTGGAAATTGATCCGGAATGCAAGAAAGTTCTTCGCGCCAATGGTTTTCTAACCCGTGATCCGAGAGTAGTTGAGCGTAAAAAACCTGGCCAGCCAGGAGCAAGGAAACGCTTCCAATTCTCAAAACGCTAATATCTCTTTCAAAGAGTTTAGTTTAGTATCTAAACCTGAAGGACTTACGATAACTCGTAGCTACCGTCAGGTTGCTTAATCAGAAGGTAAACTAAGATTATAAATATGCCCAGAACAAATTTTCAGGAATTGCTTGATGCTGGTGTCCATTTTGGTCATCTGAAACGCAAATGGAACCCAAACATGGCTCCCTATATCTTTATGGAGAAAAACGGGATCCACATTATTGATTTACACAAAACTGCCTTTAAGATTGATGAAGCTGCCGAAGCAATGAAGCGGATAGCTAAATCAGGGCGGAAAATTTTGTTTGTTGCAACTAAAAAGCAAGCAAAAGAAATTGTAGCTGAGAAAGTTACTCCAACTGGTATGCCGTTCGTAACTGAACGCTGGTCGGGTGGTATGCTCACCAACTTTCCTACCGTAAGGAAAGCCGTTAAAAAAATGATTTCGATTGACAAAATGGCTACTGATGGCACTTTTGATCACATGTCGAAACGCGAACGTTTACAAGTTACCCGTCAAAGGAATAAACTCGAAAAATTGCTCGGCAGTATCAAGGACCTTACCCGGTTGCCGGCAGCTCTGTTTGTGGTAGATGTTTCAAAAGAACATATCGCAGTAAACGAGGCACATAAATTGAATATTCCAGTTTTTGGGATGGTAGATACCAACTCAGATCCTGAAAAAGTTGACTTTGCCATTCCGGCTAATGACGATGCTTCGAAATCTATCGCACTCATTTGCGGTATTATGTGCAAAGCTATTGAAGAAGGCCTGGATGAAAGAAAGGCTGAGAAAGATAAAGAAGATACGGTGAAGCCAAAAAAATCGGAATCCTCCGATGAACAGGCTCGCCCAACAGCAAGAAAAACCATTCGCCGCCGCATCACTACTGATGTTGCAGCCGGCGATCAGGCAGATGTGGAAGATTCTGAATAATTCCTAATTTTTAAACATCATGGCAGAAATTAAAGCTTCTGACGTTGCAAAATTACGTCAAATGACTGGTGCAGGTATGATGGACTGCAAACACGCCCTCTCTGAAACCAACGGTGATTTTGATCAGGCTATCGATATTCTTCGGAAAAAAGGTCAAAAAGTAGCAAACAAAAGAGCTGATCGTGAAGCCACTGAAGGTGCTGTTATAGCAAAAGCTAATGACGATCATACCTTTGGCGTGGTTCTGGTGCTCAATTGCGAAACTGATTTTGTGGCAAAAAATGAGGATTTTATTAAAAAGGCTCATTTATTCGCCGATGCAGCTATTGCTGCCAAGGTTACCACTCTTGCTGACTTGAAACAATTATCGGTTGAAGGTCACACTATTGAGAGTGAGGTAATGAATATGACCGGTATTATCGGAGAAAAAGTGGATATTTCTTTCTTTAACTCATTGGAATCTCCATTTGTAATGCCTTATGTTCATCCGGGAAACCGTTTGGCAACTTTGATCAGCCTGACCAAAAAGGTGGCTGATGATCAGCCGGCTAAAGACGTTGCTATGCAGGTTGCTGCTATGGCACCTGTAGCTGTAAACAAAGACCGGATTCCTCAGGCTATCATTGATAAGGAATTGGAAATCGGCCGCGCAATTGCTATTGAAGAAGGAAAACCGGCTAGCATCGTAGATAAAATTGCTGAAGGGAAACTTGGCAAATTCTTTAAGGAAAATACCCTTTTGAGCCAGGATTTCATTAAGGATCACAAAATCTCTGTGGGCGATTACCTTTCCCATATTGATAAAGATCTTACAGTTGTAGATTTTATCAGGTTTACACTAAACGATTAAAAAACGTATCCGCTTGCGGAATAGAACCATGAAAATCCCGGTAACCACCGGGATTTTTTTTTATCTTTCGGCATTCATATCCTAAAAATATGGCAGCATATAAAAGAATTCTTCTAAAATTATCCGGCGAATCACTGCTTGGACAATCATCACATGGCATCGATACCGGACAGCTCGAAAGTTTTACCAGCCAGGTTTCTGAAATTCATTCCCTTGGAGTTCAAATTGGCCTGGTGATAGGTGGAGGAAATATTTTTCGGGGCCTATCCGGAGCAAAAGCTGGTTACGACCGGGTAAAGGGAGATTACATGGGAATGCTGGCAACCGTAATCAATGGGCTGGCGCTCCAGTCGTCATTCCGGCAATCAGGCACTCCTTCCCGGCTGTTTACCTCAATCAGAATGGAACCGGTAGCTGAATACTGGCATCGCGATAAAGTTGTGGAGGCACTGGAAGCCGGGTACGTTTGCATTTTTTCAGCAGGAACCGGAAACCCGTTTTTTACCACTGATACCACAGCAGCTCTCCGCGGAGTGGAAATCGGCGCAGAAATACTGCTTAAAGGTACCCGTGTCGATGGTGTTTACAGTGCTGATCCCGAAAAGGATCCGCAAGCGGTTAGGTTCGATCAGATTTCATTTGATGAGGTGATATCGCGCAAACTGAAAATCATGGATCAAACCGCTTTTACCTTATGCCAGGAGAACAATTTGCCTATCATGGTGTTCGATATGAACACGAGTGGAAACCTCAAACGACTGATTTCAGGTGAAAAAATTGGTACCATCATTCAGAAATAGATATTTTTGCACTCCTTGAATGGTAATTAATAAAGAAAATGAACGAAGAAGTTGAAATGATCCTCGAGGATACCGGGGAAAAAATGGAACGAACCATTAAGCACCTCGACAACGAACTGTCGAAAATCCGGGCAGGAAGGGCAAATATACACATGCTGGATGGCATCATGGTGAATTACTATGGAACTCCTACTCCATTAACCCAAATTGCCAATGTGAATTCGCCCGATCCACGCACACTTGCGATACAGCCTTGGGAAAAGAACATGATAGATCCGATTGAAAAATCGATTTTGGTTGCCAACCTGGGGATGACTCCCATGAATAATGGGGAGATTATCAGGATAAACATCCCAATGCTTACTGAAGAACGCCGTCGCGAATTGGTTAAAAAAGTGAAAATTGAAGGAGAAAGTGCCAGAGTAGGAATCCGGAATAACCGGCGCGATGGAAATGAACAACTCAAGAAAATGATTAAGGACGGTTTGGCTGAGGATGAAGAAAAAGATGCCGAAAAAGTGGTTCAGGAAATGACCGACAAATATATCAGAGTGGTTGATGACAGGCTCCTGGCAAAAGAAAAAGATATCATGACGATCTGATAATTTCGAGGATCATTCCGATTCCTATGCAAGAAAACAAATTCCCTTTGCTGAACACAATCAACAGCCCGTCAGACCTTAAAAAACTTTCAGAATCCGGGTTGTTGCAGCTATGCAAGGAACTGAGGGAATTCATTATTGAAGAAGTATCGTGTAATCCCGGGCATCTTGGCGCCAGTTTGGGAGTGGTTGAATTAACGGTTGCCATGCACTATGTTTACAATACCCCTTATGATCAGATTATCTGGGATGTAGGGCATCAGGCTTACGGCCATAAAATATTAACCGGCAGACGCGATGTTTTTCATACAAACCGTAAATTTAAAGGGATCAGCGGTTTTCCAAAAATGACGGAGAGTGAGTATGATTCATTCGGTACCGGCCACTCTTCAACATCTATTTCTGCAGCCCTCGGAATGGCAGTTGCGGCCGATCGTAAAGGCGAAACCAACCGACATGCCATCGCGATAATCGGGGATGGCGCACTGACCGGAGGCATGGCTTTTGAAGCTCTGAACAATGCTGGAATCGAACGGTCAAATATCCTGGTCGTTCTGAATGATAATAATATGGCCATCGATCCAAACCATGGTGCCCTGAATGATTATTTGATGGATATTACTACCTCGGGTACCTGGAACCGGTTTAAAAAGGACACCTGGAAGATTCTGGGCGTTTTAAGCAAAATCGGACCTGATGCACGACGGATGGTTCAAACGCTCGAAAATGCTATCAAGCATGCAATTCTCAAGCAAAGCAACCTGTTTGAATCCCTTCACTTCCGGTATTTTGGCCCGGTTGATGGCCATGATGTACTTCACCTGGTGAAGATTCTGGAGGATATGAAGAGAATCGAAGGACCAAAATTGTTGCATATTCTCACCAAAAAAGGAAAAGGGGTGCATCTTGCCGAGATGCATCAAACCGCTTACCATGCTCCGGGGAAATTTGACAAGGTAACCGGGAAAATTCTGGATGAGGAAGTTTCCGGTTTTCCACCGAAATATCAGGATGTTTTTGGCCACACTTTATTGGAACTGGCCCGGTTAAACCCCAAAATTATGGGGATTACTCCGGCAATGCCTTCTGGTTCTTCCATGACTTTTATGATGGAGGAAATGCCGGACAGGACCTTTGATGTGGGGATTGCCGAGCAGCACGCCGTAACCTTTTCAGCCGGACTGGCTGTGCAGGGTTTTATTCCTTTCTGTAACATCTATTCCTCGTTCATGCAACGGGCATATGATCAGGTAATTCATGATATTGCACTCCAGAAATTGTCTGTTATTTTTTGTCTCGATCGTGGTGGTCTGGTGGGTACAGATGGCCCAACCCATCATGGTTCGTTTGATTTGGCTTACATGAGGATAATACCTGGGATGATTGTTTCGGCTCCCATGAATGAGGTGGAATTGAGAAACATGATGTTTACCGCACAAGAAGAAAACCATGGCCCATTTGCCATTCGTTATCCCAGGGGGCAAGGAGTGATGACCGAATGGCGGCACCCATTTACCAGAATACAAATCGGTAAAGGGCAAATGATATCTGATGGATCTGAAGTAGCCATTCTTTCGGTTGGTCATCCTGGTAATTTTGTAATTAAAGCGGTTAAACTTCTCGAAAAGGAAGGCATTAAACCTGCACATTTCGATATGAGGTTTATCAAGCCATTGGATGAAACCATCCTCCACGATGTTTTTTCGAGATTTAAGAAAGTGATAACAGTTGAGGATGGGTCGATTACAGGAGGTTTTGGGAGTGCAGTGGCGGAATTTATGGCTTATCATTCCTATCACCCAACACTAAGATTTCTTGGTATTCCTGATGAATTCGTCGAACATGGAACCCAGCGTCAGCTTTACCGGGAATGTGGTTTCGACCCGGAAAGTATTGCTGATGCTGTGCGTAAAATCTGGTTGGTCTGAAATAATGGGTATCAACAATAATTATTCCCGGAAAATCCTTGTACATTTAGGGTGAACTTAACCTACAAAAACTATGACCTCATTGATTCAAGCCGTTCTTGTGGATGATGAAGAAAACAGTTTGGAAGCGCTTGCTATTCTTCTTCAAAGATATTGCCCGGATGTTCAGGTAGTAGGTACTGCCCAAACCGTGGAATCTGCTATAGAATTGATTGAAACCGTAAAACCGGAACTTGTTTTTCTGGACATTGCGTTACCTGACGGACAAGGATTTCAGGTTCTGGAGGATGTTGAATATACCGGATTTGAAGTTGTATTTACCACGGCTTATGATCAATATGCGCTAAAAGCTTTCGACTTTTCGGCCTTGGATTACCTGCTGAAACCGATCAGTACTGAAAAGCTTCAGCAAGCTGTTGACCGATATACAAAAATCAGGAAAGAGTCGAACTTTGGCGATCGGGTTGCAGTTTTAAAAGAGGGTTTAGGCAATCAAAATCAGAGGATTATTCTATCCTCAATGGATGGTTTTGATGTATACAAGATTGCCGATATCATTCGCTGTGAGGCAAATGGAAGTTATACAACCTTTTATATTAAGGGCGGGCAGCGAGTGGTAACATCCAAAACATTGAATAATTTTGAACGCCTGCTTGCCGATCTTACCTTTGTGCGTGTACACAGCAAGCATCTGATCAACCTCGAATTTGTCAAGAAATATGTATCCGGCCGTGGAGGTTATATCGTTTTCGAAGATGGCAGCCAGGTTGATGTCAGCGAACGAAAAAAGAAAGAATTTATCCTCCGGATGAGGGGGCATGCCAGAACTACCTGAGCATTTATTAGTCATTTTGCGCACTTGCATACCAAAATGTGGCCGTTATCGGCTGAAATAGCTCTATTATCAAAAAAAAATGAGCTCTGATTATTTTTGAGCTTTGAAAATATCGTATTTTGGTAAGCGAAAACACTCACTAATTTTTAATGCTTATGAAAAGATTTACTCTTTTACTTATGATGCTTTCTTTGGTAGTCCTTACTTATGGACAAAAGATTAAGCCATCAGCTGTTCCCCCGGTACCTTTTTCCAATGAGCAGAAAATGCTGCAAATCCCTGCTGATTCAAAATTGAAAGGCGAGGGCGAAGTTTTCTTCCATGAAACATTTAACTGGAAAGACCCATCGAATCCGAGAGGATGGTCATTACCTGCCGGCTGGCAGATTGTTGAAGATGGTGATACTTATGGCTTCAAATGGATCTGGCGTGCCGGAACCGATAGTATCAGGGGAAGATATACTTTCCTTCCCGGCCATATCTATTCCAAAACCCCTGAGGATGGATACCTCGTGCTGCCTATGGATGAATACAACTATGTGGATGGTATTACCACGGCTCTCGGCAGTGTAGCATGGTTTCAGCTACCTGAGTTGGATTGCTCTACACACCCGACTGTTATGTTAAAATTCAGGCAATATTTCAGGTGCAATCCTACACCTGATATTAAGGTTTATGTAAGTAATGACTTAGGGGTGCACTGGTCATCCTATAACATGGTATACGAAACCAAAGTCAACAATTTTGCAAATAATCCATCCCCTGAAATCAACATCAGCGATGTTGCCGGCGGAATGAACCATGTTTGGATTAAATTTGTTTGGAATGCAATGGCCAGATATTTCTGGTGCGTGGATGACATAACGCTCTCTGAAGCCTATAATAACGAGCTTCAATTAGAGACTCCCTGGTTATATATGACTGACCTGGAAGCTAATGATGATGAAGGTTTCATGTATATGATTCCGGCAGCACAAACCAGCGCCGATGGATTTGGCGGATATACCTTCAGGGCCGGATTATGGAATGCAGGGAGGGACGATCAGGAATCGTGTTTCCTCAATGCCGAGATATTTAAAAACGGAGTATCCATATATAATCAAAACTCCACCAAGGTTACCGATATCTGGTCGCTCCAGCGCGATACTTTTGCGATTACCACCACTTCAGCTGCCAGTGGATACGGAAATTATGATATCGTTTTAACGGCAAAGCAAAAAGCAACAGACGGGTCACCGGCAAATAACGTTTACAGGGATACCTATTATGTAACGGATAGCGTATACTCCGCTGCCGACTGGGAATGGGAAACCTACGCCAGTACCGCAGGACACGGCAACAACGACGGAGACTACATGGGTATCTTATATGATATTAAAAAGGCAACCGAAGTGAATTCGATTTCCTGTATGATCATGCAGCGCAAGGATAATCCGAATGCCAGTACAAAACCTGGTTTTTCATTCCAATATTGGTTGTTCAAATGGAATATCGAAGATCAGTTATGGAACGAAGTATTGTATTCATCCAACGTTGAAATCACTCAGCCAATGCTGAATACCTGGGTAACCGTTCCAATGGAAAAAGACGGAGAATCGGAATTTATTGAACCCGGCCAGTATATTGCAGCCATTCAACAATTCCATGGTGGTGGTTTGGCCCCTGACAATAATACTTACCGCTTTACTATCGGTTCCGATAAATCACATCGCTATTCCGATGGAAAAACGGTGTATCGTTTAATTACCGGGGATACCTGGTCAAATCTCGAAGACCTATCGATGATCAGGCTGAACGTGAACAGTACCGGAGCACCTAAAACGGCTGATGTTGTTTTTAATGTTGATATGACCCTTCCAATCGCAAACGGATATTTCAAACCTGCCAGCGATTTTGTTGATGTTGCCGGAACTTTTAATGGATGGAATGGTACATCTCATCATTTAACTGATGCTGACGGTGATGGAATTTACACATTAACGATTCCTGCATTGGGAACTTTTGAGAAACTAGAGTATAAGTACAGGATCAATGGTGATTGGAATACATCGGAATTTCCATCAGGAGGCCCAAACAGGGTTTATCGCACCTCTTTCTACAACGTTTTGAAAGATGTTTATAACAACGGAAAGAGCATGGGAGTTAATTTGAACACACTAACTGCTTCCATGAGTGTTTACCCAAATCCAAGTAGCGGAGAATTTACCTTGTCAGTAACCAATACTCAGGTCACGGACCTCAATATTCAGATTACTAACATGCAGGGACAGTCAGTATACCAAAACCAGGTTAAATCGGTTTTGGATTATGAAGGAACAATCAACCTCACTGAATTTGCTAAAGGAGTTTATTTCCTGAAAGTAAATAACCAGGTTCAGAAAATCCTTGTTCAATAACCTCACAATGGTTATATACCATAAAGCATAATGGCAATTTATAGGAACCCCGGCACAACCTGCCGGGGTTTTTATTAGAAATAGTAAAACTTTTGTGTTGCCTGATTAAAAAACCGTATTTTAGTTTTCGCAAGCAAATACTAACCTATAATTATTTGTATATGAAAAGATTTACCCTGTTTATTCTGGTGCTGGTAATCTTTGGTTCTGCTTTTGGGCAGAAGATCAGGAAAACCAACAACATTACCCCTTACAGCAGTTTTGAAAAGAAAATGGATGTCCCGGATGAGTCCAGATTGAAATCGGAAGGAGAAGTATTCTTCTCAGAAACATTCAATTGGAAAGACCCGTCAAACGAGCGTGGATGGTCGTTACCGGCAGGCTGGAAAATTGTAGAAACAACCGACTTTGGAATGCCATGGGTTTGGAGGGCAGGAACCGATAGTATCCGCGGACGATGGACCTTTGAGAAGGGCCACAAATACTCCTTAACTCCGGATGATGGCTATATCGTTTTCCCTGCCGATGAATACAATTTTGTTGATGGAATTCAAACTGATTTTTACCCGGTTTGTTATGTCGAAATGCCCTCAATCAATTGTTCTTCCCGTCCGACAGTTGTACTTAAAATGAGGCAGTATTACCGGTGCAACCCAACCACAAGCGTAAAAATATTAGTCAGTAACGATAAAGGCAGCCATTGGGCCACCTACAGCATGGCCTATGAAACTGACCTGAACATCTTCTGCAAAAATCCTTTTGTTGAAGTCAATATCAGCGATGTTGCGGCCGGCATGACGGATGTATGGATCCGCTTTGTGTGGGATAATATGCGCTATTATTTTTGGGCTATCGATGATGTTACCCTTTCAGAAGCATTCAACAATGAGTTGCAATTGGAGAGGCCATGGCTTTATTTAACTGATCTGGAGGCAGATGGTGATGAGGGATTTGCTTTTATGGTTCCGGGTTCCCAAACCGGAACGGACGGATTTGGAGGTTATACTTTTAAGGCAGGTTTCCTGAATGCCGGGCGCGATGATCAGGAAAATTGCCTCCTGAATGCCGAAGTATTTAAAAACGGAGTATCTGTTTATAATCAAAATTCCGTTTCCAGAGATATCTGGGCCCTTCAGCGCGATACTTTCCCGATTACGTCTCAATTCTCTCCTGATGGCTTTGGGAATTATGAAATGGTCCTTACAGCAAAACAGAAGCAGGCGGATGGCATCCCTGCAAACAATATATACAAGGATACCTATTATATTACCGATAGTATTTATTCCTATTCTGACTGGGATTTTGAAACTTATTCCAGCACGGCAGGTTTTGGTAACAACGATGGGGATTATCTGGGTTGTGTTTTTGATATTGAAAAAACATGCGAGGTGAATTCTATTTCCACCATGATTATGCAAAGGCCTGAAAATAAGATTGCCAGTACAAAACCTGGCTATAATTTTCAGTATTGGCTTTTCAAATATGATGAAACCGAAGCCGCATGGATCGAATTGATTTCCTCAGAATATACAGAAGTAACCCAGGAAATGCTCGATAAATGGATTACGCTTGAATTGCAGAAGGACGGTGAATCGGAGTTCCTTGATCCCGGCCAGTATGTTGCAGCCATCCAGGTTTTCCATGGAGGGGGTGTGGGAGCCAACAACAGCCAGTACCGCTTTACCATTGGATCCGACAACAGCCATCGGTCATCGCTCGGGAAAAGCGTATACCGTACCATTACCGATGCTGATCCGGTATGGTATCAAAACCGCGATATGTCAATGATCCGTATGAATATAAAGGAGACCGGTGCTCCTAAAAATGCTGATGTGGTGTTTAATGTCGATATGACCTTGCCGATAGCTAATGGTTATTTCAAGCCAGCCTCCGGTGATTTTCTTGATGTAGCCGGCTCGTTTAACGGCTGGAACGGTACAGCTCATCACCTGACAGATGTTGACGGCGATGGTATTTACACCCTGACGGTTCCTGCATTGGCTACCTTTCAAAAAATCGAGTATAAGTACAGGATCAACGGTGACTGGAACACTTCGGAATTCCCTTCAGGCGGGCCCAACCGTGTGTACAGAACCTCCTATTACAATATGATCCGGGATATTTACAACAATGGCGTCAGTATGGCTGTTGATGTAAACTCGCTGGTTTCCTCCGTTAATGCCTATCCAAACCCAACCAATGGTGAGTTCACCCTGGCAGTTGCAAACAAGGGCGTTACCGATATTAATATATTGATTACCAATATCCAGGGCCAGACGGTTTACCACAACCAGGTTAAATCAGTTTTGAATTACCAGGAGAACATCGATCTGAAAGCATTTGCAAAGGGGATGTATTTTCTGCGGGTAAATCAGCAAGTGGTTAAGCTAGTGGTTAGGTAAAATTAAGGTATCAAGATTTTAGAGTTGGCAATTTCTAAAAAATTGCCAACTCTGATTTTTTTTTTACCTTTGCGCCTCTACCAACAGGCCCAGATGGCGGAATCGGTAGACGCGCTGGTCTCAAACACCAGTAACAGCAATGTTGTGCCGGTTCGACCCCGGCTCTGGGTACAGAAAAATTCAATACAAACCCTGACTCGTGAAGAGTTGGGGTTTGTTGTTTTGGGGAGGTGTGGGGAGAGGGGCCTAGTCGTCAGCCTAACGTGGATGGCTGAACCCTCAGACTCACGTCTGGTGATTTTTCGGCAAGAAACAGATAATTCATACAAAACTCCTTTTTCCTTATTTGGATTTAGCTTCTTTAAAACCCAGGCATAATGGATGTCTCAATTTTGGAGGTTAACTCATTAACTCAACCTGGGCGATCTCAGCCGCAAAATCGTGCAACGATTTTTCTATTTTCCGGACCGTTTTTGGGCTTGGTTTGCGCCTTCCAGTTACATAGTGGCTTAATTGACCTTGCGCAATGCCGGTTAACCGTCCTAATCCAGCAAGGGACAGGACATTTGAGTAGTAAGAAAGAAATGAAGCAGTATCATATTTGAATTCAAACTCAGCTTCTTCAAAATACTTGTTTTCGCTGGCGTACAATTCCTTCATCTCTTTATACGAATGGTGAAAATCTTCAATAGCCTCATTAGCCGTTTTGCCATCTCCGATAATTCCGTAATTCAACCGATTATCTTTCAGGTCTATATATACCCCATAGCTTCCGTCGTTTCCTCTTTCAATAAATGCTTTTACTTTCATAACGATATCCTTTCTTTTACTTGTGGATCAAAGTATAACCCCTGAATCTTTACTGATACTTTTTAAAGTACCTGATTTAGCTTCCTGGCCTTTGTGATAGCTCAAAGAAAATTTCTTTCCGGTTATAGGGCTGAACCAAATCGGGTGATTGCGGCCATCTTTGTAAAAGTAGCAACCTTCTTTCCTAAGCTTTTTTTCTACTTCCGAATATTTCATTTATTAACCCCATTTATCAGCTGGTAACAAAGATATTAATATTAATATCATTCATCAAATTTTATGAATGGAAATACAATTTTCCCTCAGGCAATTTTGCGCTTATTGGTAAAGGTGTGAAGTTGCTCCTGTGGTGTCTCCACCCGGATTGTTTGCTGCTTAACCTACCGCTCTTAATGCTGAAGAACCCCACCACTCATTTTGGTGGGTCATTACTGGTAGAGTTGAGTGAGGTAAAGAAAACATCCTTAATCCAACCTACTTGTGTTATTATTTAAAGGCTAAGGAAACTGTTCCATTTCCTAACACGATTGCTGAACAGCGAAGGCTCGTTGATTAGATTGCTGATGTTTCTTCAAAAATAAAAAAATTGGAATCCATCTACAAACAGAAACCTTCTGATCTGGAAGAGTTGAGGAAATCAGTGCTGCAAAAACCATTCAATAGAGAACTTATAACCGACCAATTGAAAACCAATAACCTACAGAACCTCACGGGAATCAAACAACCAACAGCGGTGCCAGATAAAGCGCAACAATAGTTTTATATTTTTCGTAATTTTACTCTTGATATTTTCTAAAGTTATTACAACACCTGAGCTCCAAAATTCCATCATTCGTAAAGTCGAGGAAATTAAGGATCCTTTCATACTTGATATTGTTAATGATATTCTTGATGGAAACAGGATCACTTCCGTATACCAGTTCACCGATGCCGAAAGAAACTGGATAGAAGAAAGTAATTCTGCTTATTCAATGGGAACTATGTCGGATCATGATGAAGTCACTAACCGGTTGGATAAATAGTTAGAAGATTAGTCCGGACCAGTTCAGTTGAGCTTGTTTTTACCCGGAAATGAGAATGGCAGGTGCGCAAACACAATTCTGCATCAGTAAGAAGGGTTTATGTTAACGAAATCTTCTTACCTTTGCAAACTCATTAAAAATCGCATAATTGAATCATGGGAAAAGGAGACAAAAAAACCAAGCGCGGCAAATTATTCATGGGATCCTACGGGGTTTCACGGCCAAAGAAAACCGATTCTAAACCGGCTGTTAAGACCGAACCTAAGTAGAGAGAGCGGATATTGCGTCTTTACCCGGCAGGGCAAATGAATTCCAGCGAAGAAAAACAGGATCTGGTTGATAGGCGCTATCTGCGTATGGCGCGGATTTGGGCCGAAAATTCCTATTGCATCCGCCGGAAGGTGGGTGCACTGATTGTTAAGGAACGGATGATCATTTCAGACGGTTACAATGGTACCCCAACGGGTTTTGAGAACATTTGTGAAGACGAAGAGGGGCAAACTAAAGGATATGTCCTTCATGCTGAAGCTAATGCCATAACAAAGGTTGCCCAAAGCAGCAACAGTTCCAAAGGAGCAACACTTTATACTACCGCTTCCCCTTGCCTGGAATGTGCCAAACTGATTATTCAATCGGGTATCAACCGGGTTGTTTACGGTGAGGAGTATCGGGTAACTGACGGTATTGAGCTGTTGAAACGGGCAGGTATATCAACAGTTTATCTGTTAGTAGATTAAATGTTGCGGCATCATGTCAGGAAAAAATTCCAGAATTGCCATTTGGCTACCCGTTTTACTGGCCAGTTTTTTGGTTGGTGGAATGTTTATTGGTAACCTGTTCAAGAATAATTCCGGGAACCAGTTACCGGTAAAGGTTTTTGCCAGGCAGGATAAGCTCAGTTCCATTCTGGATTTTATCGAAAACAACTATGTGGATTCAGTTAAAATGGATTCTATCAATGAATCCGTTATCCCTGTTTTGCTTGAAAATCTTGATCCGCACAGTATCTATATTCCGCCGCGGGATCTGAAAGAGGTAAATGAATCGCTCCGGGGCAACTTCGATGGTATCGGCGTTCAATTCAACATGCAGAATGATACCATACTGGTGATTCAAACGGTTAAGGGCGGACCTTCGGAAAAGGCCGGAGTATTGGCTGGCGACAGGATCATCAGCGTGGATGGGACAGCCGTGGCAGGCGTTAAAATGCCTGAAGATAGTATTGTTGCCCGGTTACGCGGGGAGAGGGATTCAGAGGTGATGGTCGGGATTTTCCGTAAACGGACTAAAGAAACTTTGGCTTTTCCAATAAAACGCGGTATCATTCCGGTTTCCAGCATTGATGTTGCTTACATGGCAGCCCCTCAAACAGGGTACATCAAAATCAACACTTTTTCGCAAACCACCTATCCGGAGTTTCAGGAAGCTTTATCGAAATTGAAGCGTTCCGGGAGTCATAATCTGATTGTTGACCTTCGGGGAAATACCGGTGGGATCATGGATCCGGCTATACGGATTGCAGATGACTTTTTGGAAAAAGGTAAGTTAATCGTTTATACCCAGGGCCACTCGCGTGCGAGGGAAGAATACAGGGCAACACAAGAGGATTCAGGAGAAAACCTGAGTCTGGCTATCCTGATTGATGAAGGGTCAGCATCGGCTTCCGAAATTGTAGCCGGTGCCATACAGGACAATGACCGGGGCTGGATCATCGGGCGGCGTTCCTTTGGGAAAGGACTGGTTCAGGAACAGGCTGTTTTAAACGATGGATCAGCCTTGCGCCTCACAGTGGCCCGGTATTATACCCCAACCGGGCGCTCAATACAGAAGCCATATTCCCACGGTTCGGTTGATTATTATCACGATATCGCGCAGCGATACAAAAAGGGTGAATTTATGGTAGCCGACAGTATCCACTTTAATGATAGCCTTAAGTTTACCACACCACAGGGGCGTATCGTATATGGAGGCGGAGGTATTATGCCTGATTATTTTGTTCCCTACGATACTTCCGGAATCACGCCATTCTTTTTGAAAATCAACTCGGCAGGTTTGATCTATCGGTTTGCCTTATCGTATTCCGATAATCACCGGGATGAATTGTTTGCTTTTAATAAAGTGGAGGAGTTAGCCGACTATCTGGATTCAAAGGATGTATTGGGATCCTTTAAGGCTCATATTATTGCAAATGGATACAGTCCGTCGGTGTTGGAATGGAAGGAATCCAGGTTGATCATCAGAACACAGCTTAAGGCTTATATTGCCCGGAATTTCCTCGATAATGATGGCTTTTACCCCATCATTCAGTCTATCGACAATACCTTAAATAAAGCCATTGAGGTATTGAAAACGAAAAGCAACTAAACGGCTTTTCCTCCTTTATCTTTTGAATTTTTGTGTTAGAACCTCTTGTTAATTAGGTAATACCATCCAAACCTGATTACGATGGGAATATGGTGCATCATGGTTGTTATCAGGCCATAATGGCGGGTCATCGAATGGAAACGCTCCCTTAGGCTGATTCCGATATTATGCTTTGAATGGCCGCCATCGAGGAAAGCACATAATACCAGATGGGTGTTTATGATAGTTGGTTCTTTAGCCCTGGCCAGTTTATTTTGCTTTGGATCCCCGGCCTTCTTCAGCATCCTCACCACCCAATCGAAATCGGCTGAGTGCCGGTACTGAGGATCAAAGGGTTCCGCAATGGCGCGGCTAACAAGAATTGCCTGATGGCACACAAGCATCCCCTTTTTGAAACTTTTCCACGTTAGAATTTCGGGTGGTCTGAGTCGTCGCAATCCAACTTCACGGTAATCAGCATCTACGATCATGGTATCGCCGTAAATGATTATTGGATAAGATGGTAAGTATTCCACAGCTGTTCCCCCACGAGGCTGCCGGGCTGTAAAGATCTTTTCCAAAACATCATCGGAATAAATTAAATCACCGGCATTAATAAACCATACAAAATCACCGGTAGCCAGTGCAAGGCCTTTATTCATAGCATCGTAAATGCCCCGGTCAGGCTCGCTTTTCCAATAGCTGATCAGATTATCATACTTCCTGATAATATCTACTGTCCCATCATTTGAACCCCCGTCAACCAGAATATATTCAATGTTTGAATAGGTTTGAGCCAGGATGCTTCCGATGGTTTTTTCAATGAGGTTAACACAATTATATACAACAGTGATAACCGTAACTACCGGTAATCCGGGTATTTTAAGAGGTGACTGGCTATTTAAACGGGTCCCGCCCTGCAAGGTATTGTTCATCATGATCGGTTTGGAATAGAAAATAGTTAATTTCGCACAAAAGCCGGATATGTTTTATTTTTTACTCAAGCTGCAACGTTCTGTCGAATCGCTTTTCCAGGCTATGATCAGCATAATCAGAGTGGTTTTGCGATTCCGTTTTCGCTCCGACATTGCAAAAATAGCACATGTTGATCAAGAACTGGTTATTTTGGCCAACGGGCCTTCGCTCAGGAATGATCTTGATCAATATCCGGTGTTTTTCCACGATAAGCAGCTGATGTGTGTAAATCAATTTGTACTGAGCAGTGAATATGAGCGTTTAAAACCTCAGTGGTATATTTTGCTCGACATCGGATTTTTTGTTCCCAAAACCATTCCAAGAGTAGCGGAGGTTCGGGAACAAGTTAAACAGGCGATTATCCGGAAAACAGATTGGCCGATAACCCTCTGTTGCCCCGCAGAAGGACGGAACAGCCCTTTTCACCTCGAAATAGCTGCATCGGGGATACCGGTGAGGTTTGCTTTTTTTAATCGCACAGTGGTCGACGGAGCGAGGATGGTGAGGCATTGGTTATATCGCAGGCAGATGGGAATGCCTCCTCCCCAAAACGTGTTGATCGGGGCTCTTATGGCTGGCGTAGGCTACGGTTTTCATGATATCATTATCCTGGGGGCCGATCACTCCTGGCATCAGAGCCTGGAAGTAGGGACCGATGGAAAACTTGTTTCCGAGGAGAACCATTTCTATGATAAGAAACCCTGGAAAGTGGCTGTCCAACATCCTGAAACATTACAAAGGGCAACCCTGCACGACTATTTTTTCAACCTTTACCGCACCTTCCGCAGCTATCACCTCATTAATGAATTTGCCGTAGCACAGGGCACCAGGATCATCAATGCAAGTTCGGTAACGTTTATCGATGCTTTTGAGCGAAAAAGCCTGGCTAACTATCCCTGGGATTCCCGCTGAGCCAGGTATAAGCCGGCCAGGTCAAAATCAACCTGATCATCAATATCGATGGAATCCTTTCGGCTCATCACATAAGCATACGCCCCGGATTTCAGAAAGAGTGTTTTTTCTTCCATCATTCTGGGTATGCTGCAAAAATACAGGGCTCCGTTCAAACGATAGTAAGCTGGTAATTGCTGTGACGGGGTTTTTTGGACCGCCTCAGGGATGAACCCATCCAGCGATAAAGTGCCCGGCAGTGTATTGCTCCACAATGGGGAGTGTTCCGATTTACACACAGATATTACGGCATCGGCCTGTTTTTCATCGAGGAGTTTAACGGCTTCGCGTATATTAACGGCGCTTCGGAGTGGGGAAGTAGGCTGCAAACAGGCAAGGTGGGTCCAATGATTTTGCTTTCCTGCCATCAGTTCATTGGCAGCATGAATCAAAAAATCGATTGAAGGAGTATCGTCGCGTGCAAGTTCTTCGGGCCTCATAAAAGGAACCTCGGCACCAAACTGGGCCGCAAGCACGGCAATTTCCCAACTATCGGTGCTCACCACCACTCTGCTGAAAACCTTTGATTCCAGGGCAGCCTCTATGGTCCAACCAATCAGCGGTTTGCCTGCAATCATCATAACGTTTTTCCCCGGAAGGCGTTTACTTCCTCCGCGTGCGGGAATTATTGCGATGTATGGACTGGGATTATTCATTGAAAAGGGTGTGATATTCCAGATTGGCGCGTTCGTAATCTTCCGGTTTTCCGATATCCATCCAAAATTCGCGAATTGGAAAGGATAAGGTATTCATTGCCCTTTCAACAGCTTGCTCAAATAATCCGGTCATATCCAGAGGCAACCCTTTGGGTATCAATTGTAATATTTGAGGGGTAAGCACATAGATCCCGGCATTGACATAAAATTGCTGAATAGGTTTTTCTTCGATCGAAACTATATTTTCCTTGTTGAGCTTAACAACACCATAAGGCACTTCCATGCCAAATTCGCGTATGCACATGGTAGCATCGGACCCGTTTCTGACGTGAAAATCCATGAGGCTTTCGAAATCCACCAGGGTGAGAATATCTGCATTCATCACAAAGAATGATTCACCCGGGGCCGTTTCGAGTAATCCTAATGCCCCGGCAGTACCCATGCGCTGGTTTTCTTCGAGATAGCTGATATCGACCCCCAGTGTTGAGCCATTTCCAAAATAACTACGGATCATGTCGCCTTTGTAATTCAGGGCAATAACGAATTTCGTGAATCCTTGTTTCCTGAACCTGCTGATCACCGTTTCCAGAATTGGTTTACCACCCACAGGGAGCATTGGTTTTGGGGTGGTATTTGTCAGCGGGCGAAGGCGGGCACCTAGTCCGCCGGCCATCAGCACCACGGTATTCGGATGTTTTTCCTGTTTGATGAGCTGGTCAATCTCCGCTAACCGGATAACCATGCCATCATCATCTACTACCGGAATCTGATAAATCCGCCTGGTGACAGCCAGTTCAATAATTTTCTCTTTTGAATCAGAGATTTTCACTACAACCGGCTGATTGTTATATATTTTCCCAATAGGATCATTCAGCTCCATTCCATTCAGGATTCCGCGACGGATATCCCCGTCGGTTAATGTTCCGATCAATCTTCCGGCTTCATCTACCACAATTGCAATTTTCATTGCCCCGGTATCTATGATGCGGAGGGCTTCCCTGATGGAAACTGAGGGGGTGATTTTTATTTCTGATATTTGGTACATAGGGGGAAATTGTTCACTTCGTATATTAAAAGGCTCGCTGCGCTCGGTAAAAGGCTCGCTGCGCTCGGTAAAAGGCTCGCTGCGCTCGCTAATTGGTTCGGCTGCGCCTCACTAAGAGGTTCGCTGCGCTCACTAATTGGCTCGGCTGCGCCTCGCTGGGGGTTGGCCGGGAGCATCATTAGCGACCAAAGGGAGCCAATTAGTGAG
>CAIXKO010000066.1 GCA_903919925.1 uncultured Bacteroidota bacterium | reverse complement strand
TGGAAATCGTTATCGTTCACCATTCATTTCAGGGATCATGTTCTATTGGTGTCAATTTCAACCACGAGCATCATAATAAATGACCAAACCCAATCTGAGCTGTTAATTTTTATCAACGGTACCGGTTACCAATCCTTACCGGGAATTAGTTTGGAGGTGCAGTTATGAAAGCTAATATCCCGGACGTAAAACAGTTGGCGTATCCTTTAGAAAGATCCTGATTAATCTCTAATTTAGGGCAGGAAATTATTCCATGGGCTATCATCAATTCGCAATCATAGCATTCTTTCTGTTTTGTCAGGTATTAACCCTGACCGGCCAATCTAATTACCGTTTCAAAGATGCAGGCAGTGAAAAGCTCAGTTTGTCATTTGAGCTTTCTCAAAACCTGATTGTGATACCGATGCGAATCAACTACTCTTCTGTTCTTCAACTTGTTTTGGATTCCGGGATCAGCAACACCATAATCACCGGTCTAACAGAAGCCGATTCTATCACTTTGATTTCAGCGCGCAGGATTCAGGTTGGTGGTTTGGGTGACGGGACTCCGATTGAGGCTTATTATTCAAAAGGGAATCTGATTAATATTGGATTAGGGGATGATCCGGATTCAGGAATTACGGGAAGTGAAATGGATCTTTTTATTCTGACTACTGATCAGTTTGAGCTTTCCCGTCAGCTAGGCATAAGGGTTCACGGGCTTGTTGGATCAGATCTGTTTGAGAACTTTGTTATCGGCATTGATCCGGTAAACAAAGAGATAACCATGTATGACCGGTCACAATTCAATTTTAAAAAGCGGACACGGTCATTCTCAAAAATTCCAATAAACATATCAAACGGTAAAGCCTTTATTGATGTTGATATAACACAGGAAAACGACAGCAGGCTTACAGTTAAATTGCTGATTGACACGGGTGCCAGCTTATCGATGTGGATTGCACCAATCGCTGATTCTGCAATCGTGATTCCTCAGAAAACGGTAAGATCATTGCTTGGACAGGGATTGAACGGCACTATTTCAGGAGTTAACGGAAGGGTAAAGAAAGTAGAGATCGGACCTTTCACATTCCGCCGGCCGTTAGTATCCTACCCTGATTCCTGTTCTGTTGCAGGATTAACGCTTAATGCCGACCGGCATGGCAGTCTTGGAAATGACATATTAAGAAGGTTCAGTGTGATATTCGATTTTCAGGGTTCTGCTCTTTACTTAAAGCCAAATAAGTGGTACAAAGCGCCCTTCACCTATAACAGGAGCGGCATGGATGTGGAGAAACCTGATCCATTGGTTCCGGTATATTCACTTTTTAGTATAATTGCGGGTTCACCGGCAGATAAAGCAGGACTAAAGCCGGGCGATATTATTGAGTATATCAATTATGTTCCGGCGTTCAATCTCAACCTTGATGAGATAAACAGTATTTTATATGGTGAAAATGGACGTGCTGTGATGTTAAAAGTAGATAGAAACGGAGAAAAGATAAAGGTCAGGTTTAATCTGGAAGGGAGAATTTAAGCATTTCAGGAAGGTTTTCACCCCGTTTATTTGAATCTAAATATTTATTTGTTAGCCACTTAACAATTAGCAAAAAAAATATTACAAATAATATACAACGAATTAAATTAGTATTACCTTTGTAGCGAATTTCAAAGGCTGATATGACGAAAATAAATAGCTTCTTATTTTGTTCAATGACCACTCAGGCCGGCGAAACCCAAATGAAATCTAAGAAAAATTTTAATTATCTATTATCTTAAAATCTTTAACGGAGGATTTAAAATGAAAATCAAACTTTTATCAGGTATTGTTATCGTGGGTATGGCTCTTGTTTTTGCTAGTTGCCAGAAATATCCACAAGTTGAAGTTGATGCTGCAAATGCTGCAGTTGAAGCTGCTAAAACCGCTCAGGCAAATTTGTATGTTGCATCGGAATTCAATGCACTGCAAGATTCACTGAACACTGTATTGGCCGCTGTTGAAAAAGCCAAATCAAAACTCTTCAAAAACTACAAGAAAGAAGTAGTTAAATTAACTGCTACTACTGAGATGGCTAAGACTGTTGCTGCAAATGCTGTTGCTAAAAAAGAGCAGATGAAGCAGGAATGCACCGCTACCCTTGCTGAGGTTGCCACATTAATGACCGCCAACAAAGAGATGCT
Source organism: uncultured Bacteroidota bacterium (assembly GCA_903919925.1). Classification (GTDB taxonomy): domain Bacteria; phylum Bacteroidota; class Bacteroidia; order Bacteroidales; family UBA12481; genus UBA12481. The sequence continues at coordinate 45,737 of CAIXKO010000066.1, read as the reverse complement.
TGCTAAAGCTCCAAAAGGAAAAGAAGGCAAAGCTGCTTTGGAAGCTATCACAGCTGACTTGACCAGCATTGAAACTCAGGTTGGAGAAGTTAACACAAAATTTGCAAGTGATGACATCATCAACGCTCTGAATCAGGCTAAAGCTCTGAAAGATAAAGCTACCAGCATCAATACTGAGCTGACTGAAGTAATGGCAAAAGTAAAACCAGCTGCAAAAGCTAAGAAAAAATAGTAAATCCTTTTAAGGAAAACTAAGATCTTTAAAGCCCCGGAATCATATCATGGTTCCGGGGTTTTTTAAATAAAAGCAGCATGGCAAGAAAATTAAAAAAGAAAGTCAAGGTTTTTATCATAGTCTTCCTGGCTTCCTTGCCATTATGTGTTTTTGGTGTATTCTACTGGGGAACACCGGAACCACCGGAAAAGGAACTGGGTAAAGCCAGGGTGGCCATTGCTGAAGCACGCAAGACCATTGAAAAGGATTTTATTCCACCTTCGCTTATTGAGGCTGAGAGTTTGTATGATTCCGCAATGGTTTTCTGGAAAGCAGAGAATGAAAGGTTTATATTAAGCAGGAACTATACAAAATCACGGACCTTTGCTGTCCGGGCTGAGCAGGAAGCTTTAGCAAGTCCTAAAATTGCCAGCCAAAACACCAATGATTTCGTAAGTTCGCTGGAACGGGATTTGGCAGCAGTAAAAAGGGATACCGCGCAGATAGAGCAATTATACAGCCGGTTGCCCCTGCCAGCTATCATTAATAAGAAATATTCCAGGGGTATTATACTTCTTCGTGAGGCAGAGCTTAACCTGGAACAAAAGAACTTTAAAGAAAGTCGCAGCAAGCTTGAGCTGGCCAAATTCGATCTTTCGGAGGTTGCACGTCACACAAAAAACCTGCTCGATGATTATTTTTCAAACCTGCCTATGTGGAAAAGGTGGGCGGATCAAACGATCCGTGAATCGGCTCAGAGTCAATCTTACGCAATAGTTATTGACAAATTTGCCGGGAAATGTTTTCTCTACAATTCAGGAAAGCTCAAAACAAGCTATCCTGTGGAACTTGGTAAGAATTGGATCGGAGAAAAACGATATTCAGGAGACAAGGCCACTCCGGAAGGGAAATACAAGATTACCAAGAAAAAAGACGGACAGCAAACGAGGTATTTTAAAGCTCTTTTATTAAATTACCCGAATGATGAAGATAAGCAGCGATTTCAGAGTGAGATCAAGGACAAAACGCTCCCCCGCCATGCCAGAATCGGCGGGCTGATTGAGATCCACGGGGATGGTGGCAAGGGAGTTAATTGGACCGAAGGCTGCATAGCGTTTTCCAATGATGATATGGAATCAATATACCGGATTGTACCTGTTGGTTGTCCGGTAACGATTGTTGGGTCATTACAACCGTTGTTTGAGGTCATAAAAAATCCAAAACCATGACAACACGAGAATACCTGTTTGAAAAGGATGAAGTATCTGTTACTCCAGCCATGGAACCCGGGAAACCAAGGAAAAATATATGGAAAACTATACTTTACTCTGTTTTGGCCTTCTTTGGCTTTGTTGTTTTCATGGTATTTTGCGTCTACGCTCTCTTTTTTATTATTCCCAACGGACCGGAGATGGCCATGTCGCACGGGCTGAAACAGGACACAATCCTCAATCTCAAAAAGCTTCCGGTTGATCAGGGGAAACTGTATAAAGAAATAGCTGCATTGGAAAGTAAGATTGATAAACTTACTACTCAAGGCCCCTACCTGATTGTAAATACCACTGAGAACAAGTTTTACCTGTACGATGGTAAAGAGCTGATCAGACAAGGAAGGTGTTCAACCGGGAAGAACATTCATCTGATTGATGAAAAAAGAAAAAAAGATTACTATTTCAAAACCCCGAGGGGTGTACATAAAGTTCGTGGCAAACAGGAGCATCCGGTTTGGTCAAAACCAAATTGGGCTTTTGTAGAAGAAGGTCTTCCAATTCCTTCTGCAACAGATGAGTCGCGCCTTGATCCCTATACCCTTGGTGATTACAAACTTGATATAGGTGACGGTTACATGGTTCATGGCACTATCTATAAACGCAGAATGGGATTGCCGGTTACCCACGGATGTGTCCGGCTTTTGGATGAAGACCTGGAGGCTGTTTATAATACTTTGCCGGTTGGATCTAAAGTTATCATCTACTAAATCTACCAGATTGAAAGCACTGAAAATTATAGCCTTATTGTTTTGTGTGGTTATTATCGGAGCGCTTGCATTTTTATTGATTGCCGCAATGAAAGCGCCGGAGCAGTTCTTAAAGGATTTCAGGGAAGAGACGGCTCAGATCAGTAATAATAAAGTTATTCTTGCTTATCCCGATGATTTGCTGGAGAAGAAAACCACTCTCGATGCCAGGTTAGCGATGTCGGAAGATGACTCCATCGGATTGCGAATCAATCTGAGAGAGAAAGCCATATACCTGGAGATCAAAGGAATTGCGCTCCATAAAACGCCTATTATTCAGGAAAAAACCAGCAGTTTCTTCAAGAAGCTCAATCCTGCCGAAAAGTATGTTCTATTTCGTAAACCGCTGGTGATTCAGAAGGATGAGTCAACCATATTCAAAGATAAATTTGAAATCAGGTATGCCCCCAGAGATGCGGCTCAGGCAGACTCCATAAAAGATCCTGATCCGGATACGGTTCTTAGAGAACCGGTTATGTACCGGCTCTATTTCAAGAATGGCATCCGGGTTCAGGTTACCGGATTGCTTCCAGATTCTGTACATCAATTCAAGTCGAGGTTCAGATTTGAATACGATGATCGCGTTAAATTCCTCAGGCAACTAACCCGGAGCATAATACAAAAGAAACCTGCTCCTTACCAGCCTACCATTTCGATTGTTATAGAAGCCAGGGAAGCAGAAGCCATTTACCGGGCAATTCCAAAAAAGGGCAAAGTTATTCTGGAGCTATAGGCTGATCCTGCTGGCCGCCCTTTCAGCAAGGGCAGTTATGGTAAGAGAAGGATTAACCCCTGGATTTGCAGAAATAGCGGAGCCATCAATTACAAACATATTTTTATATCCGAACACGCGGTGGTCACTATCGATTACACCAGTGTGGATGTTTTCACCCATACAGGCCCCTCCAAGAATATGAGCAGTGGTTGGAATACCAAACAGCGATTCCGTAGGTAAAACCAAAGGTTTGCCGTTGATGATCTTTGCATATTTCCTGGCCAGATCCTGAGCCTCAGGAATAAAGGCAGACGGTGCAGAACCATGTTCAACACCGGTATGAACACCAAACACTCCTCTTTTCAAATTGAGGGTACTATCGCGGGTTTGCATAAAAAGCAGGATCTGGGTACGATCTGCCCAATGTCCTGTAAAATAGACCCGTGCATTAGCAATTGGATGTCTGAATAAATCGCCAAAAATTCTCAATATTCGCCCGGCAAGAGTTTTTCCTGAAATCATCGGCGCCATCAATAATCGCCAGAATCCTGAACCTGATGGGTATCTGACCGGTTCAAGATGGCTGACTTCATCGGTGTGAACTATGGAACCGATAGCAATACCTTCAGAGAATTTTTTTGTTTTATCTCCACTGACCACTCCAATGAGCGCTTCATTATTGGTACGGACATGAGCCCCGGTAAGATCAGAAAGATTAGGAAGAGTTGTTCTTTTTAGCTTTAGTAGTAATGGAACGGTACCCAGAACACCACCTGAGAAAACCAATGCACGGGTGTGGATTTTGGTTTTTTTAAACCCTCCGGTCTGCTTTATAATGATTTGGTATCCCTGATTTCCCTGATCATTTTTATCCCCCTCGGGTATAACATTAACGATTCTGGAGCTAGGCATTACTGTAACACCCTCTTTTTCTGCAAGGTATAAATAGTTCTTATCCAAAGTATTTTTTGCGTTATAGCGACATCCCACCATGCAGCCTCCACAAAAACGGCAGCCTTCGCGATCAGGTCCGGCACCATTAAAATAGGGATCCTTGACTTTAACTTCCGGCTCTCCAAAGAATACGGCAACATCTGTTGCTGAAAATTGGTCCTTTTTCCCAATTGCTTGTGCCAGTTGCCCCAGAGCCTCGTCACCGGGTCCAAATTTAGGGTTAGGTGCTACCCCTAACATTTCCTGTGCGATTTTGTAATATGGAGCCAGTTCATTTTCCCAATCCATCAAATTTTTCCAGGATCCGCTTTTAAAAAAATCTGTTTTGGGAACCGGAAGTGTATTGGCATAAACCAGTGAGCCCCCACCCACCCCTGTTCCGGCTAAAACAGTTATATGGCGGAACAAAGCGATTCTAAAAAAACCATAAAACCGGAGACCGGGAACCCAGAGCCACTTTCTCAGATTCCAGTTTCTTTTAGGAAAATCATTCTCAGTAAACCTTCGGCCTTGTTCAACCACCAGAACTTTATAGCCTTTGCGAACTAGTCGCAGTGCGCTAACTGAGCCTCCAAAACCGGAGCCCATAATTACAAAATCATAATTCATAGGCAAGTTTCATTTTATCAATATCATAAACTATTTCAGGCTTCCCAAAATAAGACTATTTTTATTCGCTCGTTGGTATTATCGTCGAACAAAAACATATTGATTATGAAACGTACAACTTTTGCTTCCATTTTATTAATCTTACTGGTTATCAACACGTCATGCTCGACCAAACAGGTACCACCTGTTCAGCAGGGGCCATTTACATCGGTAGTCCATCCAAACTGGGTAAAATCGGCAATCATGTATGAAGTAAATATTCGCCAATATACACCTGAGGGTACGCTAAATGCTTTTGCAGAAAAGCTCCCGAGGCTAAAAGAACTTGGTGTTGATATTTTATGGTTGATGCCTATTAACCCCATTGGTGAGATTAACCGTAAAGGGCCGCTCGGTTCATACTATTCTGTTAAAGACTACCGGGCCGTTAATCCTGAATTTGGTACGATGGAGGATTTCAAAACTTTGGTAAAAAAGACTCACGACCTGGGTATGTATCTGATAATAGATTGGGTACCCAATCATTCATCGTGGGACAATGCCCTGGTTGCTTCCAACCCAGATTGGTATGCAAAAGACAGCCTGGGTAAAATGTTTTCACCCTGGGACTGGACTGACGTAGTTAAATTTGATTATAAGCAGAAGCCTTTGCGTGATTATATGATAGAAACCATGAAATATTGGTTAACCGAAACTAAGCTGGACGGTTTCAGGTATGATGTCGCCCATCAGGTTCCTGTGGATTTCTGGAACGAGGTAAGGCCCGCATTGCAAACGGTTAAACCGGATGTTTTGATGTTAGCGGAAGCCGAACAGCGTCCGCTTCATGAAAAATCGATGGACATAACCTATGGATGGGAAATGCATCACATTATGAATCAGATTGCCCAGGGAAAAAAGACGGTTGCTGATATAGATTCCTATTTTGAGCGGGCCACAAAGGATTACAATACCAATGACATCAGAATTTATTTCACATCAAATCATGATGAAAATTCATGGAACGGTACCGAATGGGAACGAATGGGTAAGGCTACGGATGTAATGACCGTTTTTACTTACACAGCTCCTTGTATGCCATTAATTTACAGTGGTCAGGAAGCTGGGTCAACAAAAAGGCTGAAGTTTTTCGAAAAGGACCCGATTGATTGGAGCGATCAAAGCTTTTTCACTTTGTATCAAAAATTGGATCAGTTGAAAAAAGCAAATCCTGCTCTCTGGAATCCTGGATTTGGCGGAAATTATCTAAGGCTTACCACAGGCAAAGACACAGAGGTACTTGCATTTAAACGGGAAATTGGAACCAATTCAGTAATTGTTGTACTTAATATGAGTGCCAAACCGGTAAGTATCACTTTATCACCCGAAACGGCCGGGGGCAAGTACACTGAGTATTTTTCAGGTAAACGAACCAAACCTGCTTCTCAACCTATCGCCATGGAACCTTGGGGATATTTTATTTACACTAAATAATATTCTATTATGCTTAATATCAGGATAGTTGGCACTTCCATTTTGCTTTTATTGATTTTTTTGTTTCTCCCTTTTCATCCAATCCGATCACAGGAAATGGTACCACCTACCCCACCAACCCGTGTCTATTATTCCGTATTCGTTCAATCCTTTTATGATAGCAACGGCGATGGAATAGGAGACATTCCCGGTCTGACATCCAAGCTGGATTACCTTAAAGATCTGGGAGTTCAGGGTATCTGGCTTCTTCCGGTTCACCCATCGCCATCGTATCATAAATATGACGTTTCCGATTATTATTCGATTCATCCCGATTACGGCACGCTCAATGATTACAAGGTGATGGTTAAGGAAGCCCACAAAAGGAACATGGTTGTTCTATTGGATCTTGTTATCAATCACACATCCAACAAGATAAAATGGTTCCAGGAAGCTTCAAAGGGTCCTAAGAACAAATATCGTGATTACTATATTTGGTCGGATGATTCGGCTGATTTCAAATCTGAGCCATTTCACTGGCACGCGGTTAGAGATTCCAAGGGTAAGCCAACACCAGGCTCCCGATATTATGGCTTTTTCTGGTGGGAAATGCCCGATTTGAATTTTGACAATATTCAAGTCCGGCAGGAAGTTTTCAAGATCAGTTCTTTTTGGTTGAAAGATGTTGGAGTTGACGGGTTCAGGATGGATGCTGCAAAATACATTTATCCCGAAAATCAAGCTGAAAAAAACATACAATGGTGGAATGAGTTTCGCCAAGAGGCTCAAAAAATAAAAAAGGATGTGATTATTGTCGGTGAAGTTTGGGGATCTTCGAAAGAAATTGCGCCCTACCTGAAGAATGGCATGACCGCTTGTTTCAATTTCCAGGTAGCAGACAGCATCAGAATCAGTCTCCAGGAAGAAAAGGATCATTATATTTTGCAAACCTGGTGGCAGACACGTGACGCCTATCTAAATCAAAAACAGGACTTTGAAGACGCCATATTTCTTTCCAATCATGATATTAACCGTATCATGACAGATATTGGCAATAACACAGAAAAAGCAAAAGTTGCGGCCGCAATATTGCTGACTTTACCTGGAAATCCTTTTATCTATTATGGGGAAGAAATTGGGATGCTTGGTGAAAAGCCAGATGAATATATCAGGGAGCCATTTTTGTGGAACATGGAAGGTGAAGACAAGGGGCAAACACATTGGGAGATTCCCTATGCCAGTAGTTCACAAACAGTTAAGCCTTTAAAATACCAGAAAGAGGATCCAGGTTCCCTTTATATCTTTTACCGTAATCTGATTGCTCTGCGCAACACCTCGATTCCATTGAGCAGAGGGTCATTTCAGCCTTTTATTCAAGACAATAGAAAGGTGATCGCCTTTTATCGGGGATATGATTTTGAAACGGTTTTGGTGATGATCAATCTGAGTAAGGATATTCAAAGAATTCCGAGTCCGGAAGGAGTCAGCGATTATAAAAAAATAATGGGGACTCATAACGTATTCAAATCAGGAGGTGGTGCTATTTTCCTGCAACCGTATTCGATTTTTATCATGAGCAAAACCAACTAAAAAAAAGTTACGTTACTTAAGAGTTGGACGAATCTAGCGGGTATTAATCCAGTTGCGGGCGTTAACAAAGGCTTCCAGCCATGGAGCAGCCTCGTCGGTTTTTCGGTCACTCCTATAGTGTGGCCATTGCCAGGGTAGAAAAGCACGTTCCAAATGGGGCATCATAACCAGATGCCGGCCATCAGTGGAACACAGAGATGCAATATTTCCGGGTGAACCATTTGGGTTTCCCGGATAGCCTGAGTAAGAAAACAGGGCGGGTGCCAGGTAACTTTCAATTGGGTCAGGCAATACGAATTGTCCTTCACCATGTGCAACCCAAACACCTAACCGGCTATTTGACAAGCTCTTTAACATTACGGATTCATTTGGTACAATATCCAGTGTCAGGAAACCTGATTCAAATTTTCCAGAGGTATTCAAATGCATTTTAGGGTGATTGGTGCGACCGGGATATACCAGATCAAGTTCCATCATAACCTGGCAACCATTACAAATGCCAAGGCTAAGAGTATCTTTTCTTGCATAAAAACGCTCGAGTGCTGTTCGGGCCTTTTGATTAAAGAGAAAGGCGCCGGCCCAACCTTTAGCCGAGCCTAAAACATCGGAATTTGAAAAGCCCCCAACAAAAACGATCATATTAACATCCTCTAATGTTTCCCTTCCGGATATAAGGTCAGTCATGTGAATGTCCTTCACATCCATCCCTGACAGGTACATAGCGTAGGCCATTTCCCGATCACCGTTGACCCCTTTTTCACGGATAATCGCGGACCTGATACCTGAAGGCTTTCTTCGTTTGGGATCGATATCCAGATCGAAAAACTTACCAGAGAAATGATTTGGAAAAACAAAGCTAAGTGGCTGATTTTTATAATTCTGATACCGTTGCATGGCCATTTCCGGGCCACATTGCCTGCGATCGAGCAAGTAAGAAGTACGGTACCAGGTATCTCTCAGCTTATCGATATCCAGATGATATTCAAAGTTAAGCCCAAAAACATCTATTTTCCGGGATGATTGGGGCTTTCCTAGTTTATAAAAACATAATCCGTTTTCTTTCAACAATTCTTCAACAGCAACCAGGTTTTTTACCTGGATCACAATCGCCGGTTGCTCTGAAAAGAGCAGTCTTACCGGATCAAGGGTGGGAAAATCTTCCAGGTTTAATAATAGTCCACCGTTTGTATTACCAAAGCACATTTCGAGCAAACAAGTTACCAGCCCACCTGCTGAAACGTCATGGCCGCTAATAATTTCTCCTTGAAGGATGAGGCTTTGGATGGTGTTAAATGCATTTTTGAAATCTGCTGCCGGGGCACAATCAGGGGCATAGGGTCCGATTTTATTTAAAACTTGTGCAAAGCTGCTGCCACCCAAGAGAAATTGCCCATCCGAAAAATCAATATAAATAAGATGCGTACCAGTATCCGGATTCAGCACCTGGGGAACCACTTTCCGGATATCGGATACCTCACCAACGGCGGAAACAATGACGGTACCGGGTGCCAGAACCATTTGTCCATCAGGATACTTCTGCGTCATCGACATAGAATCCTTTCCAGTTGGGACATTGATTTCCAAATCGATACAAAAATCACTCAACGCTTTGACTGCCTGATAGAGTCTGGCATTTTCGCCAGGGTTTTTCGCCGGCCACATCCAGTTGGCAGAAAGGGAAACAGATTTAATCTGATCTACCAGGGGTGCCCAGATCAGGTTTGTCAGAGCTTCGCCAACAGCAACTCTTGAGCCTGCTTCGGGTGAGATCATTGCTACCACAGGAGCATGACCAATTGAAGTAGCGATTCCGGTTTTGCCCTGGTAATCCAAAGCCACAACTGCCAGATCATTTAATGGCAATTGGATTTCGCCGGCAGTTTGCTGAACTGCACCACGGCCTGTCACTGATCGATCAACCTTGTTGGTAAGCCAGTCTTTACACGCCACCCCCTCAATCTGAAGAACATGATTAAGATATTCTTCAAATTTCAATGTATCGTAAGCTATTTCTTCAAAATTATTGATAACAGACTGATCGGTTAAAATCGTTTTAGGTGGTTTCCCAAAGAAGTCATTCAGTGCAAGGTCTATCGGTTTTGAGTTCGTATTGCGGTCGTTAAACAGGAGCCTTTTATCGCCTGTTATACGGCCAACTTCATACATTGGGGCCCTTTCACGGGAGGTAACATTTCGAAGCGTTTCAATATCATCAGGAGCCAAAACCAGGCCCATGCGTTCCTGGGATTCGTTTCCAATAATCTCTCTTGCCGAGAGGGTTGGATCCCCAACGGGTAGTTTATCAAGAAAAATCTCTCCCCCAACCTGGTCCACCAGCTCAGACAAACAATTGAGGTGACCGCCGGCTCCATGGTCATGTATTGACCTGATAGGATTGCGGCCAGTTTCCGCAAAAGCACGTATTGCATTATATACACGTTTTTGCATTTCAGGATTTGAGCGCTGTACTGCATTCAGCTCAATTTTATTTGCATATTCTCCGGTTGCAACAGAAGAAACCGCTCCTCCCCCCATGCCTATACGATAATTATCGCCACCCAGGACAACAATAATATCACCTGGCTCAGGAATATCCTTTTTAGCATCCTCGAACTTGGCATAACCAACCCCACCTGCCAGCATAATCACCTTATCATAACCATAATTTCTCTGATTTTCAGCATGTTCAAAAGTAAGCAAGCTTCCGCACAATAAGGGCTGGCCGAATTTATTTCCAAAGTCGCTGGCACCATTAGATGCCTTTATCAGAATATCCTGAGGAGTTTGGTATAACCATTCCCGTTCTGTTTGTGTATATTCCCACTTACGATCCTTTTCCATTCTCGGATAGGAGGTCATGTAAACAGCGGTACCAATCAAAGGCATGCTAGCCTTACCTCCAGCCATTCTATCGCGGATTTCGCCACCGGAGCCGGTAGCTGCACCATTAAATGGTTCAACGGTAGTAGGGAAGTTATGAGTTTCAGCCTTAAGAGAAATAATAGAATTGATGTCGGATATTTGGAAAAAATCAGCATGATCCTGTGCAAGCGGAGCGAATTGTTCCACAACAGGACCAACAATAAAGGCAACATTATCATGATAAGCGGATACGATCCGGTTAGGATTTATTTCTGCTGTTTTCTTTATCAGTGCAAAGAGAGTTTCGGGCATCTCAATACCATCGATAATAAACTGTCCATTAAATATTTTATGCCGACAGTGTTCCGAGTTAACCTGAGAAAAGCCAAATACCTCAGAATCAGTTAGCGGGCGGCCCAACCGAGCAGCCAATCCGTTGAGATATTCGATCTCCCCGGAACTGAGGGCAAGACCTTCCTTTAAACTATATTCAGCTATCTCCGTAATATTCAGGATTGGATCGGGTTGATGGTTAATCGTAAAAACCTCCTGATCCAACTTCGTGTAAAGGGCCTGGAGCATTGGGTCATACCCTGTGTGATCTACAGTAGCAGGATGAAAGGCCTCGATGCGTTCTATTCCGGAAATACCCATATTGAGTGTTATCTCAACCGCATTTGTTGACCAGGGCGTAACCATTTCCTTACGAGGGCCAATAAAAAAGCCATCCAAAACTAGTTTTTCTAAAAGGCTTGCTTTTCCAAAAAGCCAATGAAGCTTATCGAGATCGCTGGCTGACAAACCTTTATTAACTCCAATCGCGTATATTTCCTGAGCAGTCTGATAAAAAAGGATCATTGCAATTCTATTTTGCTGCAAAATTATGAAAAATCAGCAGTAAAAAGCCAGAAGGTGTATTTATGATCCCAATACAAAATAAAAGCAATTGTTTTCAGCTACCAGATGGCTGATTTCCCCATTTGATTTCCTGCTAATTGGATATCTTAAGAATTTTGCGCAATTATTGTGAATTTTAATAAAATAAATTGCAAAGATTATAGTTATTTTTTATAATCTTTGCAAAATAACAATTCCATTAGGGGCAATTTAAACATTTTGAAATGGCGACGTCAATATTTTTTACCGAAAGCAAGGACTTTAAGTTAATTAAAGACCGGATTCTGACCAAGGAGGATAATTACCTCGTTTATGTGTACGCGGATACTACCAACATCCGTATTCCCAAAGAGTTGATCATGCAATTGCCAAAATACGGCAACAACCTGATTTGGGTTGATACTGCTGAAATGGATGCTTCGGATCTTTCGCATCACATTGTGCTGACCATTGGCCAGCTAATTAATCCCGAAGAAGAAATCGATTTTTATATTGTATCGAAATCTTCCAAATTGGATAAAACAATAATTTTCCTAAGAAATCAAGGTATTCCTGCCGAAATGATAGCTCCTGAAGAGGACAAATCAATAAAAGAAAAGGCAAAAGGAACGGGACGCCGGGGCAGGCCAAAAAAAGTTCAAACCCAGGAGGCCGTGGTAGTGAAGAAGGGAAAAAGAGGCCGTCCAAAAAAAGTGAAACCTGAAATAGAAGCCGCAGAGGTTGCAGAAGTTGCTGTGGCTACTGTAAAAACGGGTAAACGCGGTCGTCCAAAAAAAGTTCAGCCAGTGGTTTTTCCGTCAGCTGACGTGATTCCGGTTGTTGATGCAGTGGAAACACCAAAAAAGAAACGTGGCCGTCCAAGTTTAGCAAAAGTGGCAGTTTCGGCGCCGGCAGCAGAAATAGCACCTGAAATTAAACCGGAACCAAAGAAACGTGGCCGTAAGAAAATTGAGAAACCGGTGGTTGAAAATAAGCCGAAAAGAGGCCGCAAGCCTGGTGTTAAAGCCGTAGATGCTGAAACTATTGTTGAAGTAAAAAAAGAGAAGAAAGTTAAGAAAGAGAAGAAGGTTAAAGAGGTAGCAGAGGCAAAACAAAGGAAACAAAGGGTTGATAAAGAGATCACTGAAGAGATGGTTCAGGAAAAACTTAATGTTTATGCGACTTCTGACACCAACCTCTCGATGGTTATGACCAACTTATTCAGCCAAAAGAAAGTTGCAAGGCCCAAGTTTGAAACTAAATTAATTGAAAAGGTTAAATTTATCACACTTGAGGATGATACTGTTGCTGAAGGGATTGTAACGGTATTAAAGGAAATGCAGATTCTGGAAATCGGTGCTGATGGGCGGGTATATTACAAAGACTGAAAAGTTTTGGACAGCATAATAAAAAGCCGCCCGGATTGATCCGGGCGGCTTTTTTACATTTTGATTGAAATAATGGAGCTTACCGGGGTAAACCATCACCAGGCTCTATTTGTCCTTAACGCAGCGGAAACCCACTGTAGAATTGCGTTCGAAGCCACGTGATACTCTTAACAGCATTTGCCGGTAATGGAGTTCTCTGGGGCCACCCTGAACATACCACCAACTTGAGCTGGGGTTAAAAAAACTACCTCCCTTCATGATAACAAAATATACCGTACCATCGTCGTATTCGTCATTTGTGAGCTGCCATACAGAACCCACCAAATCTTCAAGGCCATAAGGATTTGCACCCTTAGGATGCTTCCCAACCGGCTCCATCTTTCCGATACCGGTGTTACAATATTTGGGGTCAATTCCTTTGATCCGACTTACTGTCAGGGTATTGGTAATGGTCTCGATTTCCCGGGTTACCCCCGTTTCCTTACCCCACGGCCACGGTCTCAAATCGGGAGTTTGCGCAGCATATTGCCATTCAAGCTCAGTTGGGAGCCTTTTGCCAGCCCAAAGTGCAAAGGCTTTGGCATCTTCATATGACACATATACTACCGGGAAATTCTCCATTCCTTTTACAGGTTTTCCTTTAGCCCAATGCTTTAAAAAATTGGCAGTATCGGCAGGCTGATAACTTGTCGCTTTAATAAAATCGTAGTACTGTGCATTGGTTACCGGATACTTATCCATTAAAAAGGAGTTCAATTTAACCGGATCTTTCGCATATAATTCGGGGTATCCGATAAAATCGTCACCATTTGTTGTTTTCCATTCAAATGTTCCAGCAGGTATTTCAACCATTCCCGGAAGTGATGTGGATGATGGTTTTGTAGGAACAGAAAGGCTAACCAGCCTTGCAGCGCCAGGTTTTATTGTTACTATCCGTTCATCCAGGATTTCCTGGTTTTTGAAAAGCTGGATAATAAAATTCCCTTCAAATCGTCCAAAATAATCACCCAGCCGAATGGTTCTTGCTTGAGTATCAAAAACTACCGGTTTCTTTTCATAGTCGGGATTACCGGCCCAGATTCTGATTTGATCGCCAGAAGAAGCGGAAAGAGACAATTGGTCAATATTAAGTTTTACTGACAAAAGGGAAGGAAATCGGATCACTGAACTAACCGCGCCTTCATTATTGGAACCTAGCCATGACTTATGAAAAGCATCGGTACGGACCGGGATAAAGGTTTTACCATCCTGATTTTCAGGCTCGATTTCCCGATGGGTCCAAACATCAACCCAATGATAACCCGGATCAGTTTTGGCTTCAAAAAGAGCTCCATCAAAGCCTTCCGGTATCAGGCTAAAGATGGTATAAACCAATTTATCATTACCTGGCCAGCAATTCACAAATATTTTATCCTTAAGAGTTGGAATTAATGGTATAAAACTGTAGTCCGTAAAATTGGTGGTATTCTCGCGCAGGATCCTGGCCGTTTGGCCAAAAAACCGATAATCAGCCTCGATCCAGTCAGGCCTGCCGGGCTTAAAAATGTTTAATTCGGTTCCATAGCCATTAAAGAAAGAGGTTGCATATTCTCGTCGGATGGGTTCAAAAGCGAGTTCAGCCACTCTATAAATAGCAAAATCTGGTTTAATAAACTTATTCAGGTTGAGCATGGGGGGATAATACAACGCATTATGGACCCTGCCAGAAACAATTCCAGGCATATCTTTGGGAACGGCCATTCCTTCGCTATACATGATCACTCCTTTGCGGACGCTATCGGCGGCATGCTGTAATTCAAGAGATGAGCTCCCTTTGGTATCGAGAACAACACCATCGGCACCAACTTCCCTGATCAAATCCGCCATACCGGAATAATGGCTTTCCGAACGCGTATCTGCGTCCCACGGGTTATAGCAAATAAAAAAACGGGCTCCGTTTTTCCTGCACATTTCAGCTGTTTGGGATAATCCTTCCAGACCACCCGGCAGATCACGAAAAAGGTCCCATTGATTACGCTGATCAAGCCCTAATGAAGGCCAGGTAGGCCAGATTCCGATAAAGTCATCGCCCCCATACCATTTTTTCCCCCGATCCAAAAAGGCCTGAAGGTTATTTTGCAAATCCTTACTATCATAGTACTGGTGGTCCCATGCATAAATCAGGTGAGAAACATAGGTATGCCGGATCCACTTGAGATCATCCCGGTTATAAAGGGTATTATCAAAACTTTCAAGATCATAAAGCATCCTGTTTTGAAACATCAGACGCAGACCCTCCTGCCAGTCACCTTTATAGGAATCAGCATATAAGGCATAAGTTACAGAACCGCCTGGGAACAGATTATTTTCAAATCTTTTTATTTGTGCTTTTTCCGAAGATATTCTTCGGGATAATGCTGCAATTTGAATTCCAGGTAAGACTGATTCGGAAAAGCCAAGATTCCAGGCATTATCCGGGACAATAACATTAACCGGAGTCAAGCCAGGGCGCGCCAGATAGGTTCTGGATAGACCATGCCTGCCAAATCCTGTGATATAAACCTTATCGGCAGCCTCACCAAATGGAACGATGTTCCAAACTTCAAGGGTATCTTTGGGGGAAATGTTCCTTATCTTAACTTTTCCTTTCCATCCCGGAGTAGTACCCTGATCACGAAAGAATACCAATTCGAGCCTGGTATCCAGCCTGGCAATGGCAGAATCTCCTGCTGAAACCAATTTCATTTGCGCAGAATTGATCAACTGCTCGCCTAACCGGAAGGTGATCAGTGGCAATGATGCCTCAAAAGCATTACCTGCCTGATCCTGAAAGCTGCGAACGGTTAATCCCTGGTCCGTTTTTAGATTAATTTGCTTAATTTCCTGAGAGGAAAGGGTTAGAAAGCATAGAATAGCCCAACTAGTGACTATTAGTTTTTTAATCATAAAATAAAGATTAGAAAAGTAAGAAGCTCTATCTCAAACTTTTGGCATATATAGAATACCATTTATAAACATAACCACCAATATGTTCATATTCACCGCGCATGGCATAATTGGTTTCCATGACCAGATGCCCGTCAATTTCCGTCTTTCCTTCCTGCCGACCGGATTCGAGCACTCTGAGGGCCATCATTACATCGAGACCTCTGCCGCGATACTGTTCTTCAATTGCACCAAGCAGAGCCACCATGCGATGCGATTTCTTTCCAGACCCCAGAATCGAAAAAATGCCAAATGGGAAAAGGTATCCTTTACTTTTTTGGATTCCCTTGCTGATATCCGGCATAGCGACGGTATAGGCAATAACATTACCTGCCTGATCTTCAATAACTTTCACAAATTTTGGATTTAAGAGCCAAATAAAGCGGTTGGCAAAATCATCCATTTCTTTCTCATCATAGGGCATAGAGCCATAGATTTGCTGAAAAGCACGATTTGTGAGGTGTAGCACGGGACGGATATACTTGCGGAGTTTCCATCGCGAATTAAACTCAATCATTTTAAACTCAGAATTCAATTTCTCGATCCTGGGAAGCATTCTTTTGTATACCGGAGGTATGACTTCCGGGATATCAACTTTATAGGTGACCAGGTTAATTTCAGGTGCAAAGCCCTCATTTTTAACCAGATCATTCATATAACTAAAATTGCAGTTGGCAGCCAAAACTGTTGGCTCGTCAAAGCCCTTAACCAGATAGCCCTGAGGTTCCTTATCTGAAAAACCAAGAGGGCCCACTATTTTTTCAGCACCCAGGGCGAGTGCCCAACTTTCGACTTTAGATAATAGAGCGTGAGCAACTTCCTGGTCATTAAAGGTTTCGAGATAACTGAATCGTGCGTTATTCTCATTCTTTACCTGATTATAGCGGTGGTTTATCAGGCCCATTATCCTGCCTACCAATTCATTATTGCGGTACGCGAGCAATCTGATATGGTCACAATAACCAAAAGATTTATTTTTCAAAGGGTTGAAGAAATCGATCTCGTCTATGTAAAGTGGTGGAATCCAGTTAGAATGCCCCATGTGGATTCGAGCCGGCAGTTTGACAAAATCAACTAAATCCTTTTTTGACTCAACCTCCCTTAATAAAATATCCATTTTTCCTCCTATTCTCTTATCCACATTGATAAATTCAAAGTAAAGGCCGGTAAACCGGCCTTTATAAACTATTTCGATTCATCGAGATCTTCAAATTCCACACTTCTGTAACCAGCTCGCAAGGAAGGAGCCACATTATTTTCAAATCCTGTTCCCGATTTGATCGTGGAAATAAAAGCCAGCGCATCATCAAATCCCTGCGCAAACTTGTCGAAATCTTCCTTGTAAAGAAAAATCTTATGTTTTTCATAATGAGAATTACCGTCATTATCAAACACCTTTTTACTTTCGGTAATTGTCAGGTAATAATCATCACCCCGGGTTGCTTTTACATCAAAAAAGTAGGTGCGTTTCCCCGCGCGAATCACTTTAGAATAGATTTCATCTCTATCCTGTTGATCCATTCTCTCGTTTTTATCTTTATCCACCATTTTGTAACAGTTTGTTTTTGCAGTGTTGTTTTGATCGAAAACCCTCAAAAATAGAAAAAAAATCATACCTTTGCTGACCTCAAAAAAAAGTTCTTTTATCCAATGATCAGCCGAAGATTATTACGAGTCAAAGCCCTTCAGATTCTCTACGCTTACCGGGCATCAGAAAGCGACAGTCTCCAGAAAACAGAAAAGGAACTGATGTTCAGTATCGAAAAGAGCTATGATCTTTATCATTTGATTCTGCTCTTACTGGTTGATATTATGAACTATGCGGTGCAACGTACCGATATTGCACGATCAAAATACTTTCCCACAGATGAAGAAGCTAATCCAAACACCCGGTTCCTTGATAACCGGATCATTGCCCGTATTTGTAACGGACGAAGATTCAGTCAATATCTGGAAACCAGGAAAATCAGCTGGTCCAATGAAGAGGAACTGATTAAAAGTCTTTACAGAAACATGCTGGAATGGGATGTTTATCAGGATTATATGAATAATCCTGTAGACTCTTTCCATGAAGATAAGAATTTCATCAGCCGGATGATTGTAGAATTGATCCTGCCGAATGAATATCTTCAGCAGGTTTTAGAAGAACAAAGCATTTACTGGAACGATGATCTTGAGTTTATTGGATCGATGGTTATCAAAACCTTAAGTCGTTGGAAAGAAAACGCCGAAATGCCATTTCTTTCGATGTTCAGCAACGATGACGACCGGCTTTATGTGGTTGAACTTTTCCGAAAAACTGTATTGCACGCTGATGAGTATGAAGAACTGATCAAAAAATTCAGCGAAAATTGGGATTATGAGCGGCTTGCGATGATGGACATTATTATTATGCAAATGGCAATCAGTGAAGCAATAAACTTCCCTTCGATTCCGGCAAAGGTCACTCTCAACGAGTATATTGAGATATCGAAGTTTTACAGCACGGAAAAAAGCAGCTATTTTATCAATGGTATTCTTGATAAAATCTTTGCCTTACTCAGGGCGGATGAGAAAATTAAAAAAACCGGCAGGGGATTAATCGGGGAGGTTTGACAGCTGAGATGAATTTACTTAATTTGCACAATGAAATATAAGAAGAAGCATAAAGCCATGTTAAGAATAACTTTTGGGATTATTGCATTTTCGATTTTCCTTGGCGCATTTACGGGTTGCAAACCCAAAGCCAAAGGAGGCGACACCAGTGTATCACCTGATCTGGTATCTAATCCGATCACTGCCTCAGGGAAAAAGTCTGAGAATAATCTGCCGGTGATTGCTTTTGAACAAACCAAACATGATTTCGGTTTGATGGTTCAAGGTGAAAAGCTTTCCTATACTTTCAAATTTACCAATACCGGAGGGTCCGATCTGATTATTTCAAACGTTTCTTCAACTTGCGGATGCACCATTCCCGAATGGACAAAATCACCAATAAAGCCTGGTAAAGAGGGTAAAGTGGAAGTCATTTTCAATTCAGCAGGCAAAACAGGATCTAATACAAAAGCGGTAATGGTACTGAGTAATGCCCAGCCCAATACGACTGAGTTGCAGATCTCAGCAGAAGTTTATGTTCCGGATAGCAAGAAATAATTTTAATTACTATTATGATAAATTTAGCTTTCATTTTACAAACAGCGACTAAACCGAATCCCCAGGGTGGGATGACTCAGTTGATTTTCTTTGCCGCTATTATTCTAATCTTCTATTTCTTCATGATCAGACCGCAAATGAAGAAGCAGAAAGAGATGAAAACCTATCGCGAGGGTTTAAAAAAAGGTGATAAAGTTGTTACTGCCGGAGGCATTTACGGACGTATTGCTGAAGTGACAGATAAAACCGTTATGCTTGAAATTGATCAGAATGTTAAGGTAAAGGTTGACAAAGGATCGGTTGTCCGGACCGCTGATGACATTGTTGATCAACCGAAACCCTAATGAATGGAACAGGCTGGCTCCTTTCCGGAAACAGATCCGGGTAATTCCGGGAAAAAACGGCGGAGACGACAGTTAACCATACTGATAGCCTGTGTTTTGATTGCGACAGTACTCTGGTTTTTGCGGGCACTTGAAAACGAATATACGACGAGGGTGGATCATCCTTTGAGTTATATAAACTTGCCCGATAAAATGGTTACGATGAATCCATTACCCCAAAGAGTTTCACTTGAAGTGAAAGGTTTGGGGTTTTCGGTTTTACGGCATAATTGGGATTTCTACAAGACTCCCTTGATCATTGATTTCCAGAAATTAAGGTCAGGTCAGTTGAAGAGAAAAAAAGGTTTTACCGATTATATTCCCATGAATCAATATTACGGTGATTTTTCAGTTCAACTTCAAGACCTTAAAGTTATTGCAATAGTTCCTGATACCCTGGTTTTTCGTTTTGCGTTTAACCGATCCAAGATTGTAAAGGTGGTTCCGTTATTCATTTATGATTCCGGTACTTCTATAATTCCGGATAGCCTGATTAAGATTACCCCTGTGAACATTGAAGTTACCGGACCCGACCTGATTCTGGACACCCTTCGTTTCATACGAACTCAACCAATCAGGATAGGCAAGCAAAACAATGGTTTCATTCGTAGTTTTGGCTTGGAAGAGCTTCATAGGCTGGTTAAAACCAAACCTGAAAAGGTAAATGTTGCTGTGAGCAAAATAAACTAAAGCGCATGTATACAGTAGGATTAACGGGAGGCATTGGCTCAGGAAAAAGTTTGGTTGCGAGCATTTTTACTCACTTGGGAATACCCGTATTTAATGCTGATAGTGAGTCAAAGGTAATCATGGCTAAAGATTCTCAGATTAGGGAACAACTAGAGGAATGGTTTGGTAACAATATATATGTAGATAACAAACTTGATAGGGCCAAACTCGCTGGCATTATTTTCAATAACCCCGAAATGCTCGCCAAGGTGAATAATTTGATTCATCCAATGGTGATGGACAGGTTTATCGCATGGGGCATGGAGAATCAGGGTAAGCCATATTTGATCCATGAGGCTGCAATTCTATTTGAATCAGGCTTATACAAACATTTTGATGTCACCATTCTTGTTACCGCATCTGAAAGAATCAGGAAGGAAAGGGTTATGAAAAGGGATAAATCAGATGAAACATCTGTCAATCTGAGGATGCAAAATCAATGGCCCGATGAACGAAAGTCTGTATTGGCCAGTTACATCATCGTAAACGAGGGAGACGATCTTTTAATCCCCAGAATAATAGATATCCATAATAAATTGATTGGCAATACGTTGTTAAAATAAACCGATAGAAAAAATAACGATGGTAAAATTTGGAAAATGGTTAGGTGGCGGTTTGGGATGGGCATTCCTGGGTCCCATAGGTGGATTGATTGGGTTTGCCTTGGGAGCGATGATGGACGGACAGGAAGGCGTTGTTAGCCAAGGCAATATACGCCCGGGTGCAACAACTCAGGGAGATTTCATTTCGAGCCTGGTTGTTTTAATTGCTGCAGTAATGAAATCGGATGGACGAATACTCAAATCGGAGCTCGATTTTGTGAAGGACTTTTTTGTCCGGTCGTTTGGACAAGAGCAGGCTCAGCAAGCCACTTTACTGCTGAGGAACATACTGGAGCAGAACATCCCGATTGAGGAAGTCAGCCGTCAGATTGGGCAGCGAATGGATTATAGTGCACGTTTGCAACTTATTCATGTTCTTTTTGGAATCTCGAAAGCCGACGGGTTGGTATCGCCTGAGGAACTAAAAACGGTTGAAAAGATTGCTTATTACATGGGTATAAATACCGGGGACTTCAACTCAATCAAAGCTTTATATTCTGATAATCTTGAATCTGCCTATACTGCTTTAGAAATCACTTCTGATGCAACCGATGAGGAATTAAAGAAAGCTTATCGCAAAATGGCTATTAAATATCATCCTGATAAAGTTGCTTATCTGGGCGATGACCTTAAAAACCAAGCCAACGAAAAATTCCAGCAATTAAATACAGCATACGAGAAAATCAAGAAAGCAAGGGGGCTTAATTGATTTAGCTATATTTGCCCCTTCAAATTTTATCAGAACATGGATATTAAGGATTTCATTGCTATCTCGGGTCAACCGGGTCTTTTTAAATTGGTATCGCAAGGCAAGAGTATTATGGTTGCCGAAAATCTGGAAACGGGAAAGAGAATGCCGGTGCATTCAACCAGTCATGTTAGTTCAATGGAAGAAATTGCCATTTTTACTGACACAGAAGATAAGCCGTTAAAGGATGTGTTTTTCGAGATCTATCAAAAGGAGGAAGGAAAAACCATTTTAGACCCAAAAAAATCCACCAACGAGCAGATCAAGGATTATTTTGCGACGGTACTACCTGGATATGACCGGAATAAGGTTTATGTGTCCGACATGAAGAAAATATATACCTGGTACAATATCCTTGTTACCACAGGCAAAGTTGACTGGACAAAGGATGAAGAACAAGAGCCTGCAAAAGAAGAAAATACGGAAAACGTTGAACAGTAGAGACGCATAATTGCGTGTCATCCTTTTCATTTCGTGTCATCCTTTTCATTGCCTGTCGTCATTTAAACTGTGTAGCTTCCCTTTTCAGTGCGTAGCTTACCTTATCATGGTCTTTCATCCATTTTCAATACGGATGACCCAGGCAATTTTTGCAAATAATTTAGGCTGTCACAACTTTTTTGCGGCATTCCAATACCTGTCCATTTCCTCAAGAGTCATATTCTTTAGGTTGAGGCCTTGTTTCCTTGCTTCTTCCTCGAGATAATTAAACCGGTGAATGAATTTGAGATTTGTTCTTTCAAGGGCATTTTCCGGATTGATCTGATACAGACGGGCGGCATTAATCAGGCTAAAGAGTACATCTCCGAATTCGGCTTCCACCCGGTCAGCTGATTGCTGGCTCTTTAATTCGGCCATAAGTTCTCCGATTTCCTCCTTTACTTTATCCCAAACCTGGTCACGATGGTCCCAGTCGAATCCAACCCCGCGGGCTTTATCCTGAATCCGATAAGCCTTAATCACTGCCGGGAGGGAGGTTGGTATGCCTCCTAAAACCGTTTTTCCCTGGTGCTCGGTGAGTTTTATTTTTTCCCAGTTTTGCTCCACTTCGCGGGCATTTTCTACGGTAACATCCCCAAAAATATGAGGATGTCTAAACACTAATTTCTTATTTATGCCGTCGATCACCTCCTTCATAGAGAAAGCTTCTTTTTCGAGTCCGATTTTAGCATAAAAGACGATGTGGAGCAGAATATCGCCAAGTTCTTCCCGAATTCCCTGAAGATCACCGTCCAGTATTGCATCGGCCAATTCATAAGTTTCCTCGATTGTTAAGGTTCTGAGACTTTCTATTGTCTGTTCTTTATCCCATGGGCATTTTGCCCGAAGTTCATCCATAATATCCAGCAGCCGGTTAAAGGATGCTAAAGTTTCTTCTCTGTTATTGTTCATCAAATTTGATTTTTATTGGTGTTCCAGGTTCAAATCCAAGGAGTTCAGCGGCATTTCCATGAACAATAGCTATTTCGAGCAACCCAGATGAGTTGAAAATAGCGAGCAGTTCACCAGGATCTGATTCCAGGTAAGTTTGATTGATTCCGAAGATTTTATATTTATTTGATTTTATTGTGATTTCGAAGGGCCGGTTCAACCCGATCTTCAAAAAGCCACTTTTAGGGATATTGGTGATTGCGTTTCGGTAAGAGTCGATAAAAACCACCTGGCCATCAATTTGGTCTTTCTGGATCACAGGGAGCCAGGATCTTGATATGACAAAATCAGTGGCATGCGGACCGGCTGCACTGAGCGGAAATCCGGCTGCCAAAAAAGATGCAATCCGGGTAAACAGAGATAACTCCGGGAAACTGGGATCGATTTTACGAAACTGGTCCGTTGTCCCCGTTGAGCGATCCATAATATCCAGGACATCGTGATTAAGCCTTAGGTAATAATCAGGATCTGCATCAATTATCAGAGACAAAGTTCCATCGTCCCAACCCACCAGGAATTGTTGTTTATATTGGGCAACGGCAGGCCAAATTCCGGGACGGTGACCCTGATTGACCAGAAAAAGATGCACGGATCCATCAGGATACTCGGCCAAAACCTGTCGTAAAACAAAAGATGCCTGTAAAATATGGAAAGGTTCAATGTGCTGATTGATCTCAGTAACAATTGCATTGGGTATTAATCGCAGCAGCCTGCCTTTGATCATTCCCGAATAATGGTCGTGGGTTTGCCAATCAGTTGTTAAAGTAATAATCGACATGCATGAAACCCGTTTCTAAATCCGTGATAATATCTATTTTTGCGTGATTGGCTCAAGAATGCGACCGTAAAAATACGACCGCAAAATTACGACCGCAAAAATACGACCGCAAAATTACGACATTATCTTTACTGCATGATTGAAAAAATCATCTATTTAAAAGGGATCGACCTCTTGGTACTGTATGGTGCTAATAACCAGCACCTGGAGATTATCAAACGTTTCTTTCCAAAGATCAAACTCATTGCACGGGGAGATCAGCTTAAGGCAGTTGGCGAGGCTTCTGAGATTACCCGCTTTGAGGACAAAATGGAGAAACTCTTTGGCTATGTTGATAAATACAACAAGTTATCGCCGATGGAAATCGAAGGAATTATGGTTGAAAACGGTATCAGTAATGGAACTGATTCCGGTGAGGAAGATATCCTGTTATTCGGGAACAATGGTAAACCGATCCGGTCGCGGACTGCCCATCAGGTAGAGATGGTTGAAAAGAGCCGGACCAATGACCTATTGATAGCTACGGGACCTGCAGGATCGGGAAAGACTTATATGGCTGTGGCACTTGCGGTTAGGGCTCTCAGAAATCGGGAGGTAAAAAAAATAATTTTGAGCCGTCCGGCAGTTGAGTCTGGTGAGAATTTAGGTTTTTTGCCGGGAGATCTTCGCGAAAAACTTGATCCCTATCTTCAGCCGTTATATGATGCCCTGCTCGATATGATGCCAGCCCGAAAGCTGAAAGAATACATGGAAGACAATGTAATTCAGATTGCGCCGCTGGCTTTTATGCGTGGCAGGACCCTGGATAACGCATTTGTTATATTGGACGAAGCTCAAAATGCCTCCATCAACCAGCTTAAAATGTTTTTAACCCGCATGGGGGAATTTGCCAAGTTTGCGGTAACCGGTGATATCACTCAGGTGGATTTG
This sequence comes from uncultured Bacteroidota bacterium, assembly GCA_903919925.1. Classification (GTDB taxonomy): domain Bacteria; phylum Bacteroidota; class Bacteroidia; order Bacteroidales; family UBA12481; genus UBA12481. The sequence goes on along the minus strand of CAIXKO010000066.1, from coordinate 21,363 downwards.
CCCGATCCCCGGAAATCCGGGTTAATACATGCAAAACAGATTCTGGCCGACATACCTGGAATTGCGATCATTGAATTCACTCATCAGGATATTATCCGGCACCGATTGGTTGAGCAGATTGTGAGAGCTTATGATAATTGTTAAAACCTTAAAAAAATTATAATGGAAGCAATTGTAAAAACCGGATTCAATTTTCCAGGACAGATCAGCCTGTACAAAGGGAAAGTACGCGACGTTTATAATATCAATGACAAATACCTGGTTATGGTAGTATCGGACCGGATTTCGGCATTTGATGTAGTATTGCCGAAAGGAATTCCATATAAAGGGCAGGTATTGAATCAGATTGCGTCTAAATTTCTGGATGCCACTCAGGATATTGTTCCAAACTGGAAAATTGCTTCACCCGATCCCATGGTAACTATCGGGAGGAGAGCTGAGCCACTGCCAGTTGAAATGGTGATCAGGGGCTATCTTACCGGGCATGCCTGGCGCGAATACAAATCAGGAAAGAGGATTATCTGCGGCATTCCATTGCCTGAGGGGATGAAAGAAAATCAAAAATTTGATACCCCGATTATTACTCCAACCACCAAGGCACACATTGGACATGATGAAGACATCAGCCGTGAAGAAATAATTACTAATCAATTGGTTACGGCTGATATTTATGATCAGGTGGAAGAGTACACTTACCGGTTGTTTGAGCGCGGCACGCAAATGGCTGCAGGAATGGGACTTATTTTAGTTGATACCAAGTATGAATTTGGTATTCAGGACGGAAAGATCTACCTGATTGATGAGATCCACACGCCGGACTCGAGTCGTTATTTTTATGGCGACACTTATGAAAGCAATTTCAAACAAGGTATTGAGCAGCGGCAGTTATCCAAAGAGTTTGTGCGTCAGTGGCTGATTGAGAATAATTTCCAAGGCAAGGAGGGGCAAGTAGTGCCATTTATGCCGGATGCTTTTGTTCAGGAAACCTCTGAGCGATATATTGAACTTTTCGAGCAGATCACCGGTGAAAGTTTCACTCGTGCTGATTCCACTGATGTTATGGGCAGGATTGAGGGTAATATCAAGAATTTCCTCGCCACGCTTGAATGAGAATCCCAGCATTTGGCGGCAAAAGGATGGCCTTATGGGCTGGCCCTTTAATCGCCGGGATGCTAGCGTTTCTTTATCATCCTGACCTATCGCATCCGGAGATTGGATATATGTTGGCCATTGCAGCCTGGATGGCTATCTGGTGGATCTCAGAAGCCGTTCCGTTGGCCATTACGTCATTGCTTCCGGTAGCATTATTTCCCATGGTTGGTGTAATGGATGGGCAAACTGTTTCTGCCGCCTATTTCAACCATGTGATTTTCCTCTTTATCGGTGGTTTTTTAATTGCTCTGGCTATGCAGCGATGGAACCTGCACAAAAGGATCGCACTTACCATACTGAGCATCACAGGAACTGGTAAAACCAGACTTTTGTTAGGCTTTATGCTCGCCACTGCGATGCTGAGCATGTGGATGTCCAATACCGCCACCGCCATGATGGTTGTTCCGATACTGATATCCGTATTAACAGAGATTGAACCCGAGCCTGAAAAGAAAAGATCGTTTTCAACCGGAGTTCTGCTTGGAGTAGCCTATAGTGCCTCGATTGGTGGAGTGATGACACTGGTTGGCACTCCGCCGAATCTTTCCTTTCTCCGAATTTACCAGGTAATGTTTCCACAGGCACCAGCCATTACTTTTTTGCAGTGGATGCTATTTGCCGTTCCGGCCGGGATATTGCTATTGGTTGCAGCATTTACGCTGTTGTATTTCAGATACGCGCGGGGAAGCAAAACAAAGGCAGTTAAGGATTTACCCATCAAGCAGATGAAAGAAGATCTGGGTCCGATAAGCCGGGAGGAGAAAATTGTGCTTGCCAGTTTTATTTTAATGGCGCTATTATGGATCACCCGATCCGATATTGAAGTTGGGGCAACCACGATAAAAGGTTGGGCAGCGTTATTTGGCAAGCCTGCCTTTATCAATGATGGAACGGTAGCCATTGCACTTTCGCTGCCCCTGTTTATGATACGTTCAAAAGGTGAAACAGGTTCCAGGATTATGGATTGGGAAACAGCCAGTCATTTGCCCTGGGACATTATTTTGCTTTTCGGGGGTGGTTTTGCGCTCGCCAATGGATTCAGGGATTCCGGATTATCGTTATGGCTTGGTGGACAATTAGCCGGGCTTTCCGTTTTACATCCGATAGTTATTATATTAATTATTAGCCTTTTGGTTACATTTCTTACCGAATTGACATCCAATACCGCCACAACCGAAATGATATTGCCTGTGTTGTCGGGTATGGCAATTGCCACACATACGCATCCGTTATTATTTATGCTTCCGGCTACGTTATCGGCATCAATGGCCTTTATGCTTCCGGCCGGAACGCCACCGAATGCGATCATTTTCGGGACCAGGCGGGTAACGATTTTAGAAATGGCGCGGACCGGTTTTTGGTTAAACCTGATTGGAGCGGTCATTATAACCGCCGTGGTTTATTTTATTGGATCGGCAGTTTTTAATATTAATCCGGGGGAATTCCCTGGATGGGCGGTTCCGATAGTGAAATAAAAGTTACCAGACAGACAGAAAATGATTTTTCAATTGGTGATTCCGTGCTATTTTCCAGAGACGAGAGCAAGTTCGGCAAGGGACAATGTTAAGATGGTTGCGAGGTCCTCCAGGGTTTCGGGCCAGATAGTTGAAGGTATATCATCGGGTGTATGATAGGCGCCGGAGCCGCCGGATGAAGAAAAGCTCAGAGTGGGCATGCCGGCTTGCATAAATATTGCAGCATCAGAGCGGGGGCGGCCAAGATTTGAGTTGAAATAGGAGGTCAGGTTCCGGTGAACATAGTTATTGTTCGACTGATCTATAGCTTTGTAGAGATCAGGGTAGTTGACTCCACCACCCGCGTGCAGATTGGGTCCAATTCCCACACAATCCAGATTCAATACACCGATTGTTTGTTTGGCTGGAAAAACCGGGTTTGCAACATAAACTTTGGATCCGATTAATCCCTGTTCTTCTGCCCCGATACCCATAAACATGATTGAACGTTTGAATTGAATTCCGGATGTTGCAATTGCCTTGGCAACACCCATAATCACTGAAATTCCGGAAGCATTATCGTTGGCACCCGGGCAAATATCCCAGTCCATACCGCAATGATCGAGGTGACCACCAATAATGATCACCTCATTTTTTAAAACCGGATCAGATCCTGGAATCAAACCGATAACGTTCATGCCTACCCCGTCGGGATGATATTCCGTCAGATTTTTCATGGTCACGGTTTTACCGGTTGAGAAAGATTGAGGCTTCAGGTCTTTACCAATTTTTGTAACGATATCGCCATATATTTTTCCGGTCCCCTTAAAGAGATCCTCTACCACACGGCCTCCAACCATGGTAACCAATAGCTCCCGGTGATAATCATTGTTTGTATTGGCGAGAGGGCCATAGTGATAAAGAACGCCAAGGGCACCGTGTTTAATGGCATTCAGCATTTTATACTGGTGCAATGAATACGGTTGCCAGGGCGAAAACTTTTCAACACCAGCGGCCGGAGTCAAAGGGGCTTCAGGTTTCATCAGTACTATTTTACCTTTTACATTTACACCGGAATAATCATCGTAGCCCAGTTCCGGTGCGGAAATACCATAACCAACAAAAACAACTTCAGCTGTAATTTCGCCAGATCCGGAGGTGCTGCCAGGCATATATTCATCAAAATAATGATACGGAATACCGATGGTATCCTTTGAACCCACGGTGAGGTGTAAGGTTAGTGAACATCCTGGTAAAACCGTGACATACGGCTGTTTGAACTCCTGAAACCAACTCTTTTCAGGTAATGCAGCCAGAATGCCCCACTCCTCCATTTTTGCGGCCATCCACTTTGCTGATTTCTGGTACCCAATGGAGCCGGTAAGGCGCCCCTCATACTTATCGCTCGCCAGTTCCGTTACGAAACCAAGCAGCTCCTCACTTTTAATGTTCCAGGTAGCAGGCAAAAGCGGATTTGGCTGTGATTGTCCAAAAACGCAAAAGCTGTAAAGAAGGGCAAGTACGAAGACGGGTATTCTTTTCATAGTTGAAATTTTGGGCTAAGGTACATTGCTGAGGTGAATAATTATCTGGCAAACCAAAACAATCAGGGTGGTAGAACTACATTGCATTTTGAGTAACTTTGCCGGCTACAAATTGTTACCAGTGAACACTATATTTCGAATTATTCATACACAAAAACGGAAGCCGGCATTCTTGCTGATACTGGTTTTCATGGTTTTTTCCCCGATCGGTTATTCCCAGTTTCAGCCTACTCCGGTCAAGCGTTCGAACAATCAAATCACCATCAGTGGAAAGAACTATTTTCTACATGAGGTTTTAAAAGGGCAAACTCTGTACGGTATTTCCAAAGCCTATGATGTGAGTGAAGAAGAGCTGAAAACTCTTAATACTGACCTGTTCAAGAAATCAATTTTCCCGGGCATGGTTTTGCGCATTCCCGATATTGTTACAGTTGAATCGCCGATTAAGGGCAATGGGACCATAAAGTGCATCACACATACTGTTCAGCCCAAGGAAACACTATTCTCGATCTCGAAGGAATACGGTATCAAAGTGGAAGAAATAAGGGAACTGAACCCGGAATTAAAGTGGGGCTTGAAAACAGGAACGAGCATTAAGATTCCACGGGATAAGATTACCATTACACAAACCACCCCTGCGGTGGAAGCTAAGCCCGCTGAAGTCAAGACCAACGATGCTGTACAGGAAATGATCAAAGAAAATCCTGATCAGCCATGCAAAACAAAACCCTTCCCACATGAGAGCGATAATTTCCGGCTGGCTATCCTGTTGCCACTTCTTATCAGCCAAAATGATACAGTAGCTTATTCTGATACTTTGGCTCAGGAGCATTTCAGGTTTTATGAGTTTCTGGAAGGTATCTATCTCGCCATTGATTCCTTGCGACTCGAAGGTTTGAATATGACTGTTGAAGTTTTTGATACCGAAAGGAATGCAGATACAATAAGAAATTTCATAAACAACAACCGGCTAAAAGGAGTTGATTTAATAATCGGGCCGGTTTTCCCAAATGAAATTGAGGTAGTTGCGGAATTTGCCAGGAGCAAGCACATTCCAATGGTTTCTCCATTATCAACTTATGATGTGGTCAATGGCAATCCCTATGCTTTCCAAATCAGGAACAAACTTCCTAAACAAATTGAATTGGCTACAACCTATTTAGGTTCGAAGTATAAACAAAATGTATTGGTTATCGGTAGGTTGCCGGAGAAGTCGAATCCTTCTTTTACCCGATTTCTCGACAACCTGGATACCCAGCTAAAGGATCAGGACCCGTTAAAAAAAGCTTCTTTCAAAACCATCTATTTCACTGAAGCCACGCGGAGCTTCATTAATTCAGATTCCGTTAAGATTGATATTGACAGCTATTTATCATCGTCCGGATCAAACTTCATTATTCTTCCGTCTGAAGAAGAGGTTTTTACTACCGAATTAATCAATCAACTGAATCTGAAGACCGTGACCCATAAAATTCATGTTTTCGGATTGAACCAATGGGTTTTTAAAGAATTGGATCTTAGCAATCTCTATAACTTAAACCTGGAGCTTTACTGCGATTTTGAAGAGGAACCGTTTATTGACTTTACCGATCCGCTAGTCCTGAATTTCTGTCGTAAATACAAGCAAAATTGGAACATCGAACCCTCGAGGTACAGTTTTCAAGGATTTGACATTGCCTTTTATTTTAGCAGGGCTCTATTTCAGTTTGGGCGCAACCTGACTGGAAATGTTAGTTGCTGGAACCAGTATCTGATTCATCCGGGTATGCTTACACGAATGAAGTTTCAAACCAATGGCACCAATAATGGCTTCGATAATCATGCCATTACGGTGCTCAGGTATGAAAAGGACCAGTTAGTCAGGAAGAAAGTCAATTAATCCCCAAGGGTAGCCACCATAACTGCTTTTATGGTATGAAGGCGGTTTTCGGCTTCATCGAAAACGATAGAGTTTTCGGATTCAAAAACCTCTTCGGTAACTTCGATGCCATCCATTCCAAACTTCTGGTAGATTTTTTCGCCAACGGTGGTTTCGCGATTATGAAAAGCAGGAAGGCAATGCATAAACTTAACCCCCGGATTACCAGTTAATTCCATTACCCTGGAATTAATCTGATAAGGTTTCAGCAAATGAATCCGCTCTTCCCAAACGCTATCGGGTTCACCCATTGACACCCAAACATCGGTATAAAGGAAATCGCATCCTTTTACAGCTTCCTCCACATCCTCGGTGAGGGTAATTCTACCCCCTGTATGGGAACCGACTTCCCTGCAAGTTTTCACCAGTTCATCGGTAGGGAAAAGTGATTTTGGTGCGGCAACCCGGAAATCCATACCCATTTTTGAAGCGCCAACCATGAGTGAATTACCCATATTATTTCGAGCATCTCCAAGATAGCAGAAGGAGATTTCGTTTAATGAACCACTGAAATGTTCAATCATGGTCATAAAATCAGCGAGAATCTGAGTTGGGTGAAACTCAGTGGTAAGTCCGTTCCATACCGGAACCCCGGCGTATTTGGCCAATTCCTCCACAATGGACTGAGCATAACCACGGTATTCGATTCCATCATACAACCGGCCGAGAACACGGGCGGTATCTTTCATGGATTCCTTTTGTCCGATCTGCGAACCGGAAGGTCCTAGATAAGTAACATGAGCGCCCTGATCCTTTGCTGCTACCTCAAAAGCGCAACGGGTTCTGGTTGAAGCTTTCTCAAAAATCAATGCAATGTTCTTCCCCTTCATCCTTTGCTGTTCATATCCGCCATATTTGGCAGCTTTGAGATCGAATGACAGGTCGAGAAGGAAGTCAATTTCTTTTGGAGTAAAATCCAGTAATTTAAGGAAACTCCTGTTTCTTAGATTGTAAGCCATGATAATTTTATTTATTGTTGATATTTTGCCAGGTCATCCGGATCATATTCCATCGTGATTTTCGATCCATAAGATTTGTCTTCGAGCTTGAAAGCCTCTGTTATTACAGCCAGCTGACCGCCATGATCCAAAAACTGCAGACAAGCGCGGATTTTTGGAGCCATTGATCCTTCGCTGAATTCGCCTGCATCGAGATACTTCTTAGTATCAGCATAATTCAGAAATTCAAGGATCTCCTGATCCGGCTTTTTATAGTTTTTATAGATGAAAGAAACATCGGTGAGGATATAAAACTCTTCGGCTCCGATCCGGCCTGCCAGAAGACTAGATACCAGATCTTTATCGATAACGGCTTCAGCAGCGCGCACTTTTCCCTCGACATCGAAATAGATTGGTATCCCCCCACCTCCTGCAGCAATGGTAATAACACCCTGCCTGGCCAATGTTTTGATCACATTTTCGTTTATGATTTGAACGGGCGAGGGCGAGGGCACCACCCTCCTCCAGCCTCCCTGGGTTTTTATCTCCTCTTTAAAAGTCCAGCCTTTTTCTCGGGTGAGTTGATTCGCCTGATCAACAGAGTAAATTTTACCTATCCGTTTGGTTGGATTTTGAAATGCGGTATCGTTTTCATCAACCACCACCGCTGTAACTAAGGTAACTATTTCTTTATCAATCTTATGCTTAATCAAAATATTTCTCATCATTCTTTCGATCATGTAGCCAATCCCTCCCTGGCTGTCTGCAACACAAACATCTATAGGCATTTGAGGGATATGATAGATTTGCTCACCGGCGTCGTTACGCATCAGGATATTCCCAACTTGAGGGCCATTGCCATGAGTTAGAACGAGATCATATCCCTGATTGATTAAAAAAACAAGATTTTCGAGAGTATCGGTGGTATTTTGTTCCTGTTCTTCGATGGTACCAGCCTGATTTTCACGCAACAATGCGTTTCCCCCTAAAGCAACCACTGCAAGCCTATTCATATTACGATCCAAAATTAGAGTTCGAAATTAAACATATTTTCTACTTTTGTGAAGGAAGGTCACCTGGTATTCACACACTGTACGAGGGAATTTATTATACATGGTTAAATCAGCAACGCCGAAGAAGAAGAAAAAACAGGCCATTGAAAAGGTTAGAAAACCTTTAGATGGAAGAATAAAGATTGTTCTCGGGCTTTTTATGCTTTTTCTGGCGCTGTTTGCCGGAATTTCCTTTGTTTCCTACCTGTTCAGCTGGAAAGCCGATCAAAGTTTTCTGGATACGGAGCTTGCCAGTAATCTTGTTGATTCCAGTGTACGGGTTAGCAACCTGGCAGGTAAAGCCGGGGCAATATTCAGCAACCTATTTATTTACAGATGGTTCGGGATATCTTCGTTTATTCTGGTAGCATTATTTGCATTTTATGGCTTGGCATTGCTTGGGAAAAAAGTAGTACCGCTGGCTCGTGCAACCAAATATGGATTGATCATGCTGATATGGGTATCGGTGATGCTGGGATATGCACTTCCGGGAGGGGCATTTCAGTTTGGTGGAGGTCATGGGATTTCCATTGCTGAATGGCTCACTGCCTTAATGGGATCAGCCGGAACCCTTGCTGTTGTAATTGTTACGGGATTGGCATTAATCGCTTTGTTATTCCGACTGACTCCTGATCACCTGAAACGTCCTGAAATCACCCGGTTTGTAGCTCCGGTTCCTGAAACCATCGCTACGGAAGATGATGAATTTGTTGTCACCGATAAAAGTCAGGATGAGGCAATAATTCAGGAGATACAGGATAAAGACATTTCCAAGCAGATCGATGATATGGATCTGGTTCATGTTGATTTTGAGCCTGATCAGGTTGTTGAGGAACCAGATATGACTGTTACAGCGGCTGCAGTTATCACGGAAGAGAAAGCAGATTTGCGTCCGCCGATGGGAGATTATGATCCCACCTTAGAACTATCGGGGTTTAAGTTTCCAGGATTCGATTTGTTACGCGATCATTCTATCGGGCAACCAAAGGTATCGGACGAAGAATTGATCGGCAACAAGAACAAGATTGTTGAAACACTGGCGAATTACAAGATCAAGATTGAAAAGATTAAGGCTACCATTGGGCCAACCATAACTTTATATGAGATTATACCAGCCCCGGGTGTCAGGATTTCTAAAATAAAGAACCTCGAAGATGACATTGCCCTCAGTTTGTCGGCCTTAGGCATCAGGATTATCGCACCAATTCCCGGCCGGGGCACCATTGGTATTGAGGTTCCAAACCGGAAACCCGAAACCGTATCGATGCAAACGGTACTGGCATCGAAAAAGTTTCTTGAAAACGATTATGATCTCCCGGTGGCATTAGGAAAAACCATCAGTAATGAAACTTTCGCGTTTGATCTGTCCAAAATGCCGCACCTTTTGGTTGCAGGAGCCACCGGACAGGGTAAATCTGTAGGAATCAATGCGATAATCACTTCGCTTCTTTACCGGAAGCACCCATCGCAATTGAAATTTGTAATGATCGATCCTAAGAAAGTTGAATTAACACTTTATTCAAAACTCGAAAAACACTATCTGGCGAAGCTTCCTGATTTTGACGAGCCGATAATTACTGATACCAAGCAAGTAATTCTGGTTTTACAATCGCTTACTGCTGAAATGGATACCCGATATAACCTGCTTAAAAAAGCCGAAGTCAGGAACATTAAGGAATACAATGATAAGTTTGTCAAACGGCGGTTGAATCCTGAAAAAGGGCATGCATTTATGCCTTATATCGTGCTGGTTATTGATGAATTTGCTGATCTTATTATGACCGCCGGAAAGGAGATTGAGATCCCTCTTACCCGTATTGCACAGTTAGCCAGGGCAGTAGGAATTCACATGATCATTGCTACTCAGCGTCCATCAATCAACATTATTACCGGTACTATAAAGGCGAATTTCCCGGCAAGGATAGCTTTCAGGGTATCATCCATGATTGACTCCCGCACCATTCTGGATAGTCCCGGAGCCAATCATCTGGTTGGACGCGGAGACATGCTGGTATCGCTGGGCGCGGACCTTATCAGGGTGCAGTGCGCTTTTATGGCAACCGACGAGGTTGAGAATCTGACCGCTTTTATCAGTAATCAAAAAGGATATCCTATGGCCTGGCCGCTTCCGGAGCCAAAAACCGAAGGACAAGATGAACCAGGTGAGGTGAGCAACGAAAAACTCGATGACCTCTTTGAAGAAGCGGCACGATTAGTGGTTACCACTCAGCAGGGGTCAACCTCTTCAATCCAGCGGAAATTCTCGATCGGATATAACCGTGCCGGGCGCATTATGGACCAGCTGGAGGCTGCCGGTGTTGTGGGGCCAGTTGATGGCAGCAAACCCCGCCAAGTATATTATCATGATTTTTACACACTTGAAAAATTCTTAAATCAACGTACATAAATTACTAATAATGAATAGATTATTAATAATAGTTTTCACGATTATTATTCTTCCTCTTTCGATAATCGCACAAAACCAGACCGATACAAAATCTATGATGGACCGTGTATCAAAAAAACTTCAATCCTATACCACACTTAAGGCGGAATTCAGTTTTACGCTGTCTAATACAGAGGAAAAGATTGATGATACACGGGAGGGTTCCCTTTTACTAAACGGAGCAAAATACCGGTTGAAAATTATGGGAGTACTAGCCCTATGCAATGGGGAAACTTTGTGGACTGTTAATGAAGAGCTTAAAGAGGCAAACATACTTGATCCAGCTGATAATGAAATGTTTAATCCAAAAAGCATTTTTACTCTTTATGAGAAGAACTTTAAGTATGAACCAATTGCCAGCGCCGGTGACAAAATAACAGTGGACCTTTTACCAACCGACAAAGAGGAATCCTATTCAAAAATCAGGATGGATATAATAAAATCAAAGGATCAGATTGATAAGGTCGTTTACTATTCAAAGGATGGCAATCAATACATTATTAAAATAAAGTCGTTTGCCGCCAATATTCCGGCTGACGAAAAGATGTTTGTTTTTGACACCAGGCAATTTCCCGGAGTTAAAGTATTTGATATGAGATAAAACTTTTAATTATTGAAACCATGATCCCAACTGCAGTGTGGTTAATTCCGTTTTACCTGATTGCTTCTGCACTGATTGTTTTTTTATGCAACCGGTTTAAATGGATGAACAGCGTTGGAGCCATACTTTGGGCCTATGGTCTTGGTTTGGTGATTGGAAGTCTTCGGCTTTTTCCTGAGGGATCGATTAAGATTCAGAACTCTATATCAGAAATTGCAGTACCACTGGCTATTCCCATGCTACTTTTTTCATTGGATTTCAAAAGATGGGTTAAGCTGGCAAAAACAACTTTTCTCTCCATGCTAACGGCATTTGCCGGGGTGGTAATTGCGATAAGCATCGGTTTTTTTCTTTTCAGGGACAGTATACCGGAAGCCAACAAAGTTGCCGGAATGCTGAGCGGAGTTTATACCGGGGGCACTCCCAATATGTTTGCTCTTAAAACGGCGTTGGGCGTTGATAATGATCTGTTCATAAAAACCCAGACTTTTGACATGGTCATTTGCGCTGTTTACCTGATGCTTTTGATGTCGGTAGGCCAGCGTTTGCTGCATTTCATCCTTCCGAAGTTCAAGAAAACCGAGGTATCAGATAAGTCTGCCGTTGATTTTGAAGAGGAGGCAGAGTTTGACTCCTACACTGGCTTTTTCCGCAAAGAAAATTTTTGGCCGGCACTAGGGTCATTGGGGATTGCAGCAATAATCATGGCAATAGGCGTAATCGCCATGGAGATCTCTCCTCAGAATTCGAAGATGATCGTTCTGATTCTTACTATTACCACCCTTGGATTGGGGGCATCTTTTATTCCGAAAATCAACAGAATAAATAAATCATTTCAGTTGGGCATGTACCTGATCGTTGTTTTCAGTTTAGCAATAGCTTCGATGGCCGACATCAGGATGCTGTTTTCTGCAACCAATGGATTATTCTTTTTCGTTTTTATCGCTGTATTCGGGAGTTTTATCATTCAGACCCTCCTTAGTTCACTTTTAAAAATTGATGCTGACACGACTATTATCACCAGTACAGCATTTGTATTTTCACCTCCGTTTGTACCGGTGGTTGCCGGGGCGCTTAAGAACAAAGAGGTGATTATTTCAGGAATCACTGTTGGACTGATCGGTTATGCGATAGGTAATTATCTTGGAGTTACCTTATCCTACCTATTGGGTCTTACGCTATAATCATACATGAAACCAATCTTTTACCTGGTTTTTCTGCAAATATTCCTGATGCAGACACCTGCAAAAGCAGAAACATTGGGAATGGTAACCGATTACCACTTCTTCAGCAAAGCATTAAACAGGGAAATGACCTGCCGGGTTTATTTGCCGGAAGGATACGATCAAAATAATCCGATGAAACGTTATCCGGTAGTTTACTTCCTGCATGGTGCTACTTCGGGATACGGTTCATACGATATTATTTACCCCGTGGTGGATAACCTCATCGCTTTTAAGGTGATTAAGCCCATTATTCTGGTGTTGCCCGATGGGTTGGTTCCCCCATTTAAAGGTAGTTTTTACACCAACTCTGAGCTGTACGGCAACTTTGAAGATTACATTGCCAATGACCTTATTTCATTTATGGATAGTGCTTTTTACACCAGAAACGAACGAGGTAAGCGTGCTATCATGGGAGTTTCGATGGGTGGATACGGGGCTCTTAAAATGGCTTTTAAGCATCAAGAATTGTTTATCGGCGTTTCCGGGCATTCCGGTCCGGTAAATATCAATCTGCTCGACCAGCTGATTCCGGACCTGAAAGCTGAAAACGGCGGGGTACCTCCCTTTCATTGGGAACCTGACCCCGATAAAGGGTTAACCATTCTGACTTTTTCAATGGCAGGCGCCTTTTCTCCCAACCTTCGAAATTCTTTTCAGGTTGACTTTCCACTGGATTCCATGGCGGTACCCATACCAGACGTTATGGAACGATGGAAGATTAATAATATCTGTGAAATCGCTAAGACATATCATCCGGCAGCCAACCTGGGGATTCATTTTGATTGCGGAAGTCTGGATGATTATTACCTCAACTTTCAAAACAGATCGCTGGCCGATACCCTGAAGAAATATAACATTGCGCATGAATACCTGGAATACCTGGGTAATCATGTTTCAGGATTGCCCTTGCGGGTAACACTTTCATTTAAGTATTTTGATCAGCTTTTTCAAACTACTGATTCCTATTCAACAGCATTGCCTGCAAGTTCCCGGTGGAAAGTTTATCCAAGTCCAGCTTTGAACTCCCTGTCTATTTTAAATGATCAATCCGGTTTTGACCTGGATAAGCAGGTTTTTCAGCTCAGGAATTCCGGGGGGCAATGTGTTTATCAAACGGTATTAACTGAAGGGACAAACAGAATTAATACCAACGATCTTCCTGCGGGATTATATTTTTACCAGATTCAATGTGGAAAGAGCATTCAAGTTGGGAAAACCATAATTGTTCATTAGCATATCACAAACATAACTTACCCATCACTTTACCCGGAAAAGTATGCACAGAAAAGAAAAGCTGCAGGCAATCAGGACAGCTATGGCTGGTATAGGCATTGATTGCTATATTATACCTTCATCCGATCCACATCAGAATGAGTATATTCCTGTTTGCTGGCAGTATCGATCATGGCTTTCCGGGTTTACGGGATCAGCGGGAACCATTGTTATTACCGCAGAAACTGCAGGATTATGGACTGATTCGCGATATTTCATACAGGCGGAAAAGCAGCTTGAAGGAAGCGGAATTGAACTCTTCAGGTTAACTGTTCCGCATACCCCTGAGCATATTCAGTGGATCGCAGCAAACCTTCCTTCAAATTCAGTTATCGCTTTTGATGACCGTTTCTTCTCCTTTACTTCGGTGCAAAATATGCGCGATGTACTGTGTGGCGCCGGGCACCAGTTATCGACCTCTGTGGATTTGCCCAGCCCCATCTGGATGGACCAGCCTTCCATACCCTTGAATGGAATATTTAATCACGAAATCGAATTTGCAGGAGTATCCCGAAAAGAGAAGATCAACCATGTAAAAGAGGAGATGATGAAATCAAGTGTTGATTTTCATCTGATTACCACTCTTGACGACATTGCCTGGATGTTAAATCTCAGGGGAACTGATATTCGTTTTTGTCCATTTTTTATCAGTTTCTGTGTTGTTGCAACAACCGGAACCCATCTTTTTATCAACCCTGAAAAAATTCCGGCTGCTGTATTGCACGAATTATCTGAGGATAGTGTGACGATACACCCATATGAAGCGATATCGGAATTTTTAAAAAGCTTACCAGAAAGTTCAAGGATATTATACTCACCTGATAAGGTTAATCATGCATTGGTTCAATCGATTCCCAGCCATGTGGAACAAAAGCATGGAATGAATATCACCACAGGATTGAAATCGATCAAGAATTCTGTTGAATTGGAGGGGTTAAAACGGGTGATGGTGAAAGATGGCATTGCCTGGGTAAAAACTTTGCATTGGATTGATCAGCAGATACATTCAGGAGGGTTGGTATCGGAATGGTCAGTTGCGGAAAAGATTGCAGAATTCCGGTCTTTTCAACCAGAATATCAAGGAGAAAGCTTTCATCCGATTTCCTCCTATGGATGGCACGGGGCGGTAGTGCATTATAGTGTAACTCCTTCGGAATCCCTGGATCTTTTGCCGGAGGGTATTTTCCTGCTCGATTCGGGCGGGCATTATTCCGATGGAACAACCGATACCACACGTACCATAACACTTTCAACACCAGATAGCCAGCAAAAATCTGATTTTACCCGGGCTTTGAAAGGAACTTTAGGCGTATCGATGCTTCGGTTTCCCAAAGGGACGAAAGGTTTTCAGATGGATATTCTGGCCCGGAAAGCATTATGGGATATCGGATTAAACTATGGTCATGGTACCGGTCACGGTGTCGGGTTTTTCCTATCGGTACATGAAGGGCCCCAAACAATCGGGACCTCAGCATCCGGCTATTTGAATATCAGTTTTGAGCCGGGAATGGTGACTACCGTGGAACCAGCAATTTACAGGGAGGGCCGTTATGGAATGCGTACGGAGAATATGACTGTTGTGATTGAAGACACGGTGAATGAATTCGGTACTTTTTACCGTTTTGAAACGCTTACTCTGGCTCCACTTGACACGAATCTCATTGAAAAAGGTTTGTTGAGCGATGAAGAGCTGCGTTGGTTAAACAATTATCAGCAAAGAGTTTACGATGAACTCGCCAATTTTTTGACTATTGAAGAGCGAATTTGGCTAAAGGAAATTACAAAACCGATATAGCCAATGCCCATGGATTTATTAATCAAGAATATTAAACAATTGGTTCAGATATTGGAGCCCGGTAAGCGCTGGGTTGCCGGTAGCGAGATGAGCAAGCTAAGTTTGATAGAAAATTCATGGATTTCGATCAGAGATGGGCATATTCTTGATTATGGACCCATGCATTTATGCCCGAAAGTATTGGAAGATGAGATAGATGCAAGCGGTAGGGTTGTTATGCCTGCGTTTTGCGATTCACATACTCATCTGGTTTATTCAGGCAGCCGCGAGCAGGAGTTTGTTGACCGGATCAAGGGCCTGTCATACGAAGAAATCGCCCAACGGGGAGGTGGTATCAATAACAGCGCGATCCGTTTACGTAAAGCATCAGAGGATGAATTATATGAAGAGGCTTTACTCCGAATAAAGGAGATTATCAGCCAAGGTACGGGAGCTGTTGAGATCAAGAGCGGTTATGGCCTGGACACGGAATCTGAGCTTAAGATGCTGAGAGTTATCCGGCGGCTAAAAAAAACAACCCCGATCACCATTAGGTCAACCTTTTTAGGTGCGCATGCCGTTCCACCTGAATACCTAAACAACCAGGATGGGTATGTTGACTTAATAATCAACGAGATGTTACCTAGAGTGACGGCAGAAGGTTTGGCTGATTTTGCCGATGTTTTTTGTGACCGGGGATTTTTCACCATTGACAATACGTCAAGGATTTTAGAAGCTGCAGCGCAATATGGGTTAAGGGCAAAAATTCACGCCAACGAGCTTGATTTTTCCGGTGGCATTCAGGTTGGTGTAAAATATAATTCTTTGTCTGTTGATCATCTGGAGTACACAGGTCAGGAGGAGATCAGGTCGTTAACAGGAAGTGGCACAATGCCAACCCTGTTGCCGGGTGCGGCTCTTTTTTTAGGATTAATCTGGCCCCCGGCAAGAGCGATGATTGAGGCAGGTTTGCCCATTGCTCTATCGAGTGATTACAACCCCGGGTCCTCACCTACCGGGAACATGATGTTGATCCTTTCGCTCGGATGTATTTGTTTAAAGATGTTACCAGAAGAGGTGATCCACGCCGCAACCATAAATTCAGCGTATGCGATGGGCGTTGAGAGCGAGCTGGGCAGCATTACCAGAGGAAAAAGGGCGAATCTGATCATTACCCGGCCGGTTTCCGGATATTCTTTTCTGCCGTACGCTTATGGATCCGATCTGATCGAAAGAATTATATTGAATGGTCGAATAATTGAAAACAAATAAACTATCCCGATGAATACGCGATTAATTGAGTGCGTTCCCAATTTCAGTGAAGGAAATGATTTATCGATCATCAGGCAAATAACTGACCAGATAGAATCGGTTCCGGGCATACGGTTATTGGATGTTGATACTGGAAAGGCAACTAACCGGACTGTGGTAACCTTTGTAGGCAGCCCTGAGGATGTGCTTGAAGCGGCTTTTTTAGCTATTCGGAAAGCTTGCGAGATTATAGACATGCGTAATCATCACGGGGAGCACCCGCGGTTTGGAGCTACTGATGTATGCCCGTTTGTTCCGGTAAGTGGGGTTACTATGGAAGAGGCGGCAGAATTTGCCCGGATATTGGCAAAGCGGGTAGGAGAAGAATTGCAGATTCCGGTTTATTGTTACGAATTTGCAGCTTTTGAAGAGAAAAGGAAAAACCTGGCCACCATTCGCAGCGGGGAATATGAAGGATTAGTTGAAAAGTTGAGGGATCCTGAATGGAAGCCTGATTTTGGTCCGGCACAATTTGTTCCCAGAACGGGATCGATAGCCATAGGTGCGAGAAATTTTTTGGTGGCCTATAATGTTAATTTGAATACCACTTCTACACGCCGTGCCAACTCGATTGCATTTGATATCCGGGAGGCGGGACGCATTCTGCGTGAAGGCGATCCGATAACCGGCCCTATGATAAAAGATGAAAACGGTGAACCCATCCGGATACCTGGATCATTAAAAAAAGTTAAGGCTATTGGGTGGTTTATTGAAGAATATGGGATTGCACAAATTTCCATTAACCTTACCGATATTACGGTAACACCTATTCACGTAGCTTTTGAGGAGGTGTGTAAGAAAGCAGCCGAGAGGGGTATGCGGGTAACCGGATCGGAACTTGTTGGGTTGGTTCCATTGGAGGCAATGATTGAAGCCGGACGCTATTTTCTGAAGAAGCAGCAGCGATCGACCGGCATCCCGGAGAAAGAGATTATAAAAATCGCTGTAAAATCACTGGGATTAGATGATTTGAAGCCTTTTGTTTCAGGGGAAAAAGTAATTGAATATATTTTAGCCGGCGATAAAAAGAACCCGCTCATTAGCATGGATTTGGCAGCTTTTGCCAATGAGACCGCTTCAGAATCGCCAGCACCCGGAGGCGGATCGGTTTCGGCATACATGGGAGCCATGGGGGCAGCATTGGGAACCATGGTTGCTAATCTTTCCTCCCACAAAAGAGGCTGGGATGAAAGATGGGAAGAGTTCTCAGATTTGGCGGATAAAGGGATGTATTATGTGAAGTCACTCACCCAAATGGTTGATGAAGACACCCGTTCATTTAACAGGGTGATGGATGCATTTGCGATGCCAAAAAACAATGAGAGTGAAAAAATAATCAGGAAAGCGGCCATTCAGGCAGCCACCCGGTATGCAACAGAAATCCCATTTAAGGTTATGCAGATGGCATTGAAATCGATGGATATTTTGGAAATTATGGCAAAAACCGGCAATCCAAACTCAGTTTCTGATGCCGGAGTAGGTGCTTTAGCGGCCCGTTCGGCTGTTTTAGGGGCATCTCTGAACGTTAAAATTAATGCCCGTGACTTAAACGACCGTGTTTTTGCCGAAGATATTCTTAAGCAGGCAAGAGAAATTGAAGCTTTAGCTATTGATAAAGAAACCAGGATATTAGATATCGTTAAATCTAAAATTTAAAATCAGCATATTGCACATTTACTTGCTGAAATTTAGCAGCTACTGCCTGTAACTACACGCTTTTCCCATTTTTTTAACGCACATCTCTTGTTCGGTAATATTTTACCATTACCTTCGATCCTATACTTATGCAGGATCTATTATCATTAACTAACTAAAACTGTTTCGTATGAAAAGATTCACTTTTCTACTTGTACTGTTAGCTTTGGTCAGCTGGCAGGTAACATTGGCCCAGAACAAGAAAATAACGGGTACAGTTACCGATGGTTCCACCGGAAAAACGATTCCGGGGGTAACCATCATGGCCAAGGGCTATTCGGGAGTTGGGACTACCACTAATGATCAGGGGCAATACATTCTCCTGGTCCCGGAAAACACTGACAGGCTTCAGTTCTCCTATGTGGGAATGAAAACCATTGAAGCCATCATTGCTGACCAAATTCAGATCAACGTCAAAATGGAACAAGACGTGCTGGGTTTGGAAGAAGTTGTTGTAACAGGATTGGGCGTGTCGAGGGAAAAGAAAGCGCTCGGATACTCGGTTCAGGATGTTAAAGGCGAAGAACTTGCCAAATCGCGTGAACAAAACATTGTCAACACCTTGCAGGGTAAAGTTGCTGGTGTAGCCATCACCAATTCATCCGGTGCCGTTGGCAGTTCCTCGCGCATTGTTATCCGCGGAAACAACTCCCTTACCGGCGACAACCAACCGTTATTTGTGGTTGACGGTGTGCCGCTTAGCAACAGCTACACCAGCCTGGGTGCTTATGGTGGAGTTGACTATGGCAATGCTATCCAGGACCTTAACGCTTCAGATATTGAAAACATTTCAGTATTAAAAGGAGCAAATGCTGCTGCCATTTACGGTTCCAGAGCAAACAACGGGGTGATTTTGATTACCACTAAGAAAGCCAAAGGCAAGCAGGGTTTGGGTATTACTTTTGAATCAGCAGGAATGTTTGATCGTCCCCTGATATTTCCTGACTATCAGAATCTTTATGGTCAAGGTTATAGTGGAGAATTTGAGTACGTTGATGGTAACGGTAACGGAACCAATGATAACGTGGATGAAAGTTGGGGACCACGCCTCGATGGCAGGCTGATAGCCCAATACAACTCCCCTTATGATGCGGTTACCGGAGTTCGTACCCCTACCCCATGGGTACCTTCCAAAAACGACATCAGAAGTGTATTTCAACTAGGATATCAATTAACGAACACGCTGGCTTTAACCAAAGTAACTGAAAAAACCAATCTTAGATTATCATTATCCAACTATACTCAGGTGGGAACTTTGCCTAATACTGATTTGGCCAAAAACACGGTAAACTTCAGCGGGCAAACCTATCTCTCCCCAAAATTCAGTATGAGTTTTACCGGAACCTATGTCAGGAATAAGAGTGAAAATATACCAGGCAACGGATACAGCAGTGCCAACATTTTGCAACAGTCGTCATGGTCGGGCCGTCAGGTTGATTATGCCGATTTGAAGGCAAATTGGAACACGATTGATCCGGTAACCAAGCGGCCATATAACTGGAATCATTCCTATCACGATAATCCTTACTGGACCCTAAACAAGAACACCAATGCCCGCTCCAGGGACAGGGTATTCGGCAATTTTGCACTTCAGTATGACTTTACCGATTACCTAAATTTGAGAGCCAGTATAGGAACTGACCTTTATGTTGAGGAAATTATGGAACAGCGTGCCAAGATGTCGAACGATTGGAAACTCGGCACCTTTAATGCTTATACCAATTTTGCGAATGAAACAAACGCCAATATTTTGCTGTCGTTTAACAAGGATATCAGTGAGGATATCAGTTTATCCGCAACAGGAGGAGCAAACCTCATGCATGCTTACAACAGGTTTCAGTCAACCAACGTTGCTGAATTGATTGTCCCTGATTTATATTCAGTGAGCAACGCAGCATCGACTCCAACCACCGGATTATCGTTCAGCAACAAAGAAATACAGTCGCTTTTTGCAACCGCAAGTATTGGCTACAAACGGTGGTTATATCTTGATCTGACCGCCCGAAATGATTGGTCATCGACATTACCTTTGGACAATAACTCCTATTTCTATCCTTCTGTATCGCTGGGATGGGTATTTACGGAAACTTTTGGAATCAAGAGCAACATATTAAGTTATGGGAAACTCCGTGGCGGCTGGGCCCAGGTAGGTTCTGACACTGGTCCGTACCAATTAAACGGAGTTTATGGTTCTTCGTCCCCATTCTTTGGGAACCCATCATTGTCCTATACCAATACCATACCACCGCTTGGTCTGAAGCCCGAAAAGACTACCTCCATGGAATTTGGAGCCGATTTAAAATTGTTGAAAAACAGGATTGGGATTGATTTCAGCTGGTATAAGGATAATACCACTGATCAGATCATGCAGATTGCAGTTTCATCCACCACAGGATTTGGCGCCAAGATGATCAATGCCGGAGAAATTCAGAATAACGGGATTGAATTATTGGTAAATGCACGACCGATTCAATCGAAGCGTTTTACCTGGGATGTTGTAGTAAATTACGGTCGGAACCGCTCTAAGGTTGTTAGCCTGGCTGAAGATCTGACTTTCCTCAACTTGTATGCAGGATCATGGGGAATGCAGGTTCAGGCTCGTCCAGGGATGCCTTACGGAATTATGTATGGACCAGGAATTGTAAGAGAATTCAAATCCGTTGAAAAAGATGCTTTAGGAAATGAGCTGATCACTTATTCAGGGCGTCCGCTGATTAATCCGGCAAACGGTATGTACAGGACCACACCACAGAATGTTATACTCGGAAATGTAACTCCTGATTTTACCGGTGGTATTCGCAACAGTTTCAGTTTTGGAGACATTGACATGAGTTTTCTAATTGATTTCAGGGCCGGTGGCGATATGTATTCCATAACCAAATGGTTTGGCTGTTATTCAGGTGTTTTAGCTGAAACCGCAGCGATCAATCCTAAAGGTAAAAATGTTCGCGATGCGATTGAAGATGGCGGCGGTGTTTTG
>CAIXKO010000065.1 GCA_903919925.1 uncultured Bacteroidota bacterium | reverse complement strand
CCCTTAACAAACAGAATTGCGCAGTATTCCTTAAATCCATGGATTAAAACGATGTTGCTATCCTGAAATGTGTAGCAAGGAACGCCCCACTTCAATTCTTCAGTCAGGTTACAATCGAGAATGATCATTCGTAATTTCTCAGATTCCGCCTGCCACTTCCCGGCTCTTTTTAAATATTCATCAACCTTTGGATTCATGATAGTCATTTGTTTACAGGCTAAAACAACCGGCCAGCGCTTTTGATACGGGAATGGATAACTTTTTCTGCCCAACCGGATTCATTTTGGGCACCATGTTGGGGCAGAAGATTTTCTGCCCCTACCCGATTCATTTTGGGCACCATGTTGGGGCAGAAGATTTTCTGCCCCTACCCGATTCATTTTGGGCACGTGTACTTAACAGCTCCTTTATTAACCTGCCAGTGTTGCCATGTTCCGTGAAGGCGTAAGGATTGGTTGCGGAATATTTAATCTTCGCGAGATGGTCGCAAATTGAGACCACCTCAGCCTTCTCAATATCAGTCAATTGAAACATTTTGCCCGGTCGATCTTTTCTTTTGGAATCATTTCTAATCTATCCATTGCTGGTACATGTTGTTGTTAATAGATATAGATGCAAAACCTGGATCGAAATGGAAAAATATTTGGTTTTAAATTTGAATTTCCCAAACAGAGTTTGTTAATTTGCATTTAATAGGTCTATTAAAGCATACTATTAAATATGATTACCAACCCCGATACCAATACGGAGCAGACGATACTCGAAGCAGCGGAGAAGCTTTTCCTGGAAAAAGGTTTTGCGCTGACCTCCACCACAGAGATTGCCCGTGTGGCGGGGTGCAACCAGGCGCTTGTTCATTATTATTTCAGAACTAAGGAAAAACTCTTTAACTCCGTATTTGAGAAAAAGGCCAGAATGATAGCCACCGGTCTTTTTCAGGCAGACAAGCCCGGTGCCACATTTGAAGAGAAACTGAAACTCAAAATCGAGGCTCATTTTGATATGCTTCTGGCAAATCCCGGATTGCCTTTCCTTTTTTTTAACGAACTGCTGACAAATCCCATCCGGTTAAGGAAATTACGGGAGACCATGTCTGACGTTCCCAGGGCGATCATTTCACCACTCAAGGCAGAATTAGATGCGGAGATTGCAAAAGGCAACATACGTCCTATCAGCGTATACGACCTGCTGATAACCATAGTATCGCTGAATGTGATGCTTTTTATTGCCGGTCCGATTTTTAAAATCATGGCCGATCTGAACGATGAGGAAATTACTAAGCTGATTGAAAGCAGAAGACAGGAAAATGTACTCATCATTTTACGAAGTTTAAAAAACAATATATGAGACAATTAATCACTGCTTTGGCATCCATTTTCCTCCTTCAGTCTACTGCGGCGTACCCGCAGCTGACCCTGGATAGCTGCCGGGAGAAAGCCAGGGCCAACTATCCGTTAATCAAGCAATACGGGTTGATAGAAAAATCGGCAGCCTACAACCTTTCCAGTGCTGGAAAAGGTTACCTGCCACAGGTTTCCGTTTCGGCCAAAGCCACTTATCAATCGGAAGTCACGGAGATTCCGATTAATATCCCGGGTATTCCTTCATTTTCGATGTCGAAGGACCAGTATCAGGCGATTACCGAGGTTAACCAGCTGATTTGGGACGGTGGCGCCATCCGGTCGCAGAAAAAGGTGATTCAGCAATCGTCCGGGGTAGAAAAGCAAAACCTCGAAGTTGCCTTGTACACCCTGAATGAAAGGATCAACCAGTTGTTTTTCGGTATCCTCCTGGTCCAGGAGCAGCAGAAGCAGAATAACCTGATGCGGGAAGGATGGCAAACCAATATCGATAGGGTGACGGCCTGGATCAGCAACGGGGTGGCCAACCAGGCCGATCTGGATGCATTTAAGGTGGAGCTTCTGCGAACGGCGCAGCGGAACACCGAACTGGTATCCATGCAAAAATCATACAAACAGATGCTTTCGGCCATGACGGGTGAGCCTATCGATGATAATACCCTGCTGGTAAGGCCTGAAACAGCCATAACATCGAACCCTTCAGCAGATAATCGCCGCCCCGAGCTGCAACTTTTCGAATATCAAAAGAACCTTCTCATTGGGCAGCGTGATGCCATTTATGCTGCCAACAGCCCTAAAATCGGGATGTTTGTGCAGGCAGGGTATGGAAAACCCGGATTGAATATGTTCAACAACCAGTTCTCGCCCTTTGCCATTGGCGGTGCCCGGATCACCTGGAACATCAGTAATTATTACTCGCAAAAAAACAATGTCAGCAAGCTGGGCTTAAGCGGGCAGCAGGTGGATCTGCAAAAAGACGTTTTCCTTTACAACAGCAACCTGGCCAGCATTCAGCAGAACAATGAGATCGCAAAAATCCGGGAGCTGATCAGCAGGGATGATGAAATTATCGCCCTTCGCCAGGGCATCCGGAAATCGTCGGAGGCAAAAGTCGCAAACGGCACCCTATCGGTATCGGAGCTAATCCGCGATATTCAGGCGGAGGACATGGCCAAACAGGATAAATCGTTGCATGAAATGCAGCTGCTGATATCGGTTTACAATCTTAAAAACATTACCAACAACTAATATAATGACGATGAAAACGATAATGAAAAAAATAAGCTATCTGATATTGGCAGTCGGCGCCTTTTTAATCACCGCCTGCGGGAAAACTAAGGATAGTCCCGATGGAAACGGCACTTTTGAAGCCACCGAAATAATTGTTTCCTCGGAAGCCACAGGCAAGCTGATGCGGTTTGACATGGAGGAAGGACAGGTTCTTGAAGCAGGTGCAATAGTGGGGTATATCGACAGTATTCAGCTCTCGCTTCGCAAATCGCAGTTGCTGGCAAGCATGAAAGCCCTGGAGATACGCCGGCCCGATACCCGCAAGCAGATTGCCGCCATTGAGCAGCAAATTGCCACTGCAAAAACGGAAAAGATCAGGATTGGAAACCTCCTGAAAGCCAATGCAGGCAACCAAAAGCAACTTGATGACGTCAATGCCCAGATATCGGTTCTGGAAAAACAGCTGGACGCTCAAAAATCCACCCTGTCCATTGCCGACCGGGGAATCGGCGGCGATAATGCAGCACTCGGTTTCCAGGTGGAGCAACTGAACGACCAGATTGCCAAGTGCCGGATCATCAACCCGGTAAAGGGCACCGTACTGGTGAAATATTCCGAAGCCGGCGAAGTATCCGTTCCAGGGAAAGCACTGTTTAAGGTTGCCGATCTCGACCAGATGATCCTCCGGGCCTACATCACCTCGGCCCAGCTTTCGAAAATCAAGGTAGGGCAACCGGTAAAGGTTTTTGCTGATTTCGGGACCGATAAAAAACGGGAATATGCCGGCACCATCAGCTGGATTTCTGCGCGGTCGGAATTTACCCCGAAAACCATTCAAACACAGGATGAAAGGGCAAACCTGGTTTACGCGGTCAAGGTGCGCATAGCCAACGACGGCTATCTGAAAATAGGCATGTACGGCGGTTTTAAAATTACCGACTGATGAATTCCGTTACGGTTCATAATATCAGCAGGAAATTTGGGAAGATTGAGGCCCTGAAAGAGATCAGCTTTGAGGCAAATCAAGGGGAGATCTTTGGGATTATTGGTCCCGATGGTGCCGGAAAAACCACGCTTTTCAGGATTCTCACCACCCTGCTTTTAGCCGATTCCGGGGAAGCACAGGTGGATGGATTCGATATCGTAAAGGATTATAAGCATATACGCCATCGGATTGGTTACATGCCCGGGCGATTTTCACTTTACCAGGATCTCACGGTGGAGGAAAACCTGAAGGTGTTTGCCACCGTTTTCGAGACTACTATTGAGGCCAATTACGATCTTATCAAGGATATTTACCAACAGATTGAGCCGTTTAAAAACAGAAGGGCCGGAGCATTATCGGGCGGCATGAAGCAAAAGCTGGCACTGTGCTGTGCGCTGATTCATAAGCCATCGGTGCTATTTCTGGATGAGCCTACTACCGGAGTCGACCCAATCTCACGAAGGGATTTATGGGATATGCTAATTCGGCTGAAGAAGGAAAATATCACCATTCTGGTTTCCACACCCTATATGGATGAAGCCAGTTTGTGCGACCGGATCGCTTTGATACAAAATGGCCGGTTCCTGAAAATCGATACACCGGTGGAGATGACCCGGAAATTCGACAAAATTCTTTGGGCGGTGCAGAGCAACACCATGTCGAAACTATTGGGCGATCTGCGAAAGCATGAAAATATTAAAACCTGTTTTGCTTTCGGTGAAACCCATCATATTACCCTGGATGATAGCAGCCTGACAATTTCTGAATTACAAAAATATCTCTCCGGCCTCGGCCATGAAGGCATTGAAATCAGGCCCATCGGGGCAAGTGTGGAAGATTGTTTCATGAACCTTTCATCAAACGGATCTGAAAAATGAATGTTATAACAGCTGAAAACCTGACTAAAAGCTTCGGCAGTTTTACCGCTGTGGACCACATCTCGTTTGAGGTAACACAAGGTGAAATTTTTGGATTTCTCGGAGCCAACGGAGCAGGAAAAACCACCGCGATGCGTATGCTTTGCGGCCTGAGCAAACCCACATCGGGCAAGGGCTTTGTTGCAGGTTTCGATATCAGGAAGCAACCTGAGCAGATCAAGGCAAATATCGGGTACCTGAGCCAGAAATTCGCTTTGTATGAGGATCTTAAGGTTTGGGAAAATATACGGTTGTATGCCGGAATTTACGGAATCCCTGAAAAAAAGATCGGGGACCGGATTGATGAGATCCTGAAAAGACTGGGATTTGAGAACGAGAAGGATGTGCTGGTGAAGGCTCTGCCACTGGGTTGGAAACAGAAGCTTTCGTTTTCCGTTGCCATTGTGCATGAGCCGCGTATAGTGTTCCTGGATGAGCCTACCAGCGGAGTGGACCCTGCTACCCGCCGTCAGTTTTGGGAATTGATTTACGATGCAGCAGACCGGGGCATAACCGTTTTTGTAACCACTCATTATATGGATGAGGCTGAATACTGCAACCGCGTTTCCATTATGGTTGATGGTAAAATTCAGGCACTTGATACGCCAAAAAATCTCAAAAAGCAGTTTGAGGCAAAGAATATGGATGAGGTATTTCACCATTTGGCCCGGAAAGCCAGATTAAACAAAGAATAGAATGAAACAACTCATCGCATTCATTAAGAAGGAGTTCTATCACATATTCCGCGACAGGCTGACCACTGCCATACTTTTGCTATTGCCTATCATGATGCTGATATTGGTGGGGTACGCCATTACAACGGAAGTAAGAAATACCGAAATAGCCGTTTTCGATCCATCGAAAGACGTTGCCACCCTGGCCATCATTAACAAGCTCGAGTCGGGCGGATATTTCAGTGTCACCCGGTACCTTGGCAGCCCCGATGAAATAGAACCGGTTTTTCGTGAAGGAAAAGCCGGGCTGGCAGTGGTTTTCAGCGAACGTTTCTATGAAAACCTGATGCATACCGGTGAGGCTCAGGTACAACTCCTGGCCGATGGCGCCGATCCGAACCATGCGCTAACGGTGACCAACTACGCCACCACGATTATCGGATTGTACCAGCAGGAACTATTGAAAGCCTCAGTTACCGGCATTCCTTACCAGATTAGCCCGGAGGTGAAATTACTGTATAATCCACAAATGAAGGGAGCTTACAATTTTGTTCCCGGAGTTATGGGGATGATCCTGATGCTGATTTGCGCCATGATGACTTCCGTTTCCATT
>CAIXKO010000064.1 GCA_903919925.1 uncultured Bacteroidota bacterium | reverse complement strand
TCCAACATAAATCTTCTGTCCTTTAAAATCCATTTTGTTTCTTTGTGTTTGCATAAGTCTGTTTATTTATGGTTAAGAGAATTGTTATCCAAAACTAATAAATATCCAGGCTTATGCTTCTTTTTACAAACATAGGGCCTCCCTGAAAAAGGGAGGGGGAAAGGGGGTGGGTACTTTAAAAGCCTATGCACGAATAGTTTGCGTGTTATTAGGTTTGGGGCAAAATGGCAACATGCTGGCAGTCTCTACGGTGCGGTGTCATTTGCCATTCTTCATTCCTCTCGATATCGAACAAAGTTCTAAAAATTCTAAATTAAATTGTAACTTATTCTTCTGTAACTTCGTCCTAAAATTGCCTGTAACTACATATGACCGTAAACGATTATAACCGTTGTGTAAACCAGCATGCCGACGCAGTGTATCGGTTTTTGCTGAAGAACATAAGAGATAAAGAAAAAGCACGGGACCTGGTCCAGGATTCATTTGAGAAACTTTGGATCAACGTGGAGCAGGTTTCGGCTGAGAAAGCTAAGTCGTATCTGTTTACGACTGCTTATCACAAATTGATTGATCAAACAAGAGTGGACAAAAGAATGGCTGATTGGGAAACAGTTAACATGAGCGAGTACTCACATAGCGAGCAATATACGGATGCCATGGAAAAGCTCGAGAAGGGTGTGGCACGGTTACCGGCTGATCAGCGTTCAGTTGTCATGCTCAGAGATTATGAAGGTTATTCATACAAGGAAATTGCAGGAATGACCGGGTTATCGGAAGCCCAGGTAAAAGTTTACATCTACCGGGCACGCGTGTTTTTAAAAGATTATGTTGGTTCCGTTGAAGCATTAGTTTAATATGGAAAACCTGACAAGAAATAACTACGAGATTTGGTTCCTCGATTACCTCGATGGGCAACTGAACAACGAGCAGCTGGAAATGCTGCTTGATTTTCTGGAATCAAACCCTGACCTGAAAGAAGAACTTCAGGGTGTTTCTGGTGCAACCCTTCATGCAGGAACCGAGTCATTTGAGAATAAGGCTCTGTTGAATAAAAGTATTGGTGACATTCCGGGAATTGGTGCGATTGATCAGCTATGCATTGCACGTATGGAAAATGACCTGCCGGAGGATGAGGCAATAGCGTTTGACCTCCAGCTGAAAAAAGACCCGGCTTTGGGTGAGAATTTTGCTGCCTTCCAGGCAACACGATTGAATCCCGCAATTGAAGTGGTTTTTCCTGAAAAGAAGAATCTTTATAAGAAAACCAGAACCCTCGCACCTTGGATAATTACGGCTGTTTCCTCAGCTGCGGTTATATTATTAGCCTGGTTCCTTTGGCCCGAAACTTCTGAAAAGGTATCCCCGCCAATAGCTAAAATCGAACAGCCAGTAAAAAATACACCTCAGCCAGCCATAACCAACCAATCACAGGTTGTGGCCAGCCAAAATTCAGTATTCAATAAAATTAAAGCAGATAAGGTAGTTCCAAAGGCTAAAAAGCCTGATAGTATAAATATTTATCAGAGGGAAACTACCCCGATAGAGATGCTCTCTCATAAATCAGTAGTTGCAGGACCCAGAATTCCCGATCCTCAAAGAACTCGAATCCTGTTCGCTTCAAGTTTTATTCCTGCACTCATCAACAGAACTCCCGAAGAAGATGCTATGACGGTTCCACAATATGCAATGCAAATATTCCGTGAAAAAATTCTGGGTGAAGATCGGTCAATTGTCAGGAAAACCAGATTCTCAATTTGGGAGGTAGCGGGTGCTGGTGTCAACAAAATCAATTCGTTGGCAGGAACCGATATGAAGCTCAACCGTGAATATGATACTAAAGGTGATATTCTGGCTGTTTCATTCAATTCAAAGCTTTTTGATGTGGAAGCTCCCATCCGCGGTCAGGAAAATAGATAATTTTTTTTACCCGCTGTAACTTTTCCAAACGCCCCACCGTCCTATCTTCAAATAAGTTAAAACCAATTATCATGAAAAATTTAGCACTATTGGCAACAGCAGCCCTGGTCCTTTTTGGACTGAATAGCTACGGACAGGATCCGGATACCTCGAAGATCAGGATCGGTAATAAAAAGTATACGGTTATAGTGGATAACGACAAAGAGATTAAAATTCTAACAGATTCTGATTCCAATGTCGTTGAAAAAGAGCACGCCGAAAAGAAGGAACACAAACATGCAAAACGCATGGATGGAACATGGGGTGGATTTGAAATCGGAATTGCAAATTTTGCAAATTCTTCCAACCAGATGGCAACTGCTGCAGATGCCCGTTTTATGGATCTTAAAGTAGCCAACAGCTTGTCCTGGAACTTCAATTTTGCCGAGAAATCTTTTGGCCTGATAAAAAACTACTTTGGTATCGTTACCGGTCTCGGCCTGCAATATCAGAATTACCGGTTTGCCACTGATTTCACCCTGACAAAAACCAATGATAAATTAGTTGCTAACGCGGTAACCATGGAGCTAAGTAAAAACAAGCTAGGCATCTGGAACTTGAACCTTCCTTTATTAGTGGAATTCCAGATCCCTGTTTATGGTGAAAACACAAGGATTAAATTGGCAGCAGGTGTTATCGGTGGTTTACGGATTGGATCGCGCCAGGTTCAAAAATATACGGACAATGGAGAGAAACAAAAAGTTAAAATCAAGGATGACTTCTATCTGAGGAATTTCAACTACTGTTTTACCGCACGGGTTGGTTATGGAAACATTGCACTGTTTGCAAACTATAATCCACAAACACTCTTTGAAACAGGTAAAGGAGGTCCGGAATTATACCCGGTAACCGTTGGAATCCACTTCGGTGGCTGATAAACTACGGTAAGGGTGGCGGATTCAGCTCCCTGGCCAGTAAAATTCCAATATTTCAATCGGGGCAGATAACCATCTGCCCCGATTTATTTTTTATACTTTAGCAACATGAAAGAACTCAGCGATCCTGAAAAACTTAGATACCATCGACACCTGATACTTGATGAAATAGGTGAAGCTGGACAGGTCCGGATCCGAAATGCAAGGTTTTTAGTTGTCGGAGCCGGGGGACTTGGATGTCCGGTCATCCAATATCTTACTGCCGCAGGTGCAGGGGTTATCGGAATAATGGATAATGATACCGTTGAGATTTCAAACCTGCAGCGTCAGGTTTTTTATGGTTTTAACGACATTGGAAAATTGAAATCAATTGTGGCAAGTACTCGCATGAAGCGATTGAATAGCTTTGTGGATATTGTGATGATAAATCGCTGGCTTAATGCACAGAATGCATTGGAAATTATTGCTGAATATGATGTTATAGTTGATTGTACTGATAATCTGAAATCACGCTACCTGATAAATGATGCAGCAATTATCCGGAACAAACCTATGGTGCATGGAGCTGTACATAAATACCAGGGACAAGTTTCCGTGTTTAATTATCAAAACGGTCCTAGTTATCGTTGCCTGCATCCCCAGAGTTCAACCGAAAATCCGGAAACTCCGGGTGAGCTCGGCATTTTCAGCGTGTTACCTGGTATCATTGGACTTTTGCAGGTAAACGAAGCGCTCAAAGTTGTTACCGGAGCCGGTGAAGTGCTAAGTGGAAAGCTTATGATCTATAATGCACTGAATTCGCAATTCGTTTTGGTAGACATTGAAAAAAACCCTGACAATTTTATTACGAAAAACCTGATCACGAAATTTAGCTGAATTAAAACAAGATGAAACTTCTACTTATTAGCAATTCAACCAATGCCGGGGATACCTATCTCCGCCACCCAAGTGAGCAAATTGGTAAGTTCCTGGCAAATACTGTCGGCCAGGTACTTTTTATTCCTTATGCAGCGGTGACTTTTTCATATAATGAGTATGAAAAAAAGGTTCAGGATCGATTTGCCCAATTAGGCTACGGGGTTAATTCCATCCATCACTCCTCCTCACCGGTTAAAGCGGTTGAAGAATCAGAGTGTATTGTTATTGGCGGAGGAAATACCTGGCAGCTCACCCGTTGTCTGCATGATAATAAGTTGATTGAGGCTATCAGGGAAAAGGTGCTTTCCGGAACACCATTTATTGGATGGAGTGCCGGCGCTAATGTTGCATGCCCCACTATCAGAACCACTAACGATATGCCTATCGTTGATCCGCTAGGTTTACATGCCTGCAATTTTGTTCCGTTCCAGATAAATCCACATTACCTCGATGCTCATCCCGAGGGGCATGCGGGAGAAACCCGCGAACAAAGAATTCAGGAGTTCATTGAAATAAATCCTGATTTGTATGTTGTTGGGCTCCGCGAAGGCACCATGCTCGAATTAATTGACCGGCAAATCATGCTTATTGGCCCCCGGCCTGCCCGAATATTCCGAAAGAGCCAGTCTCCCGTTGAAGTTAACCCCGGAGATGACCTCTCTTTCCTGCTGCAATAGTAAATTCGACATTTTAATATCAACCAACCCTATCCTTTCTTCTTCTCTTCAATTAGTTCGCGCCAGCGAACCTATTATGCCTTTGCCCAATTTTTCTTCCTATTTTTGCTTTAATTATGTCAACTACCTTTTTCAACGGTACTGTAATTAAAACCACCGGATCCTATCATACAGTCAGAATTGATAGTGGCGAGGTGCTGATTTGTGGTATAAAGGGTCTTTTCAGAATAAAGGGCATCCGAACTACCAATCCTGTTGCTGTTGGCGATCTTGTCGACGGAGATTCTGATGAACCCGGGAAAGGTATCATAACCAAAATTCATCAGCGAAAAAACTATATCATCCGTAAGGCAATAAATCTGGCACGCGAATCTCATATTCTCGCTGCCAATATAGATCAGGCTTTTCTCATGATCACATTAAAGGACCCTGTCACTTTATCGATGTTTGCCGACCGGTTTTTGGTTACTGCAGAGGCTTACAGTGTGCCAGTTGTCCTGATTTTCAACAAAACCGATCTATACGGACCGGAGGAAATGGGCACCCAGTTCGATTGGATCAGTGCCTACAATCTGGCCGGTTACCCAAGCCATTCCTTATCACTGGTGAATGGCAAAGGATTGGAGGAAATCCGTAATTATCTCCCCGGAAAGATCACGCTGATCAGCGGAAACAGCGGAGTAGGAAAATCAACATTG
Source organism: uncultured Bacteroidota bacterium (assembly GCA_903919925.1). Taxonomy (GTDB): domain Bacteria; phylum Bacteroidota; class Bacteroidia; order Bacteroidales; family UBA12481; genus UBA12481. Next base: position 2,640 of record CAIXKO010000064.1, on the reverse strand, counting down.
ATTAATAAACTGGATCCATTGAAGAACCTGAAAACCAGCGAAATTTCCGTTTCCAACAAATCCGGGAAACACACCACTACATTTCCTGAAATGGTGGAGATTTCAACAGGCGGTCAAATCATTGATACTCCAGGTATCCGGGGCTTTGGAATGCTTGAAATCGATAAAAATGAACTCTACCATTATTTTCCCGAAATATTCAAACATTCCGAAAGTTGCCAGTTTTACAATTGCTCACACACACATGAGCCCGGCTGCTCGGTTCGTGAGGCGGTTGAAAATGGACTGGTCTCGGAAATGAGGTTTTTGAATTATCTTGGTATGATGGAAGGGGTGAATAATAAATACCGATAAGGAAGCTGGATCATGGATAGCCCGATTTATCTCGATTACAATGCAACAACACCGATCGATCCGGCCGTTGCCGCGGTTATGGAACCATTTCTACGGGAATTCTTTGGTAATCCCAGCAGTAGTCATTATTACGGCTCACAAACCAGGCTGGCTATTGAGGCTGCCCGGAAACAGGTGGCAGATCTGCTTGGTGCTTTACCATACGAAATCGTTTTTACCAGCGGAGGAACCGAATCTAATAATATGGCTATCCTTGGTGCTGCGTATTCCAGACGACATTTGGGAAATCATATCATTACCTCTTCCGTTGAACACCCTGCTGTACTCGAAGTATGTGCGCATCTGGAAAAAGAGGGTTTTCAAATCAGCCGGCTTTCTGTTAATGAGTATGGAATGACCGATCCTGCTGAATTGCTCAGTCTGATTCGGCCTGATACCATCCTGATATCGGTAATGCATGCAAATAATGAGGTCGGAACCATACAACCGGTCGCCGAAATCGGGAAAATCGCACGCGATAAAGGTATTTGGATGCATTGCGATGCAGCTCAAAGTGTTGGTAAAATTCCGGTAAATGTTATTGACCTCAACGTAGATCTTTTATCAGTTGCTGGTCATAAATTATATGCTCCCAAAGGGATTGGGGCTTTGTATATCAGACAGGGTATAAAACTCAGTAAAATTATTCATGGGGCAGACCATGAGCAAAACCGACGACCGGGCACGGAGAATGTTTTGGAGATTGCAGGTTTAGGAAAAGCATGCGAATTGGCTCTGCATAGCATTGATGAAAGTACAAGCCTCCTGAAAAGCAAGCGCGATTTGCTCGAAAAATTGATTATCGAAGCCTATCCGGCTGCCGTTGTGCACGGTCATCCCCAACTGCGTCTCCCAAATACATTGAGCATCGCGTTTCCTGGCATTGAGGCCAACACCCTGCTTGGCGCAGTTACCGGAGTAGCCGCCTCTGCAGGTGCAGCTTGCCATGCCGGTGAAGTTGCAATTTCCAGAGTCCTTCAGGCTATGCAGGTTCCAATTGAGGTAGCTATGGGAACAATCAGGCTTTCAACAGGCCGGTATACCACAGATGCGGATATCAGGCAGGCAGCAAGTCTGATTATTGACTCTGCTTTATCATTATCTGCGGATTCATCGGTTGCCCGGCTCAAAGTTCAGACCGGAACAATTAAGCTTACTCAGTTTACTCACGGCCTGGGATGTGCTTGTAAACTGCGTCCGCAGGATCTCGAAAAAGTGGTTAAGGAATTAAAAATACTGAAGAACCCAAATATTCTTGTTGGCCCTGAAACAGCTGATGATGCTGCATTATATCGGATCAGCGATGATCTCGCGCTGGTTGAAACAGTTGATTTTTTTACTCCGGTTGTGGATGACCCATATTTGTTTGGCGCCATTGCAGCTGCTAACGCCCTGAGTGATATTTATGCTATGGGAGCAAAACCAATTTTTGCCCTTAACATCGTTGGGTTTCCTGCAAAACGGCTGGATCTTCAGGTGCTTCGCGATATTCTTCATGGCGCTCAGGATAAAGCGGAAGAAGCTGGAATTTCAGTACTTGGCGGTCATACCATTGAAGATACTGAACCCAAATACGGCATGGTTGTTACCGGAGTCGTTCACCCGGATAAAATTTGGACCAACTCCGGTGCGAGGGAAGGGGATGTCATTATTCTGACAAAACCCATTGGAACGGGAATTTACAGTACTGCTCTTAAACAGGGGCTTCTGGCTGATGATCAGGCTGAACGGGCTTTCCAGCTCATGAGTACCCTGAATAAAATTGCTGCTGAAACTTTACATAGGTTTCCCGTCCATGCTTGTACCGATGTTACTGGTTTCGGTTTGATTGGACATCTGTTGGAAATGACCCGCGGAAGTCATACCGATGCCGAATTGGATGCAGCCAGGATTCCTTATCTGAAAGATGTTTTCCGCTTGATCGGATCAGGTGTCGTTCCTGGAGGAACCCGCAATAACCTCGCATTTGTTGAAAGTTGGATAAACTGGCCTGACAATTTCGATGAAATTCAAAAATTAGCTATTTGTGATGCTCAAACTTCAGGAGGATTATTGGTTGCTTTACCTGCACCTGAAGCGGATGTTGCCGTAACTTCACTACACCTTGCCGGTATTGCCGATGCGGTTATCATCGGAAGGATTTCCGGTCAGGGAAAAGGTCGGATCACCATTGTCACCTAATTTAAATTTATCATAATGAAAACGCGGGCTTTACTTTCCGCTTTAGTGTTTCTGGCCGGCTTTGTA
>CAIXKO010000063.1 GCA_903919925.1 uncultured Bacteroidota bacterium | reverse complement strand
AGGACTATCACCATCAACCGATCCAAAGTTTCCCTGGCCTTCAATCAACGGATACCGCATCGACCACTCCTGAGCCATCCTAACCATAGCCATGTAAACGCTGCTATCGCCATGCGGATGAAACTTACCTAAAACCTCCCCAACAATACGGGCAGATTTCTTATACGGACGATTGGCACCAACACCCAGCTCATTCATACCGAAAAGCACCCTGCGATGTACCGGCTTTAAACCATCACGCACATCGGGCAATGCCCGGGCAACAATAACCGACATCGAATAATCAATGTATGAAGACTTCATCTCCTCATCGATATTGATCCGGACAATTCTTTCGCCTGTTAGCATAAATTACTTATAATAAATAACATACAGTATTAAAGTCAAAATATCAAAGAAGGTCAAAAATACCACTTTTTTCTTCTCCGGAGCATACAATATCCATATATTTCCAGAGTATGTTTGTTGAAAATTGGCGCACTATTTGTTTTCAAATGGCTCGATAAATTATTAGATTTCGTTTTTAATGAAAATGCCTGTAAATAAATGATTAAGCAAAATTTCATTACCGCCGACGGATTTGTGCTTGACAGATTGACAGTCATTTATTGACAGGCAAACAACAGAAAAAAAGCTATTTTATGGATGCAAATTTTCCTAAACAAATTCATGACGTATTGGTATTCAGTCAGGAAGAAGCAATACGTTTGGGTAACGATCAGATCGGGCCCGAACATTTCTTTTTAGGGATTCTTCGTGAAGGTGAAAGTGAAGCCATCGATGTGATGGTAAACCTCGGAGCCGACCTGCCCAGGGCAAAAAAAATGATCGAACAGCAAATCAGAGTGGCAAATCCCGATAAGAATTTAAGTCAGAAGGAACTACCCCTGTTAAAACCAGCAGAACGGATATTAAAACTTGCCTATTTTGAGGCCCGCGATGCACAGCCTCAAAGAGTGAGCACCGTACACCTGCTGCTCGCAATTTTAAAAGATGATACCAGTATGGTTACCATGATTCTGGAAGATATGAGTGTCAATTACAATACAGTAAAAAAGCAACTCGGACAAGATCTGCCAGCCGCAAAATCGGATTATCACGATGAGGACGATGAGTCGGAAGGACCAGCAGGACCGGCCGATCCCCTGAAAGGTCAGCCTCGGTCCACCAAGCCGGCATCCGATACACCGGTTCTCGATAATTTTGGGATCGATATTACCCGTGCCGCCGAGGAAGGCCGGCTCGACCCAATCGTTGGCCGGGAAAATGAAATCCAGCGGATCGCCCAAATTCTAAGCCGCCGGAAAAAGAATAACCCCGTCCTGATTGGGGAGCCCGGTGTGGGAAAATCGGCTATTGCCGAAGGCCTGGCACTGAGAATCGTGGCTCGCAAAGTTTCCCGTGTCCTTTTTGGAAAGCGGGTGGTGGCACTGGATATGGCCTCAATTGTAGCAGGCACAAAATACCGCGGTCAGTTTGAGGAACGTATGAAAGCGATCCTGAATGAATTGGCAAAAACCAACAACGTGATTTTGTTTATCGATGAAATTCATACCATCGTAGGCGCAGGGGGCGCAACCGGTTCACTCGATGCAGCCAACATGCTCAAACCCGCTCTGGCCCGCGGCGATATTCAATGCATCGGCGCAACTACACTCGATGAATACCGCCAGCATATAGAAAAAGATGGTGCCCTGGAAAGGAGATTTCAGAAAGTGCTGGTCGAAGCTACCTCTCCCGAAGAAACCCTTCAGATCCTCCATAATATAAAGGAAAGATATGAAGATCATCATCATGT
>CAIXKO010000062.1 GCA_903919925.1 uncultured Bacteroidota bacterium | reverse complement strand
TGGGTGGCTGAAAATGATCCGAAAATGATCGTGGAAATCAAAAAACGGGTGGAAGAGGGCCGTTGGAATATCGCAGGCGGCTGGTGGGTGGAGCCCGATATGAATATCCCTTGCGGTGAAGCCATGGTGCGCCAGGGTTTATACGGCCAGCTTGCCTTTCAGCGGATACTCGGTCGCCGGGCCACCGTTGCTTTTAACCCCGATTCATTTGGCCACACCAGCACCCTGCCCCAGATTATCAAATCACAGGGCATGGAAAATTACATATTTATGCGCCCCGGAATCAAGGAAAAAACCATTCCGGCTAACCTCTTCTGGTGGCAGGGAACCGATGGAACAAAAGTCCTTACCTATCGCATTCCAATGAGTTACAACGATAGCGGATCAGTTAAAAATCGCGTGGAACAGGTGCTGACGCAATTCAAGGATGAGCCCATGAAAAGCTTTATGGCATACTTTGGTGCCGGCGACCATGGAGGTGGTGCCACCAAGGAAAACATCCGCTCAATCGAAGAATTGAAAGTTGAAAAAGGCGCTCCGGCCGTATTCTTTAGCACAACTGAAAGGTATTTTAAAGAAATCCGGGATGATAAAAGCCTGAACCTACCCATTATAAATGACGATCTCCAGCATCATGCAGTTGGATGCTATACGGCTGAATCAGAAATCAAAAAAGGAAACCGGCTATCGGAAGCTGCCCTGATCACCGCTGAAAAAATTGCAGGGTTAGGCTCCGTTGCCTGGGGTGCCCGGTACCCTAAAAACGAGCTGACATCAGCCTGGCAGCGGGTTTTGTTTTTGCAGTTCCACGATAGCCTCGCCGGGACTTCACTCTTTGAACATTCGCAAACCGCTCGCGAAGGTTACGGTTACGCGCTCGATATCGCTCATCAAACAACTTACCTGGCCGCTCAGAAACTCGAGTGGCAAGTGCCCGCACTGGATCCTGCATCCCAATATATGGTGGTGTTTAATCCCCATGCCTGGGAGGTGCGCGGAAATGTTGAATATGATTTTAACTGGGGATCTTCACACAAATCTTCCAAAGTGGAGGACGATATGGGGAATTCGCTCCTGCACCAATGGACCGCAGGATCCACCGAAACCGGCAGTCGTAAAAAACTAATTGTCAATACCCTCATCCCACCCATGGGATACCGGCAGATCAGGCTCCTGGATGGTGATACCCTACAAACCAATTCGCCGGCAACAGCAGAAGGTAACCAATTGGAAAATGAATTTCTCCGTATCAAATTCTCCAATAACGGAACCATGGACCTGTTCGACAAGCAGAACAAAAAAGCCATCTTTGCCGGTGGCGATGCCGGTTGCCGCGCCGTGGTCATTGATGATCCCAGCGACACCTGGAGCCATGATATTAAAACTTTTGCCACCGAAATCGGCGCCTTTGGAAATGCCACTATCCAGGTCCTGGAAAATGGACCGCTCCGGGCAACCCTGCGGGTTAAAACCACTTACGGTGCTTCCACTCTAACCATTGATTGGTCACTGACTTCGGGCTCCCGTAACCTGGAGGCTAAAGTTACTCTCGACTGGCACGAGCATCTGAAAATGCTGAAATTCTCATTCCCCGTTGATGTGGAATCACCCGTTCCCACTTATGAAACCCCTTATGGCTTTATTGAACGTGCCGCCAATGGTTGGGAAGATCCGGGCCAAAGATGGATTGATGTCAGCGGTAAGGGCGGCAATAATATTTACGGACTTACCGTAATCAACGACGCCAAATACGGTTACAGCGTGCTCAATAACGACCTGCGTATATCGGTGGCCCGCTCCGCAGTATTTGCCCACCACAATCCCAAAGTCCTGGATATGAAAGCGGAGCATCTTTGGATGGATCAGGGA
>CAIXKO010000061.1 GCA_903919925.1 uncultured Bacteroidota bacterium | reverse complement strand
TGACGGTGCCATGCTGGCCTGCGGATCCGATGAAGCCAAACACTCCTACTCCGGATCGTTGGTACAGATGTTTAACAACGGGGCGGTAAACTCATCACTGAATCCGGATGAAATCTGGGACCAGATGTATAGCGGAATCCGCAAGACCAACTTATTCCTCCAAAAATTAAACACCACCATCAAAGAAACGAACAGCATACCCTTGGCCGACCGGCCGCGGATGCAGGGTGAAGCTATATTTTTGCGTGCCATGTTCCATTTTGAGCTGGTAAAGAGATTCGGAAAGATCCCTTATGCCGATAAAGTGCTTACCGTGGAAAATGCCGGCAATGTTCCACAATTATCGTTTGATCAGGTAGTTGAACGCATTGTTAATGACTGTGATTCATCATTCGTTTATTTATCCGAATCAAACGATGATGCCAACAAGGGCCGGGCGGTAAAGGCTTCGGCAATAGCGCTGAAATCCCGCATATTACTTTACGCTGCCAGTCCGCTGAATAATCCCTCCAACGATTTGGCTAAGTGGGAACGGGCCACACAGGCTGCCTTGCAGTTATTAAACATGAAGGGTGCTACTATCGGACTGGAATCAAAATACCAGTATGTTTTCAGTACACCATACTCAAAGGAAATACTGCTGGCCACCCAGCCGGTGAATTCAAACTCCTTTGAGCAAGCCAATTTTCCGGTGAGCTTTGGTGGAACCGGTTATACCAATCCTACTCAAAACCTGGTGGATGCCTTTGATACCAAATGGGGAAAACCCATTTTGGAAGATACCAACTACGATCCGGCCAAACCTTATGAAAATCGCGATGACCGCTTTTATGCAGTGGTTTTGTATAACGGAGCCGTTTTGAAATCGCGGCCGGTTGAAACATATGTTGGAGGGAAAGACGGACTGCAATCGGCTCCAACGGCAACTAAAACAGGTTATTACCTTAAGAAATTTGTGGACCCATCGGTCGATCTTGATAAAGGTACCACGGTGCGAAAGCCCTGGGTAATTTTCCGTTTTGCTGAAGCGTATCTCAATTATGCTGAGGCAATGAATGAATCAGCGGGCCCCGTTCAGCAAGTGTACGATGCTGTATATGAGCTTCGTAAACGGAATTACGTGATCACTAGCCGTGCACGCTATCCTGCAGGGTTATCACAAAGCCAGATGCGCGACCGGCTGAAAAAGGAACGTCAGGTTGAACTTGCTTTCGAAGAGCATCGCTTTTGGGATCTTCGACGATGGAAGGATGCTGAAGTGGTTTTGAATAAACCTGCTTTGGGAATGAAAATTATATTCAATCAAGCCGATACCACTTATTCCTATCAGAATTTTGAGGTGGAAAACCGAATCTTCAATCCCAGGTTTTACTGGTATCCGATACCCCGAAAAGAAGTGCTTAAAGGCTATGTGAAACAAAATCCCGGCTGGGAGTAAATCTTTCAAAAATGATCAGATTAAAAAACATAAGAATCGCCTGGATGGTTGTTTCATTGCCAGTGTTGCTGCTGGCCGCCTGTGAATCAACTGACGATGTTTTAAACAATATCGACCATACCGTTCCATCTGTACAATTCAGCCCCGATACTCTGGTGGTTGCCGCCGGTAACACTATCTCGGTTCAGGCTGTAGTGGAGGATGAATCAGGAATTCAGCGGATTGAATTCACCTATGGCGATTGGAGAATCAACAAGATTATTGACCTGAGTAATGAAGCTTCCGCTGTTTCCTTCCCATTTTCTATGGAGATTCAGGTTCCGGCAAATGCCTTAAAACAGTGGGAGGAGAGTTTATATTTCAACGATGGATCTTCTGTAAAAATCATCCAGCAATACCATAAGCTGGCGCTGAGTGCCTGGGACAAAAACAGGAATTTGGTTAAGAGGTACTGTTATGTGAAAGTGGAATAGGTTAGCGGGAGGGTTCATGATGGAAGAATGGCACGCGGATTAACGCGAATCCCTGCGGGAGCGCGGATTTTCGCGAATCTTTTGTTGGGATTGGAGAATATTGTTACCTGTTGTTTCAAAAAGAGATGCCAGAAAGCAGACACAATTATGGATACGCAATTATGGACACGCAATTATGCGTCTCTACGATCCGGCTTATTCCTTCCTTCGCCCTTCACCCTTCACCCTTACTTAACCCTTAACCATTCACCCTTTACCCTTCCTTGTTGACCATACTTATAATAAGATCCCCAAGTTCTGTTTTGCATCTCATGTGTTCCCGGATAGCCATAACGGTGGGATTTCTTTCAAACTCACCCCTTACTTCTGAAAAATCGAGGTTACGCTCATCCGCACCTCCATCCGTTCCAAACCCGGTTTGAGCAGAAATCCGGAATTCCTTGCGGGCATCCTCGTATAACTTTTCATCCAGCCATACCACTGCCCCCTTCCATTTTTGAACAATCCGCACCACTTCATCAGGAGAAATAGTATCGATCAGCACGTTAAACTCTTGCTGGAAAAGTTCCCTGGCCCAGGTCCATTCCAGCTCGTAATAATCCTGGTGCCATTTTTTGAACTCGTCTTCTATTCCTTTTAATGAGGATATTTCATCGGATCCAATCCGGTCAAGCAGTTTTGAAACCAGCTCCTGAGGTGTAATCAGGCCGGCCATATCAATCCAACTGCCTTTCCCTTCCAGCGTATTAGGTTTCATAGCCAGCCGGAGCTTGTCAACGTTTGTGCAATCGGATATTATAATTCTGGATATCAATGAATTGCCCAAAAACTTACCTATACCCATTGTATAAAGGTGAATCCCTCTTTCCAGGGCATTCCTATGAATTTTAGTATTTTCGTATGTATAGAATTCAGATTTTATTCCTGAGGATTTCTGAAGATTTCTAAGGATTTCCCTGCCCTTCCACATTTTTTGTATGGTAAATGGGCTGAGCAGGTTGTAATTAATATTGTCCAATTGATCAGTATCCTTCCTCCGATCTCGTTTGGGCCATTTCTGTGCATCGCGGATAGTTCCAACAGATCGCAGATTTACCCCTGGCGACAAAATGCTTTCATCGTTACTCTCAATCAGATAAGAAAATGGCAAATCGGAAGTATCGGAATTCTTATAGTGACGCCCCATGACCAGCGTAAAAGGCCCTATTTTACTAGGCCACAAAAGATACGAGTCGCTGGTGGTTTTCGAACCGCGTTCTACAATTCCCTGATGTATGGGGCCCAATTTATACATGTGATTACTTTGATTGGAGCCGGATCCCGCATTCAGGAAAGAAAAATAGGCGGCAATCAGAAGAGTGGATTTATGATGAGTAACCGTGAAGGGTCCGGCAAACACGGAACAGGCTTCTCCGTGAAAACCGGTGCAGTTGGCAAAAAACAATGAATTACCGGCTGAATACTGTTTGCCCAATTCAACTCCTTGCCCAACAAAACAATTATCAAGCAGCACTGAGTCCATGACCACCGAACCGGATGAAATAATAAAATTCCTCGCGATTACGCCATTTCCGATATAAACCGGATCCAGTACATTTGAATTAATGCTTCCCTCCTCCAATCGCATGGCACCTTCTATGCAAGCATAAGGACCAACTTTCACATTGCGGATTAAATGCGTATGAGAAATCCTTGCCCTTTCTCCTATTTCCCCATAACCTTTATCAGATTCACACGAATAGATTTCAATCAGCCGGGCAATTTTACTAATCACGTCAGGCCGATGGCGGTATAAAGCAAGAATATAAGCCAGGTGGGCCGACAGCCGGTCAAACATGGGCACTTCGCGGCCTCCGGCCTCATTCAGTACAGCAATCGGAAACCCGTTACCAAAACGGGAAGGCCCCTCGTAAATAAGCCTATCCACATGAACAATTACTGCCCCGTCCCCGATATGATAATTGGCTATCATTTCATTCGGACCCAGTATATAAGCATTGTCACCAACGGTACAATTAAACAAACAAGCATCGGTGATACCGGCAGGTAACTCAAGACCACCGGCAAAGTTTATCGTATCATTAAATACGCCAAGGAAATTATCGCCAAAAAACCTGACCCTCGCCAAACGGGAAACATCAAAACCATTCTTTACTAATACCCGGGTCCAGGCATCCGATTGGCAGCCATGTAGTTCAAGAGAATTGATCTCTTCAGAAGACAGCTGCCTGTAATCATTTGAATTCATAATATTATTCAACAGTGACTGATTTAGCCAGATTTCTTGGCTGGTCCACATCGCATCCGCGCAATACCGCGATATGATAGGCCAGGAGCTGAAGTGGAATAACGGAAAGTAAAACTGAAAACTCGGGCAGGGAATCCGGAACTGAAATGACATGATCAGCCAGGCGTGAAATCTCTATGTCGCCTTCCGTGACTATCGCAATCACTTTCCCTTTGCGCGCCTTAATCTCCTGAACATTGCTCACAACTTTATCCAGTGTTTGATCCCTGGCTGCCACCACCACCACTGGCATATTCTCATCAATAAGAGCGATCGGGCCATGTTTCATCTCAGCAGCAGGATACCCTTCAGCATGGATGTAGCTGATTTCCTTTAATTTCAAAGCTCCTTCGAGAGCAACCGGAAAATAAACGCCTCTTCCTAAATAAATGGCATTTGTTGCGTTTTGATAAACTTTGGCCAACTCAAGAATCTCTTCGTCCTTATCCAATGTCTTTTGCAATTTTCCTGGAATATCTACCAGTTCCCGGATCAGGCTTTCATATTTTGCCTGACTAAGGGTACCATTGTTCCGGCCAACCAGCAAAGCCATCATAATCAGAACAGTTACCTGAGCAGTAAATGCCTTGGTACTGGCCACCCCTATTTCCGGACCGGCATGCGTGTACACACCTGCATGAGTTTCCCTTGAAATCGATGAGCCAACAACATTGCATATCCCAAGCACTGTTGCACCCTGGTCCCTGGCCAGTTTGACCGCCGCCAGGGTATCAGCTGTTTCACCGCTCTGGCTGATTGCCAGTACAATATCATCCGGTGTGAGTATTGGATTCCGATAACGGAATTCTGAACTGTATTCCACCTCCACGGAGACCCTGGCCAGTTCTTCGAAAAAATATTCGCCAACCAATCCGGCATGCCATGAAGTTCCGCAAGCAGTAATGATGATCCGTTTAGCCTTATAAAGCTTGCTCTGAACATCGTGCAATCCACCCAGAAGTATGCCCGACAAGTCCGGAAATACCCGCCCCCTGAAAGTATCCTGTATTGCCCGGGGCTGCTCAAAAATCTCCTTAAGCATAAAATGAGCAAAACCTTCTTTGCCTATTTCCCCGATTGACATATCGAGCTCCTTAATCTCAGGAACATGAATTTTATTACGCAAAGATCTTAATATCAGCTGATCACGGGTAATAACCGCAAAATCTTCATCATTAAGATATATTACATTTTGGGTATGCTCCACGAGTGGTGTGGCATCGGAGGCCAAAAAGTATTCACCAACTCCTACCCCAATAACCAACGGGCTTCCTTTGCGTGCAGCAAAAATTTTATCCGGCTCGCTTCTGCAAGCGACAACAATTCCATAAGCACCCTCTACTTTATTCAGGGCCATTTGGATAGCCAGTTCTGCAGTCAAATCTCCCTCTAAATACAAGTGCTCGATCAGGTTCACCAGAACTTCGGTATCCGTTTCGCTTTGAAAATCCACCCCACGACTTTTCAGATGCCGCTTGATCGATGCATAGTTTTCAATTATCCCATTGTGAACCAAAACAAAATGGCCCCGGAAGGAACAATGTGGATGAGCATTCACTTCATTTGGCTCTCCATGTGTAGCCCAGCGGGTATGGCCCATCCCGATGGTTCCTGCCTTGGTTCTGGAAATCCCCAGCTGCTCGAGGTCAGCAACTTTACCTTTACATTTTTGTACTGCAAATCCATCCGCCAGTAATGCAATTCCTGCCGAGTCATATCCGCGGTATTCAAGTCTTTTCAAACCATTGATCAGAATTGGGTACGCCTCGCGGGTGCCTATATAGCCTACTATTCCACACATAATTAGGTAGTTCAAAAGATTAGATTTTGCGAAGGTAGCAATCTTCCGCGATGAATAGGGTGCTTGAAAGCTTATAAAAATGACATGCGGAGACGATGATCATTGATGGAAGATTGGCACGCGGATTAACGCGAATCCCTGCGGGAGCGCGGATTAACGCGAATCTTTTGTTGGGATTGGAGAATAATTGTTACCTGTTGTTTCAAAAAGAGATGCCAGAAAGCAGACACAATTAGGGGTTGAAAATCTTCAACCCCTACAAATCTACCTTTGAAACCCTTTATTCTTCCTTAACCCTTTACCCCTTACCCCTATTTCAAAGTGGTATAGGTTATGACGAGTTTCATCCCCCCATCTACCGTTCCGTTTTTCAAAATCAGCCGGTCAGCGCTCGTTCTTTCCTCGGTTGCAACTACAAACAAACCATTATTTACAATTCGCTGGGCCGGATCAGGGTGCAAAATACTTTGGATATGGCGGCCGATATTAAAACGGTAGGAATTTGTTTTCGAGGCAAAAGTTCCGCCGTAATAGGCTTCTCCAAGCACGAGGTCATCAATAAAAACATTTTTACCATCGGCACCGGCATTGTAT
>CAIXKO010000060.1 GCA_903919925.1 uncultured Bacteroidota bacterium | reverse complement strand
TTGTGCTAACTCGTAAAAATGCTGAAAAGCGATATCAACTTTCTGGGAGAAAACCATTCTATCATAGCTGCTCTCGGGCAGGAACTCGCCGAGAACGATTTGGATGGCTCTTTTGACTTTTTCCTGGGTGGCTTTTTCTTTATGCCATTCCTGAATTAGTAATTTATTTCTTGCATCAAAAAGTTTTTCGAGCAAAGCTTTGGCAGCAAGTTTTACACTTTTCTCCTCCTCCTGTGTGAGCTTTTCTTTTTTTAGCAGATCAAACAGCTCCTGTTCTGCCTCAGTCATCTCATTTTTTGCAGCTCTTTGCTGCTCTTCATTCATCGCTTCCGCTTGTTTCAGCAATTCCTCATAAGCCTCCTCAATAGATTTACTACCGGAATTGTAATCATCAATAATCTTCTGGAAATTGCATAAAAAGGAAGCCCTGGTTTTATTCTGAGCCAACATTTGCCTGAGCTTGATCTCCAGGAATTCCCTGAGGTCTGCAAATTGGATATTCTTATGCTTCTTTTCAGGGAATTCTGCCCTTAACCCGGCAAAATCCAATTTGCTTAAGTCTATTTGTTTTGATGTATCAAGTATATAATCCACCTTTGGGTCGCTGACTAAATCACCTTGACCTAAAATGCTGGTATCCAGTAATTCATCGATTTTCTTTTTTGCTCTTTCAACTGCCTCATCCTGGTCTGTCTTCCTGTCCACAACATCTTTCAGATACTGGAAAACATCCCTGCCCATTTTGATCAAAGGCAGGTCAAACACCTCCGGTTTTGCAGAATCATACAAGGAAACGATGGTGTTGACATACAATCCCAGCTGCTTCCTGTATTCATCTTTAACCAAAATGAGATCGGCATAATCCCGAAACAGCTCAATGTTTTTAAATCCCTTTTCTCCAAGATTCAGAATTTGGTCGATATCAGCACCCAACCCTTTGCAATACAATTTAGCCTCAGCGATAACCTCCTCCAGCAAGGCTAGCAACTCTTCAAACTCTTTTGCCGGATATTCATCATCTGCATCTTCCGGCGGATTTTTCCCTTTTCCACCCTCAGCATACAAAGCCAATGCTTTCTTCAGATTCCGGAAAACACCGAAATAGTCAACTACCAACCCGTTTTTTTTGCCTTCAATCACCCGGTTCGCACGGGCAATCGCCTGCATTAACGTGTGATTCTGTAAAGGCTTATCGAGATATAATGTGGATACAGCAGGTGCATCAAAGCCGGTCATCCACATAGCTGTTACAAATACGATGCGATATTTATTGTTCTCATCTTTAAAATAATCTTCAATATTCCTCCCGTCATCATCAGGATTATAATCCATTAATGTTCTATGAGGTTTGATATTAAGACCAGCATCACTAAAAACCTTCTCCTCCTCCTTGTCACTCCCTTCCTGACTGACCACAACAGCCATTTTTGTTTCCAGCATAAAAGCAACAGCTCTTTCATACCTGGACTTTGTTTCCGGATTTCTTTCAACTGAAATCTTTTTCCGAAGCTCTTTTATTTCCTCTTTCAGATGGTGTTGAACTTTATCAAACATCTTTACCGCTGTGAATTTATCGATGCTGATGACCATCGCTTTCATGGGCTTTCTCCGACCTTCATCATCCAATACATCTAACCGGTAGGGAAAGTGTTGAACAATGTGTCTGGCTATTTCCTCCAGACGGTCGTCTCTCCTCACCACATGGAGCAGGGTGGAATACTCTTTATCCAATTTCTTCCTTTGTTCCTCCGTTAGATTTTCATCATCCAGAATAGCCACAGCACTTTCAATCAAATCTGGATTTTGGTTAACAACCGTAGGAACATTCTTTTTATAATACAGAGGTACCGTGGCCCCATCCTCAATACTTTGCAAAAAATTATACTCTGATAGACCAGGACCAAACCAGTCCATGGTGAGTTCATCCCTAAACAGCGGAGTGCCTGTAAATGCGATGTATTGTGCATTGGGCAATCCAATCCTCATATTCTCTGCCAGGCTCTTATACTGAGTACGATGTGCCTCATCCACCATTACGATCCAGTCGCTCCGGTCGGTCAGTTGCTGATAGGTTTTACCGCTTTCAATTCCGAACTTGTAAATGAGTGTGAAAACAAAAGATCGGTTTGATTGCAGATACTCTTTTATTTTATCCTTATCGGCCGGTCTGAAATAATTCTCTTTTTGATCTTTGGTTTCGACGATAGTTTCAGTTTCGAGGAAATTCCGATAAATCTGACGATCCAGATCCTTGCGATCTGTTATGATCAGGAATGACCAATTCCCGGTAATTTTCCGGTGAATCTTTCTGGAGAAGAAAATCATTGAATAGGACTTTCCTGAACCTTGCGTATGCCAGAATACGCCTAGTTTTCCTTTGTTATTCTCTTTGTTCTGCACGGCAATCACCGCATTATTCACACCCAGAAATTGGTGGTTTTTAGCAATAATCTTGACATTGTTTTTGTGATACAAAACAAAATTCTCAAAGTAGTCGATCAAATTATTCTTCTTGCACAATCCTTCTCCGAAAATCTTGAGACTAAGGTGTTCACCCGTTTGTTCGCTTTCCTTTTCTATCTCATCCTTAGTTGGCTGATCGTTGTTAATTGCTGCATCTTCCAGTTTCAGCCAAGTGAAAAAATGCCCCCAGGGTGCATTAAAACTGCCCACCCTTGTTTGTATGCCGTTTGAAATGCATACAAATAAATTGTACCGAAATAATTGAGGGATATCACGCAGATAATCCTGCAGATTCTTATCATAGCCGGTCTTTACCTTTTCGGTTGCATTCTTAAGCTCAATCATCACCAATGGTAACCCATTAACATACAGCAGCAGATCGGGCCGGCGTGTAATGTTCTGTATTTGCAGATATTCGATGCTTAATTGCGAAACCAATAGAAAATCATTTGCATTATCGGGGCTGAAATCAATGATTCTCACATAATCATTTTCCTCTTTTCCCTGCTCATTTTTGTAGGATACCTGCACCCCGTTTTTAATGAGTTCATACACCTCTTTGTTTGCGGGAACCGAATCCATGTTGACCCGGCTTTTGGTGAGTTCACCGATTGCATAAACTAAACTGGCCTCCGGAATATTTTCGTTCAATTTCCGCAGACAACTAAGCAATCTGTCGTTCAGAACCACTTCTTTGAGACTCTTCCTGCCCAGCAGTTCTTTTTCAGATGCATTGATAAAGGTGTAGCCCAACTCTTCCACGAAGAAATTAATGTCGGCTACTTCAATATGGGATTCGTTGAGATAAGCCATGACTTATTTTTCCTGGTTCATTCTGGCAATTTCAAGGGACCGATGCAGTTTGTCGGCAAACCATTGTTTAGAAGGCAATTCCGTAAGGTACTGAGCCACTTTTATTTCCTTTTCATCGAGCATCAATAGCTCGATATGCTCCGTGTTGCCTTCGCTGCAGAGCAATAATCCGATGGGTTTTTCCTCCCCGGGCTGCATTTCATACCGCTCAAGCCATCGCAAATAGAGTTCCATTTGAGCTTTGTATCCGGGCTTGAATTTCCCTAATTTTAAATCGATGGCTACTAAACGCCTTAGCTTCCGATGGTAAAAGAGTAAGTCCAGGTGATAATCGGTAGTATCTATGCTGATTCTTTTTTGTCGCTCGACAAAGGCAAACCCGGTTCCTAATTCAAGGATAAACTCCTGTAAATGATCAATCAGGGCCTGCTCCAATTCACTTTCGGAATATCGATGGGGCAGGTTCAGGAAGTCTAACACATAACTGTTCTTAAAAACCAGGTCAGGGTTTATATCAGTGGTTTGAGCAATGTTTTGAAGTTCTTTCCTGATGTTTTCTTCGGGTTGAACAGACATAAGCGTTCGCTCAAACAGCATGGAGTCAATTTTTTCGCCAAGTTGCCTTACGCTCCATTTCTCAAATAGGCATAATGAATAATAGAACTCCCGTTGGATACTGTCTTTTATGCCCATGAGTTCGACAAAGTGGCTCCAGCTCAATTTTGCAGACACTGTCTGCAAAATTGCTTCATCAGGAAACAACTCATTAAATTTGATCATGTTGGCAAGATTACGTTCGCTGAACCCTTTCCCATAAGCAGTTACCAATTTTGCAGACACTGTCGGCAAAATCTCTTTCCCATAATCGGCTCTGCCCTTGGTCAGTAAATATTTCCGGATGTGTTTACCGATATTCCAATAGAGAAGGGTAATTTCGGAATTTATGGCAATGACCACACGTTGCCGGCTGCCTTCAATCAGTTGCTTTATTTCGGAAACCAGTGGGACAGAACTTTTTTCAATTTTATCCATCACTTGAGTTATTATTGGATGATTTCTTTGCATGGTCAACAGGTTCTGGCTCAGCCGATATCCGTAAAGGTGCATTTTCTTCCAATAAATGCTCCACGCTTAACTTGCCGCTGATCAGGCGGGGTAGAAGTAGATCGCGGGTTTGCTGGAGGAGGAGGTTTTTCTGAGAGAGGGTTTTTGTTTCTTCAAAAAAGGGTGTAATATTTTGCTCAAAATTCTGAATTAATTGATTTGAAGGTATCATCATTTTCAATGACATTATATCCCTAGGATAAACATGGGGTTGTGCAGAACCCTTTTGCAAGAAAAAGATTTCTTTTTGGCGGTTGGTCAATAGCAAGTAAAAGAAGAAAATATATTTCGTGGCTTTAGTGTCAACAAATGAACAATCTGAAGCCCAGACATCTTCATAATAGATGTTTACAAATCCAGCATTAGCACCTGAAGCACTAATTGTGATAGTTGGAGAAACCGTGTTCGGTACATTATGGAAATAAGCAGGTGATAAACCTCCTGCAACAACAGGAATGTTACCTTCAACTATTGTTTGTTCTGTAATATTTTTGCCTTTTTTTATTTCAACAATTGTGCTAAGTGGCATATTCACCCATCCCTCCGGCAGTGCCCCAACTGTCCCAAATGGCACCACTTCACCTTCAATATTATGAAAGGTACAAGTTTCATATCCCGGAAACCGCATCCGCACAAACCATTCCTTGTAAATCTCTTCGGCCATTTCTTCCAATAGCTTGATACGTTGCTTGTTGTTGTCGATGAGCTCATCGTAGGCGGAGAGGATGGAGGCGATTTGGGTGCGATATTCTTTCCTGGGCACTTTTAATTTTAAGGAATGAATATGATTTCTGTTTAACGTGGGATTGGCTGCACCCGCATCAAACCTCTCAAAATGGAGAACCTGCAAAAGATAATAAATGAATCTGGGATCATTGCCCTTAAAATCTTTAACCCATAAAGAAGTATCATGAGGCCAGTAATTCTCGGAAGTATAGAAAACTTTCCCTAAAGTTCCTTTCCTTCCAATAACAACTCCTGGCCCGTTTACTTTAAATTCGCTATGATAACTTGAAATACCGCCTGAGGATATCACAGGAACTGAACCGGCTTTTTGCACCTTTTCGGTAATATCGAAACCTCTTTGTAAGGTAACTAAATCCTCTAATCTAACTTCCTCAATCATACAAACAGAGATTTTAAATTTTCTTTTATTTGTATTTCCAGAGAAGAAGCATTACCCGATAATTTTTCAAATTCCGAATATTTTTCCGATATTATATTTTTAAAATTTTCCGGACTTATATCGTCGTCGGTAATTTCAATGCCCACATACCTCCCCGCATTCAACGAATAGTCCTGTTCCACAGCATATTCCACCTTATCAGCAACTTTGCATAAGCCAACAACATCGCGATAGGTTGCATTGGGGAAACGGCTTTGGAGCCAGTGGATATTGGAGTGCCAATAAGTTACCTGGGCGGTAGCATTTTTCCAGTTTTGATGCAATTCGTCGAGGTTTTTGGCCAGGTTACTCAGTTCCAGCTCAGACCAGTTTTTATCGGCTTTCAGCTTCAGGAGTTTATCAGCTTCGGTCCAGATTTCGGTAATGGCATCTTTGCTGGTTTTAATTTTGGCATCGAGATCCTTTAAAAGGGCAATATGAGCGGTTAAGGTTTCGGTGAAGGCCAGTTGACTGATGTTGACTTGCCCGACGGATGGATCGTTAGTTGTCGCTTCGGCTTCGCTCAGGGACAGGGTAGTGGACTGGCCTGTGAAGTTTGGCAAGGATGATTCCGGCATCCCAAAATCATTGAGTTTTTGCAATAATCCGCTTGGGTCCAGTTTCGCTTGTTCTTCGGGTTTACGTTTGGTTGTGCTGCTGGCTGCATATTGCCTTAAACTTGCCAGACTATTTTGCAACTTCGTTTGCAGGTTATCAAAAGCGGCTGGCAGCTTTTCGATGGCTTCCTCTGCGTGGCCGATATAATGGCTGACCAGTTCCAGGTAACGGTCGGTTTCGCCCCGGTACAACCGCACAATAGCGGCCAGATTTTGTATCTGTTCCTCTTTCCATTCCCGCTGGGCCCTGTTTATCTGGTGATAGGTATTGCGGGCATCCAGAAACAGGATCTTATCCATTCGGTCAGTACCCATCTTTTGCTTATCCAGAAACCACAGGGTTGCCGGCAGAGTGACGGTAAAAAACATATTGGAAGGCATGGAAACCATGCAATCCACCATACCGCTGTCCACCATTTTCCTGCGTATATCGTATTCCGAATTACCGGCATCAGAAGCTGAGTTGGGCATAACAAAACCTGCTCTGCCCTTGTCGTTAAGCGAAGTTGCAAACAGTGAAACCCACAGGTAATTGGCATCGGTTATACTATCTTCAGTATTTTTTCCTTTGTTTTTAGGGAGCCCGTATTTATAAAAACGCTCATCGTTTATTACGTCACTTTCTTTTACGGATTTCACATTAAAAGGAGGATTAGCCATAACAAAATCGAACTTGCTGAGGCTTACAAAAGGATCGCTTTTATACGAGTTCACTTCCGCTATTTCGCCGCGGATGTTGTTTACCATTAGATTCATCTTGGCTAAGCGAACTGTTTGACCTATATTCTCTTGTCCACAAACATAAATATCGCTGAGGTCATGATTTGCTTCTTTAATAAACTTGGCGCTTTGAACAAACATACCACCTGAACCGCAAGCCGGGTCGAAAATTTTACCGGCAAAGGGTTCAATCACTTCAACAATAAAGCGTACCACTGAGGTTGGTGTAAAAAACTCACCCCCTTTTTGCCCTTCGGACATTGCGAATTCCCCCAGAAAAAATTCGTAGATCTTACCGAAGATGTCGCCTGTTGCATCCTTGGGTATATCTGAAAACGTTTTGAGCAATTGAGGCAAAATATCAGCTTTCTTTTTCTCGATATCGAAATAAGCTTCTTTGGGTAAAACGTCTTTGAATTTTTCATCCTGATACTGCTCAATACCCTCCATTGCAGCCCGTAAGGCTTCAGCCAGCTTTTGTTCACCGGGCAATTTTAAAAGGTAATCATATCGGGCATAATCAGGTAAATAAAATCCGCACTTGTCAATGGCGATAGACTCAATTGAGCGTTCACGGCGGGTGCCTTTATCTTCTTCCAGTTCCTTGATGATATCAGGTTCGAATTGGCTGTATTTATTGTCGGCAAACCGGAGGAAAATCAATCCTAAAACCGGTACCGCATAATTGGCAGCGGTCATACCACCATAGGCTCTGAGAGAATTGGCAGATGCCCAAAGGTCGTTCTGAAGTTTTTTTAGCTGGTCGTTGGTCATGCTCTTGTTTTAGTTCGGGATACGAGAGCACAATTTAAGGAGTTTATGAGAAAATCGGAGTCCAATTTATAATTCCGCTGACTTAGTCCTGACAAATCCTCAAAACACAGTCACTACTTCACCATATTTTCCAACACCACCTTCTTTAATACATTAAAAAAACGATCCGGCGAAAAGCCCCGCTCCGGTCCATCGGTGTTAAACTGAAAGGCAATGGAAATTCCATATTCAGGAATATACTGAACAATAGTGATGTAACCCGGCATGAATCCGGAGTGGCCATAATATAATCTTCCATTGGTTTTGCCAATGAAACATCCCAAGCCGTAACCGGCACCTTCGGGGAGGATGGTTTTGAACGGGGCCGGGGTAAACATGAGCTTTTTTGATTCAGGTTTCAGAACATCCCCACCGTACAGCTGAGTGGCCCATAAGGTAAGATCGGAAACCGTGGTGGCTAAACCGCCCCCGGTCCACTCCATCTGGGGATTGAATGCAAACAGATTATTGTTGAGCATTTTACGGGGGAGAAGGAATTGCTCAGGCATCCCGGTATATCCGGGTATCAGGCCCGGAATGGTACGTTTATCGGATGGCACCGTTTGTTTAAGCTTGCAGGGCTTGAGTATATAATCCCGTAACACATCATAATAGGTTTTGCCAGTTATTTTTTCAATGATCAGGCCTAAAACCAGATAATGCGAATCGGCGTAGGCCCACCCTTTTCCCGGTGCATTTGACGGGGGATCGGCGTAAACAAACGATAGCCGCTCCTCTACCGTCCATACTTTATCGGGATTATCCTTCATAGCCTGCCAAACCTCGGTGTGATACACATACTCGGGAACACCCGCGGTGTGGTTCAGCAACATTTCCACGGTAATATCGGCGGCATTTGGAATTTTTAAAAACCAGGGTTCATCTTTTAGATAATCAGTTGCTTTTGCTTTCAAATCAATCAATCCTTTTTCATAAAGCTTCAGGACCACGGCAGCCACATATGTTTTTCCCACACTTCCCGAAAACATGACCGCATCAGGCTTCATTGGGGTTTTATTCTCAACATCCGAGAGGCCTGAAGCCAATGATATTTTGGTTCCATCTTTAAATCTCACCGATAAGGTTGCTCCGGGTATCAACTGTTTTGTAGTAACCGAATCTAAACGGGATTGCAGTAATTTAGCAGTTTTCAGCGTGTTTTCCTTTTCCGTGGTGCTTTGCGAAAAAGAAGGTGAACTAATTAGATTTACAATTAGAATTCCAAAGAACAGGATGGTTTTAATCGTTTTCATGATGTTTGGTTTGGTAAATACAAAGTAAATAAATACCAGGAAAAGAAGAATGATATTGTTACCTTGTTCACTTCTTATTAAAATTACCGCATCTAAAGAAATCACGAATGGAATGAATGCAATTAAAACAATATTGTTTTTTATACTATTTTATTTATCCGGATTAATTGCATGGGCCCAAAATCCAAATCCTGCTTTAATAGGGTACTGGCAAAACTGGGATGATGCAGATTGCCCTTATTTGGGGCTGGAGGCTTGCGATAATCGATATAACGTTATCATCGTGGGGTTTGCGATGGCAACATCCGCTACAAATATGAATATGGTTTTTATTCCTGAAGTGGTTACTGCAGCTGTTTTCAAATCCAAAGTGCAATTATTGCAGAGTCAGGGGAAAAAGGTTTTAATTAGTATTGGTGGTGCTACCACCAGCATCAGCCTGGGAACTACCGCGAAAAGAGATGCATTTGTCAGTTCCATAAATACGATCATAAATACTTACGGATTTGATGGAATCGATATCGATATTGAATCGGGTACATCCATTGTAATTGGCAGCGGAACGATTGCTGCGCCCGCAAATGTTGCGATGATCAATCTGATTGATGCGATCAAATTAATTATGACTAATTACCGGACAACCCATTTAAAAAAGCTTTATCTGACCATGGCGCCGCAAACGGTGGATGTTCAGGGCGGACAAAAAAACGATTTCGGATCCAGGGGCGGGTATCTACCGATAATAAACTCTTTAAGGGATTCAATCGATATTCTTCATGTTCAGCTTTATAACAGTGGATCGATGTGGGGATTAGATGGCGGGGAGTATTTTGAGGGTACTGCCGACTTTATTGTTGCCATGACCGATGCCACCATACATGGATTTAATACGACTGGCGGATTATTTGCTGGAATTCCTGCCAGCAAAGTAGCCATTGGATTGCCCGCTTGTCCCAATGCAGCCTCAGGGGGTTACGTAACTCCGGATATTGTAAAAAAAGCCATCGATTATTTGCGGGGCGACGGACCTAAGCCAGGCACTTATGTTTTATCGCAATCTGGTGGTTACCCTGATCTCAGGGGCATGATGACCTGGTCAGTCAATTGGGATGCCGTAAATACCTGCGCCAGCACCTACGAATTTGCCGGAAGTTATGAGGCTATTTTCACACCAGATCCTCCGGCTGTGCTGATAACCAAAACTTTATCGGCAGGTTGGACCTGGTTTAGCATCAATGTTGAAAATCCCGTGATGACAATCGATCAGGTGTTTAGCTCGATATCTTTTTCCAATGGAGACTATATAAAGAATCTTACTTTGTCCGCCACTTATTATACCGGAACCGGGTGGTTTGGGGAACTTACCAGCCTTGATCCCCGCGAGATGTATAAAATTAAATTGGCTGCAGGCGTTGAGCTTGTTTATGAGGGTTTCCCGATTGATCCTCAAGCCCGTCCGATAACAATCAATGCAGGCTGGAACTGGATCGGGTATCTCCCGCAATCTGCTCAGGCAATTGTCAGTGCATTATTGGGTATTAATCCGGTTGAAGGCGATTACCTGAAAAACCAAAGCGTTTCAAGCACGTATTATACCGGTTACGGATGGTTTGGAGAATTATCCGCAATGAACCCATTGGATGGATTTATGATGAAAGTATCTCATCCCGGAGTACTTACCTACCCAACGGGTACAAACCCTTCGAAGCAGGATTAGAAACGCAGCCGGTTTTAGTTTACCGACTTTGAAAACAACCGGATGGCAAGGGCAACAATAACCACCATAATTCCTGTCAAGGCAGCCATGGCGGGCCAGATATCGTTCCAGATCCAGCCTTGTGTAGATATGGTGCGCATGGCATGAACGGCATAAGAAACAGGGTTGCCCAGCGCAATAGCCTTGAGCCATGCAGGCATCGCGGTGGTTGGAAACATGGCATTGCTGGTAAACATCAGGGGCATGGTCAAAAAGTTGGACACCGCCATCAGGGTTTCCATCGATTTAATTCTGGAGGAAAGTGAAAGGGATATCCCGCCCATAATAATTCCGAACATCCCGGAAATGAAGAGTAAAGCCAGAACCCCCGGGAATCCGGTTTTAAAATGAACCCCGAGAAAAAGGGCGATAATCACGATGATCAGGGCTTGCAGAATCGTTTGAACAGCAATCGACAATAGTTTACCCAGCGGGATGGCGGCCCGGTAAATCGGTGCGGCCAGCATCTTGTTCAGGTAGCCGGTGCGGCGGTCCCAAATGATAGTGGTTCCACCAAACACCCCTCCAAAAAGTGCGGTCATGATCATAATTCCCGGGGTCATAAAATCGAGGTAATTTCCTGTGCCCAGCATCTGTGCCGCCTGAGGGTTCCGGGTTAATCCCGACATGGAATTACCCATCAGTACCAACCAGATAAGTGGCTGAATAACCACCATCATCAAACGGGCTTTTTGCTGGGCGAACTTCTTTATTTCGCGCCAAAAAACCCAGTATATATCCGATAATAAAAGCTTTATACTCATCCTCTGGCCCTCCTGATAATCATACGTGATTTGAATGCCTGCTCCTTACTGGTAACATCTTCCCTCATTTCCTTTCCGGTATGATGCAGGAAAACATCATCGAGCGTTGGGTTCTCGATTTCGCTTTTCAACGCTTCTTTCAATGATATCGGGGTGTCCAGTGTTTTAATCACTCCACGGTCGATAATGGCAATCCGGTCGCACAGTGAATCTGCCTCATCCATATAATGCGTGGTTAAAAAGATCGTCATCCTGATCTCTTCCCGCAAATGGTTAACATATTTCCAGATTTCACGGCGGGTTTGAATATCCAGTCCCAGGGTGGGTTCATCAAGAAATAGTATTCTGGGACGATGGATCAGCCCGCAGGCGATATCGAGTCTTTTCCGCATTCCGCCTGAATAAGTTTCAACCTTATCTTTTGCCCGAGCGGTGAGGTCAACCATTTTCAGCACCTCCGCAATCCTATCGCGGGTTTCAGTACGGGTAAGATGATAAAATCCTGCCTGAAGCCTGAGATTATCATAGCCGGTAAGTGCATCTTCAACGGCCAGATCCTGCGAAACAAAACCCAGTTCCAGCCTGGCCTGGTATGCATGTTTGGTAATATCGATGCCATTGATGGTGGCAGTACCTTTGGTGGGGCTCAGCAGAGTGGTGAGCAGCGCAATGGTGGTTGATTTTCCTGCTCCGTTAGGACCCAAAAAACCAAAGATCTCCCCTTCTTTTACCGAGAAACTAACATTATCAACGGCAACAATTCCCCCGGGATAAACCTTGGTTAACCCCTTAGCTTCTATGATCGTTTTCATTGATTTGAAAAACCTATTTTTGGCGTGCAAACTTAAACAGATCTATGAACAGATTGTTTTCTAATATTTAAATTAACATGGATCAACAGGAAATACAAAAGAAAAAGAATTTCATCCTGTCACTGATGATGATCAGCTCCTTTGTGGCCCCTTTTCTGGGCTCGTCGGTGAATATAGCTTTACCCAGTATCAGCAGGGATTTTGGGATGAATGCCGTTACCATGAGCTGGGTATCGATGGCCTACCTCCTGGCTTCGGCTGTTTTTTTGGTACCGCTGGGTAAACTGGCCGATTTGATTGGCAGGGTCAAGGTGTTTGTCCTGGGGAATATCATTGTAGCCACAGCATCCCTTCTTTGTGCCATTGCCAAGGATTCTACCATGCTAATTATTTTCAGGGTTTTACAGGGAATCGGGAGTGCAATGATGTTTGGAACCAACATGGCGATAATTACGGCAGTGTTCCCGCCAAATCAGCGCGGGAAAGCAATAGGCATCAATGTTACAGCGGTTTATCTGGGCTTATCGGCGGCACCTGTTCTGGGTGGAATACTTACCCAGACTTTCGGGTGGCAGAGCATTTTTATTGTTACCATACCCTTCGGAATTTTTGTGGCAATGGCCGCCAGATTAGTGATCCAAACGGATTGGGCTGAAGCAAAAAATGAAAAGTTTGATTATTCAGGCTCGATAATCTACCTGCTATCCATGTCGGCGTTTATGTATGGATTTTCAAGGTTGCCCGATCCATTGGCATTTGGGCTGGTATTGTTCGGCGCAATGGGGCTGCTGCTATTTTGGCGGGTGGAACTCAAAACTCCATTTCCGGTTTTCAATATGCAGCTGTTTTTTGGCAACCGGCTTTTTGCCCTATCCAACCTGGCCGCCCTCATCAACTATGCCACTACTTTTGCCGTTACTTTTGTGCTCAGCCTTTATCTTCAATATATCAAGGGATTATCACCGCGTGATGCCGGTATTATCCTGATTGCCCAACCGATCATGATGGCAATTGTGGCTTCTTTTTCCGGCAAATTGTCTGATAAATACCAGCCCCGCATCTTATCATCAATAGGAATGGGCGTTATCGCCATCGGCCTGGTTCTACTTTTGCCATTGAATTCCTCTACATCCAATTCCTACCTGATATTGAGCCTTATTCTGCTGGGTATCGGATTCGGTCTTTTCTCATCACCCAATACCAATGCCGTAATGAGCTCAGTAGCGAAAAAATTCCTCGGCACCGCTTCTGCCACTGTAGCTACCATGCGGATGACCGGCCAAATGGTGAGTATGGGAATCGCTACACTGGTCATACACATTTTCATCGGAAAGGAACGGATATCCTTATCGAATCAGGATGCTTTTCTGCATTCTGTATCCATCACATTTGCTATTTTTATCGGATTAAGTCTGGTTGGAATCTGGGCCTCTTTGGCGCGTGGCAATAGCCAGAAGAACTAATATTTTCGAGCTAAATTTTTGTTTATGAAAAAAATAACCTGTCTACTTATGGTTGTGATGAGCCTGGCGTCATTTGCCCAATCATCAAAAAAAGGTGCCAATACACCTGATACCCGGTTTGCCGGATTGGATACCACTATGGCCCGTGTGCTCAAAGAGTGGAAGGCCCCGGGTTTTGCTGTTGCTGTGGTTGAAAAAAATAAGGTGGTCTGGTCGAAAGGTTTCGGTTACCGGGATCTCGAAAAAAAGCTGCCGGCTACACCAAACACTCAGTTTGCAATTGGTAGCTGCACCAAAGCATTCACAGCAACAATTATCGGGATGCTGAATAAAGATGGTCAGGTGGAATACGATAAGCCGGTGAGGGAATATCTTCCTCAGCTGAAATTTTTTAATGATGAAATGAATAACAAAATCACTTTGCGTGATATGATGTGTCACCGAACCGGTTTACCACGCCATGATTACAGCTGGTACCTGTTTTCCACCGAATCGCGCGATAGCATTTTGCAGCGTATACCTTATATGGAGCCCTCGGTGGGAGTGCGCGAAAAGTGGCAATACAACAATTTCATGTTTTTCCTGCAAGGTATGGTAGCGGAAAAACTGACCG
>CAIXKO010000059.1 GCA_903919925.1 uncultured Bacteroidota bacterium | reverse complement strand
TTATCATTTCCGGTTCAAGGATGAGGCCAGTGAATTTATCAGCTCTGATCAGGTTCTTAATCAGGTTTGGGATCTTTGCAAATACACAATCAAGGCCACCAGTTTTAGTGGGCTCTATATTGATGGCGACCGCGAAAGAATTCCGTATGAGGCCGATGCATTAATCAATCAATTAAGTCATTACGCAGTTGACAATGAATATGCCATGGCCAGGCAAACCAATGAGTATTTCATCACCCACCCCACCTGGCCAACTGAATGGATTTTGCATACCGTTTTGCTTTTCTATAACGATTATTTGTATACGGCGGATAAGGGGCCCATCACCAAACATTATGAAGCGCTGAAAAACAAAACTTTAATTAGTTTGGAACGTGAAGACGGACTCATCAGCACAAAAACAGGAAAACTAACCGATGAAATTATCGGTAACCTGGGTTTTTCAGATAAAAACCAGCGAATCCGGGATATTGTGGACTGGCCTGAAGGCGAACGCGATGGTTATCAGATGGTTGATATCAACACAGTAGTTAATGCTTTTTATTACCGGAATTTAGTATTGATGTCGCAGATTGCCGGTTATCTCGGAAAGCAAAATGACTCCACATTATATAGCCAAAAATCGTTATTGGTAAAATTGGCTTTCAACAATAAACTATTGGATAAGGAAAAGGGAATTTACCTGGATGGTGAAGGATCGCAGCATTCCTCCCTTCATGCCAATTTATTTCCATTAGCATTTGGATTGGTACCCGATGAATTCAAGCAAAGTGTGATCTCCCTGATAAAATCGAAGGAGATGGCATGCAGTGTATACGCTGCACAATACCTGCTCGAAGGGTTGTATACAGCCGGTGAATCACCTTATGCACTTTACCTCCTTACATCAACCGGCGAAAGAAGTTGGTGGAACATGATCCGGTCGGGGTCCACCATTGCCATGGAAGCATGGGATATGAAGTTCAAGCCCAATTCCGATTGGAACCATGCCTGGGGAGCGGCTCCGGCCAACATTATCACCCGCTGCCTTTGGGGCATAACCCCGGCCGAACCGGGATTTGCCAGGGCAGCAATCAGGCCGCAATTAGGTAACCTTACCTATAGTAAAATAAAGGTTCCAACCAACCGGGGCGGTATCGAGTGTGAATATCAATGGAAAAACAACAGCAAGGAGTTCTATATCATCAGGTTGCCAAAGAATATGAAGGCTGATTTTTATCTGGTGCCTTCGGCCAATTCACAGGTTGTGGTTAATGGAAAAGAAACAGAACCGGAAACAAGCCAAATAAGCCTGATCACGGGGATTAACCGGATTGAGATCACAAAATCCGTAAACAATCATTGAAAAAAAGAATTGGTGTCGGGTAAAGCGATTTATTACTTTCTTTACCTGAATAATTTTTGTTCATGATCTGGGAAAAGCGCCGGTTTCAGTTTTCAGTTATTTTGCTGTTGGCCATGATTTGGGGAAGTTCATTTATCCTGATGAAAACCGGGCTAAAAAGTTTCTCGCCAAACCAGGCAGCTGCCATACGGATTTTAATGGCCTCCACTATTTTGCTTCCTGTATCCTTTAAAAATCTTAAATTCTTCAGGAAGAAAGACATACCGGGGCTTTTGGTTGCAGGATTCTTTGGGAGTTTTATTCCTGCCTTTCTTTTCACGCTGGCACAAACGCGCATCGACAGCTCACTTGCCGGGATGCTGAATTCACTCACTCCGGTTTTTGCCTTGATCACCGGGATACTGTTTTTCAAAACCAAAACCGGATGGATGCAGGTGCCCGGGATCATTTTGGGTTTATCGGGTGCTGTTTGGCTGATATCCATCGGGAAAGGAGACGCTATCAGGGACATCAATCCGTACGCATTGTTTATTGTGCTAGCCACCCTACTTTATGGAACCAGTGTTAACGTCATCAAATCCAGCCTCTCCCACCTCACCGGCATTCAAATAACCTCATTATCGTTTATTTTTCTTTGGCCACCGGCGTTCATCATCCTGTTAACGACCGATTTTCATCCGGTATTTCAAAATCCGTCCTGGCCTTTGCATCTGGCTGCCCTCATTACGTTGGGAATCATTGGAACCGCTCTTACCATTCCATTGATGAACAATCTGATACGCTATACATCAGCCGTTTTTGCCTCATCGGTTACCTATATTATACCAATTTTTGCCGTAGGCTGGGGAATTCTGGATGGCGAAACAATTACGATGGCACACGGTGCATGTATGGCCCTGATCCTGATGGGTGTATATCTGATTAACCGTAAAAAATGATGCAAGGGGCTTGTCCCATCACAAATTAAGCGGCGACATCACCCTGGCCACCGGATAACGGTTTAACCACTTGTTGTACAATCCGCATTGCATATAAACGAAATACATTTGGGCCGTGCGGTCCTTTGCCAT
>CAIXKO010000058.1 GCA_903919925.1 uncultured Bacteroidota bacterium | reverse complement strand
GTTTGAGTGGTAACTGAATTCTTTAAACGAATGGTTTTGCCTTTAAGCTCTTTCGATCCCGGCTTCAATTTGGTTGCCGCATTGTCTTCAAATTCTTTAATATTAACGCCGGCACCGTTCATGATTTCGGTAACCACTTTTGGCGATACTGAGATATTTAAAACAGATGATGCAAGGGTATCAACGGGTAAACTGATATTCAGCGATCCGGAATTTAATCTTTTATCCCCTTCATAAGTTTTAGTGTTAAACCTGAAAGGATAATTGGCTGGTGAGCCCATCGGGTATCCCGGATAATCAATAACGCCGGCAACCTCATGGTCCCTTAACAGCTTATCTTTTAGATCATAAGTCCGGTATATCACCTCCCGGTTTTTGAGATTTAATTTTTTATAAGCCACCGAGAGCGTGTCTTTCATTCCAGGCAATCCATTGATGCGCAGTACGATCTTGCCTTTTACATCGATCCCTTTAAAATCATCGTACCCGATGGAGTCATTTTTGTACCCATAACCAATAAATACAATCGGAGCGGTAATTTCCTGACCGTTTTCCGATCCCCATACCATAAAATCGTTCCCCTTGGTTAGTAGATATTTACGTTCAATAGAACCCGTTGCCGTGATCAGTTCCATCGAAGATTCGCCGGAAAGGGTTTGAACGAATGGGATATTCTGAAAATAGGTGCGGGCAGGCGGAGTCATTTTTGGGCGCTCACCCGACATATATAAATAAATCTGATCCATACTGAAACCGGCACCGGCAGCCATATCTCCAGCCGGCTGTACACCGTAAATCTGAAAAACGGAAGCAATAAAATCCCCGGCCATGAATTCGCCTTTTGTAGAAGTTTCACGCCCTTCGGTCCAATCGGATGCTAAAAAATCCAGTTGCCCCTTAATAGCTTCTTTGGTTATCGAGCTCAATCCCCTCTCAACAGGATCGTGCTGAGCTTTTACCTGTAAAACAAATAGCATGGCTGCTGCCATCATTATCAACACTCGGTTTGTTTTCATGAATTTGAATTTTGTCCCACAAATATAGAAATGGTTAGGTAATATATTATATAACATTAAGGGCGACCCCAACGATCGCCCTACTTCATCCTTCCTTAACCCTTCCCCCTTCACCCTTCCCCCTTACTTAACCCTTAAATCTTCCCCCTTACTTAACCCTTTACCATTAACCCTTTACCCTTCAAGTCATCTCGAGTTCACCTGCACCCTATAATTCCCATTAGCCTTTGCCGCCGATATAGAAATGGTCCACTTGCCAATGTATTCGTCCGATTCGTTGTCGTCCCAGCTAAACGTTTGGTTCCAATTCACATCGGCTAATGGGGAGATGGTAATTTCCTGAAAAGCGGTATCATCCGGTTTTTTTAGAATAATGGTCAATTCACCGGCCTTCAAAGTGCCGTTGACAAAGAAACTTACCGTCGAGGATTCTTTTTTAACATCATAATAAAAGTTGGTTGAAAAAGTAACATCCTCCAGTGTTTTGCTGATGCTTAGTGAGGTATTCTCGCGGTCGCCGGTAACCATGCTGTAAACATTGGGAGTTCCACGATCCTTAAATTGAAAATGCACTTGCGGGGGCACGGAATAGAACGTTTTGTTATCCCAATTGTTTGACTGTGACTCAATTTCCTCCTGAAGCTTCTTCTTCGACAACTGAAGTTCTTCGGCCCTCTTGTAGAACTCCTTATTGTCAAGATATCCATTGTCTTTTTGTGCTTTCAACGCCTTTTCTTCAGCAGCCAGCGATTCTTCCATTATCTTTTGAAGATCTTTTTCGGTTTTGATGGAATCACTAACGATGACCACCTGTACCTTTTTTTTCCTGGCGTCAGCTTCCTGCTTTTTTTTATCTGATACTTCCTGACCCATCACCGTTAGCAGGGAGGTGATCAGGATAATTACCAGAACCGAGATGGAGATTTTTACTTTCATATTCTTTTAATTTAAGTTGTTTTCCGTGTCAAATGTACGATGCTGCTCAGGGTGATAGCGTTAATACCGGGTTAATGATGAGTTAATCTGTTTTTAGCAAAAGAATTTGAACTATTTTTATTCCGGCATAATGAAAAAGAATATATCCATATTATTGTTGTCTGCCATCGCAATACTTATTGTTGTGGGTATTGAGATCTATTTGGTTTCCCGGATTTATAATCTGGAGATTGAAAAATTCGATTTCCGCTACCGCGAGATATTGCAAAAAGGGCTCGATTATATTGATAAACTGGATAAAAGAGGCGATAACCCCGGACTGGCTACTGCTTTTTATTTTTTGAACCGCCAATCGCAAAAGCTGATGCCATTATATAAGCCTGAAGCTGCTGATACAGCAAAGTTTAAAGCGGTGGTACTTTCTGGCTTCCATAAGATATTGGTGCAGAAACAGGTACTCGACAGCCTCCTGCGAGTATACCTGAAAAATATGAAGGTGGAAACTGAATTTCAGTCTAATTTCAGTATAACCAATCTGGTATTGGCAGATAACGAAAAAGTGGTTCGGGTTTTTGACAAAATTCAGGATTCCTCCATGCGATATCCTGATACACTTAATATTAATAAAAAACTGATCCCCGTAAATCACTATTCTTATTATGCCGACCGGTTTGAAATCGGGATCGACTATTATGTGGATTTCAATAATAAAAAGGCAGTTGTCCTTCGGGAAATTGCCGGTAGTTTGATCTTCGTTTTTGTTGCCCTGATAGCTGTTTGCTTTATCTTCCTGCTATCGATGCGTAACCTTATGGAAGAGAGGCGATTATCGCAGCTAAAAACCGATTTCATAAATAATATGACGCACGAGCTCAAAACACCATTATCCACCATATCGGTAGCAACACGAACTCTTGAAAATGATCAGATATTGGACAACCGGGCAAAAACAAAGGAAACAGTTTCGGTTATCGGACGTCAAAACCGGCAACTCACCAAACAGATTAACCATCTGCTGGAAATCAGCATGTGGGAGCGCAAACAGTTTTCGCTGGATCGACGTATGCTCGAGCTTGAACCTATGTTTTCGGGATTAGTGGAAGCTTTTCGTTGGGAGTGCAAAGAAAAATCATGCAAACTCGAGGAAAGGTTTTCTTTTAAAACAAAGTCAGCGTATCTCGATGAGGTTCAGTTAACTGTTGCTCTCCACAATCTCCTGATCAATGCTGTAAAGTATAATACGCAGGATCCCGAGGTTCTCCTGGAAGTCAGTTGCGATGATCGGTTGCGTATCTCAGTCACCGATAATGGTATTGGCATCGGGAAAGAGGATCAGAAACATATTTTTGATAAATTCTACCGGGTTTCAACCGGAAATGTTCATAAAGTTAAAGGCCTGGGCCTTGGTTTGTTTTATGTAAAGCAAATTGTTTTGGCTCACGGCGGAAGCGTCGACGTATCGAGCAGGCCCGGGAAAGGAAGTACATTCACAATAAATCTGCCTATCCATGGAAAAAATCAGAATTCTTTTAGCTGAAGATGACCCTGATCTGGGTAATATTCTTGCTCAATACCTGGAAATGCAAGGATTTGCAGTTTCATTGGCCCGCGATGGTGTTGAAGCCTGGGAGCATTTCCTTAAAGTGGTGCCCACTATTTGCATTTTAGATGTGATGATGCCTAAAATGGACGGATTTGAGCTCGCTGAAAAGATTACCAAACACAATCACGATATTCCTTTCCTCTTTTTAACGGCAAAGAGCCTTAAAGAAGATCGTATCAGAGGTTTAAAAATAGGGGCCGATGACTATATTACCAAACCTTTTGAAGTAGATGAACTGGTGCTTCGGATCAATAATATCCTGAAAAGATCAGGAATTCATGATTCTGATGATTTTTTGATAGGACGGATTAGTTTCAATTTTCAGGAGTTGGAATTAGTTACCCCCGATGCCACCCACAAGCTGACCTTAAAAGAGGGTATGCTATTGAAATACCTTCTCCAACATGAGAATAAGCTGGTAAAAAGAGAAGAGATTTTAACTGAGGTTTGGGGTGAAAACGACTATTTCCTGGGTCGAAGTATGGATGTTTTCGTTAGTCGCATACGCAAATATCTCGCCACCGAAGAATCCGTATCCATTGAAACCGTGAGGGGAACAGGGTTTATATTTAGATTGCGCCGCCAGTAAAGGTGGATGACGGGATTTCTCTCCTTAAATTATTCTCCGGGGTTAATCCGGAAAAGCGATTCCGGGGCGGCTACTACCTGGTCAATCACCCGCAAAACGATGAGGTTAGCCAGCGTTTCAATGGCTTGTTTTGAGGTAATCCTGGCTCCCTTGCGGAAATCGTTCAGCGTAATCTGATCTTTTGTTTGAAAAAGACGAAAAAGCTCTTCCTCAATATTTGTGTACCGGATTAACGCTCCCTTTTTCTGCTTCATCTTTTGCCAAACCGCAATCAAAACCTCATCTGCCTGTATATTTTCATCTTTCATCCGAACATAAGCTTGCCAAACCCCGGCCTCTTCCTTAACAAAATGCGGACGTAATGGACTTGGCGGTACCCATACTTCCAGAACCGTTTTACCCTCCTCTTTCCATACCTTCGATTCAAACCGGATTTCCGGCCTGGAATACAAATGCGCAGCCGATTCTATCATATAAAACTCTTCCTCCGATCTTACCCCGGCAATCACACCATTGTCTTTAATACCAATTAACAAGCGTCCTCCATTGGTGTTGGCAAAAGCAACCAGCGACCGGGCAATTTTCCTGGAATCAGTAATCCCGAATTTGAAATCCTGCTGCTGATGCTCGCCTTCCAGTATCAATGCTTGTATGTAAGATGGCTTCTTCATGATATTCTTCGGCAAAATTGCTTAAAATTGATCACTTTTTTTACAGAAACCAATTTGATGATCATGAAAGAAGATCAGGTGAACCCAATACCTCCGGCTTATGAGGAAACGTATCCGGTTTTTTCCTTCCTTTTAGATCCGATGAAAAGGCTCAGTATCCCAGCTGCATTTGGTATACTGGGTGATGCCGCCGGCCGCGATGCCGCCCGCCGTGGTTGGGGTTATGATGAACTCCTCCAACGTAATCAGGCCTGGGTACTGATCAGATCTAAAATGCTGATTAACAGACAACCATTATGGGGAGAACAAATTACCCTTCGAACCTGGCCTAAACTGATGGAGGGAGTGGTGGCATACCGGGATTTTCAAATTTTCGATAGCCAGCGCAATGTTCTGCTTGCCGGAACTACTGCCTGGACCCTGATGGACCTCGCCAATCGCAGGCCCGTGCGCCTCTCCGGAAAGGAATATGATACCGGCGATCTCGCCAA
Source organism: uncultured Bacteroidota bacterium (assembly GCA_903919925.1). Classification (GTDB taxonomy): domain Bacteria; phylum Bacteroidota; class Bacteroidia; order Bacteroidales; family UBA12481; genus UBA12481. Next base: position 7,359 of record CAIXKO010000058.1, on the reverse strand, counting down.
ATGCCATGCTATTCCCGATAAACCTGCAAAAATCAGCTGGCCGGCTCAGAAAATAATCGTTAATGAAATGATTGCAAAATTCGGTCAGCTCGATATGAATAACCACGTTAATAATACCCGTTATATTGAATGGATATTGAATGAGCTGCCAATCGAAATTCTGATGAAACGACAAATTAGCGAGGTGGAAGTGAATTTTCTGGCTGAAGTCAGGCACCACGATGAAATGCAGATTTTCTTTCCTGCCGATCAAACCGATGATCATATATTCTATGGTTTCATTCAATATAAAATGGATGAGCGCCAGGCCTTTGCCGCAAAGTTTACCTTCTCGTGATGTTGGTATCTAATTTTAAGTTTTTAATATGAACGGAATTGAACAAAACCTGATTGAAATCCTTCGGCAAACCGGCAGTCGGGTAACCCTGGTAGCTGTATCAAAAAATCATCCGGTCGATGCAATCCGCGAAGCCTATCAGGCTGGCCAACGAATTTTTGGCGAAAATAAGGTGCAGGAAATATTGAATAAACGACCAGTTCTTCCCGATGATATTCAATGGCACCTTATTGGGCACCTGCAAACGAATAAGGTTAAGCAAATTGCACCGTTCATATCAATGATTCAATCAGTTGATTCATTAAAATTGCTGAAAGAAATATCGGAACAAGCCATTAAAAATAACCGCGTTATCGATTGCCTGCTGCAAGTTTTTATCGCTACTGAAGAAACAAAATTTGGATTCAGCCAACCGGAACTATCGGATCTTTTAAAATATCTGAATCAAAATCCGATGATTGGAGTAAAGATCAGAGGGTTAATGGGTATGGCTTCCTTTACTGATAATCAAGATCAGATCAGGCAAGAATTTCATGGTCTGAAATCACTTTTTGATGAGTTAAAAGAACAATTTTTTGTGGACCAGCCAGGATTTAATGAACTATCCATTGGCATGTCAGGCGATTATGAAATTGCGATAGAGGAGGGGAGTACCATTATCAGAGTTGGCACCAAAATATTTGGAACGCGATAAATCCTATCCTTCAGTCATAAATGGTTCCAGAACCTGAATAAGTTCCAAAGTGAGCCGCTGTTTGGCATCAGGTTGATCGGGCAGGCTATTTTTGATGAGTGTAGATATCTCTTTTACCACTTGTTTACTTACCGGCCGCTCCAGGCAAGTGTTCTCGATCACTGAAAAAGCCTCCAGTGCCAAATTGAAATCATCGGCAATAAACATTCTGGTAAATAACATCAGATGAGGCGAATAATCGAGCTGCGACTCCCAACATGCCCGGGCCAGTTCAATCCGGATTTTTGAGCAGGTGGGATCGGCCAGAAATTGTGCCATTATCGCAGGAGCATCTTTGGAATGTACATTCGACAGAAAAAGGGTAAACTCCTTGATCAGACCTGGTTCCGTTAAGCCCGACATCACCTTTATGATCGATGGCAGATCGTTAACGTTCGCTACTTTTTCCAAGGCATGCAATGCTTTTAACACAATAGCTGCTTCTGGTGATTCCAGCTGTTTGACCAGCTCAGCTGAGGGGGTTGAGAGTTTGCCGGCAGCCATTAGTTTTTCAGTTTATCAATTATATATTGTGCAGTATGAGAATCTTTGTTCTTTGCCAGATCTTCGGGCGTTCCGGCAAAAACCAGGTTTCCACCTTCCGATCCGCCTTCGGGTCCAAGATCGATAATCCAGTCTGCATTTTTAATCACTTCGGGGTTGTGCTCAATAACAATCAGTGTGTGACCGCGTTGGAGCAAGGCCGCGAATGCTTTCAGAAGGGTTTTGATATCATCGAAATGCAACCCGGTGGTGGGCTCGTCAAAAATAAAGAGCGTTTGGCCGGTTTCATGGCCTCGCGCAAGAAATGAGGCTAATTTTATACGCTGACTTTCACCCCCCGATAAAGTTGATGATGATTGCCCGAGTTTTACATATCCGAGTCCCACATCCTCCAATGGCTGAAGCTTTTGTGAAATCTTTTTGGAAGTATGATCCTTTTGTGATCTAAAGAAACCAAGCGCATCGTTCACCGACATTTCCAACAGGTCGTGCACGTTTTTACCGTCAAACTTAACATCCAGAATCTCCTCCTTGAAGCGGGTGCCATGGCAGTGCTCGCAGGTGAGATAAACATCGGCCATAAACTGCATTTCCACTTTAATCACCCCTTCACCCTGGCACTCCTCGCAACGGCCACCATCCACATTAAACGAAAAATGAGCCGGTTTGTATCCATTCATTTCCGACATTGGCAAATCAGACATCAGCTTACGAACCTCATCCCATGCCTTAATATAGGTGACCGGGTTTGAGCGGGAGCTTTTACCAATCGGATTTTGGTCAATGAGTTCCACTTGCGAAATTTTCTGCAGATCACCGGTTAGCGTCCCAAACCGGCCAGTGCGTTCACCCGTGCCATTTATCCGCTTGTTAAGTGCCATGAACAGGGTTTTATTCACCAAAGTCGACTTCCCTGAACCACTAACCCCTGTAACCACCGTCATTACCCCGAGTGGGAAGGAAACGTTGATCGCTTTAAGGTTATTTTCACCGGCGCCCTTCAACTCGATGGAATAATCCCATTTCCGACGGCTTCCATGTACATCAATCTTTTCTAACCCCGATAAATATCTGGCAGTAAGTCCTGTACCATTATTCTGAAGCTCCTTTTGTGTGCCTTGAAAAATAACCTCTCCTCCGAATCTTCCAGCTCCAGGACCGATATCAATCAGGTAATCCGCCGCCCGGATAATTTCCTCATCGTGCTCAACAACCAAAACCGTGTTCCCAAGATCACGTAACCGCTTGAGTACCTTTATTAATCTTCCGGTATCACGCGGGTGCAATCCTATGCTGGGCTCATCAAGAATATATAACGATCCAACCAAACTGCTCCCCAGCGATCCAGCCAGATTGATCCGCTGCGATTCACCTCCACTCAATGTATTGGAGGTGCGGTTAAGTGTCAGATAGCCAAGACCAACCTCCGATAAATACTGCAGCCGGTTGCGTATTTCAGTTAGTAATCTGCCAGCAATATGTTCCCGATGGGGATCCAACTGGAGCTTGTCGAAAAAGGCAATTAATTCAGATACTGGTAGTTTTACCAGTTCGGTAATCGATTTTCCGCCGATTTGAACCCACCTGGCTTCTTTTCGCAACCGCGATCCCTGGCACTGAGGACAAATCGTTTTTCCCCGATATCGGGCTAGCATAACACGATATTGTATTTTGTATGCTTTCTCCTCGAGATGAGCAAAAAATGCATGAAGACCCTTGAACCATTCATTCCCCGTCCATAGCAACTGACGCTCCTGCTCAGTGAGCTGATAATAGGGCCGGTGAATCGGAAAATCAAAGTTTGGAGCCGTAAGGATCAGCTGCTTCTGCCAGCTCGACATTTTTTCACCTTTCCAGCAAACAACTGCCTCCTCAAAAATTGAGAGATTGGTGTCCGGTACAACAAGATCCTCATCAATACCAATGGTGGTGCCGAATCCCTCACATACCGGACAAGCACCCAGCGGATTGTTAAAGCTGAATAAATGCACGCTGGGTTCCTCAAAAAGAATCCCATCCATCTCAAAACGATTGGAGTACTGCTCCTCGCGGTAATCAGTGTTTTGAAAAATCTTAAGGGTGCATTCTCCCTTGCCTTCAAAAAAGGCCGTCTCCACTGAATCTCCCACACGAGCCTGCAAATCCTCCTCCTGACCAATAAACACCCTGTCAATCAGTACATCAAACGGACAGGTTTCGCAGAGGTTGTACGAAGGGTCCAGTACTTCCGATATTTTTCGAATTTCTCCATTATCCTCAATTCGCGTATATCCTTGTTGTACAAGTATCTCCAAATGTGTACGGAGTGAACGGTCTGCCGGTTTGTGTAAAGGCGCCAGAATCATGATTTGGGTGCCCACGGGTAAAACCATGATCCTTCCCACCACATCCTGAACCTGGTGCTTATTCACTTTGCTTCCGCTCACCGGAGAAAAGGTTTCGCCAATGCGGGCAAAAAGAAGCTTAAGATAGTCATAAATCTCGGTGGATGTTCCAACTGTCGACCTCGGGTTACGTGTGTTTACCCGCTGTTCTATCGCAATGGCAGGCGGAATTCCAGTGATCAAATCAACATCAGGCTTGTCCAGGCGCCCTAAAAACTGACGCGCATACGACGATAAACTTTCAACGTAACGTCTCTGACCCTCAGCATACAAAGTGTCGAAAGCTAATGAAGATTTTCCCGATCCTGATAAACCAGTTATCACGATGAGCTGATCGCGCGGTATCGCAAGGTCAATGTTTTTCAAGTTGTGAACCCTGGCCCCTTTGATCAGTATATTGTTGTCAGAATCTAATCTGTTTTCAGGCATGATTTTTGATAAATTTCGGGGTGTAAAGGTAGATCATTTTAGTCAGGACGAAAAAAATACTTGATAGTAAAATATTATTCGTATACTTGCGTTCTGATTATAGAAACGTTAAACAAAACTAAAAGGAGGACTGTTATCGAGGGAATTCTACTTCTGTGTTAATCTTAAAAAGGAGGTAGTTTTGAATTTACATAATCTGGATGATTATGCCCTTGTTCAACAGTACATTGCAGGTGACCAGATCTGCATTGAGGAGCTAATCAGGAGACATAAAAACCGGGTATATACGTATATCCTGCTCATTGTCAAAAATCAACACCTGGCTGAAGACATCTTTCAGGACACCTTTATCAAAGTGATCAAGTCGCTCAACAAAGGACGATATTACGATAAAGGTAAATTCCTTTCCTGGGTGCTCAGGATCGCACACAACCTGATCATCGATCATTACCGGAAACAGAAATTGCTGAATACCGTTCCTAATGAAACCGGCGATCTCGACCTGTTCAATAACCGTAAACTGGCAGAACTGAATGTCGAGGAAACTATCGTGCAGGATCAGGTGATGAGTGATGTGCGTATGCTGGTTGATCTTTTACCCGACGATCAGAAACAGGTGGTTTACCTGCGCCATTATTGCGGACTAAGTTTTAAAGATATCGCTGATCAAACCGGTGTTAGCATTAATACCGCCCTTGGAAGAATGCGGTATGCTTTGATTAATATGCGAAAAATGATGAAGGATAAGCAGTTATCTTTGACCTTATCCTAATCATATTGGAGTGATGAAATGTTGTGGAGACGGAATTTTTTTCGTCTCCACTTTTTTTATACGGTTACATAATAAAGGTGCATACAGGTCGTTTTACCACCATAAATTACACGAATAAAAAATTAAATGCGCCTATGACAAACTTATCTACCCTCTACTTTCTCGTAAAAAATGAACCAGGCACTTTTGAAAATGTTAACCCTTCTGAAGATATTCGTATGATGGAAGAAATTGAATCGGATCTCCTGGTACGCGCTCCCGATGCCGCAGTAAGAAATATTTTAGGTTTTGCCAGTTCTTACACATCGGTTCCTTCGGTTCTGCTCAATGAGATTGATGTCTTTAAAAATTAACTACCTTTTTGTTCAATGAGAAAGCTGTTCCGGTATCCGGGGCAGCTTTTTTTTTGCAAAATATTTGGCAGTAATGAAAAGACGTTTTATATTTGTGATATCAAAATGATATCAAAATGAAAAACGAATCTGAATTTAAAGGAAAAAATGGCTTTCTGATGCTGGCCGTATGGATCGTGCTAATGGCAGGTGCCGTTTTGGGCATGATTTACTATGAGCAACTGTTGTACGTGTACATCCCAGTGTTGATGATCGGGATATTTGGCATGGTGGGTTTAGCGGTTGTTAACCCGAATGAATCACTGGTGTTGGTTCTGTTCGGGAAATACGTTGGTTCGATCAAAGACAATGGATTTTTTTGGTTCAATCCATTGATTGTCAGAAAAAAACTTTCGCTGAGGGCGCGCAATTTCGATGGCGCTCCTATCAAGGTAAACGACAGTGTTGGAAACCCGATCATGATTGGTTTGGTTTTGGTATGGAAAGTGGAAAATACCTTTAAAGCCGCTTTTGAGGTAGATGAATTCGAGCATTTTGTTACCGTTCAAAGCGATGCGGCATTGCGCAAGCTGGCCGGTATTTACCCTTATGATAACTTTGAGGATCAAAAAGCGGAAATTACGCTTCGTTCCGGTGTGGATGAAGTAAATGAGCAACTTGCGCATGAACTAATTGAGCGATTAAATATTGCCGGAATTAAGGTAATTGAAGCCAGGATAAACTCCCTCGCTTATGCTCAGGAGATAGCTGGAGCGATGCTTCGCCGTCAGCAGGCTCAGGCTGTTGTTGCTGCACGTTCTAAAATAGTGGAAGGAGCCGTTGGAATGGTTCAAATGGCGCTTACCCAATTATCGGAAAAGGGAATCATTGAACTCGATGAGGAAAGAAAGGCCGCTATGGTATCTAACCTGATGGTTGTTTTGTGTTCCGATGTATCGGCCCAACCGATAGTTAATGCAGGCACTTTGCATAATTAGTAACCGATGAACAAGAAAAAGTCCTTTGTGCTGCGGTTGAATTCCGATATGTACGATGCGCTGGAGAAATGGGCAGCCGATGAATTCCGCAGCACAAACGGACAACTCGAATATATCATTAACGACGCGCTCAAGAAGGCAGGCCGGAAAGGGAAAATGCGGGAAGAACGTGAAGAACGTAAAGAAGGAGAAGAACGTTAAGAAGGAGAAGAACGTGAAGAACGTGAAGAACGTTAAGAACGTAAGAAAGGGATGGATTTATTTTTCGGTGAAGACGTAGTGGATGAGGTTGGCGCCCATCTTTAAAGCCTTCAGTCGGGTTTCCTGCGAGTCGTTGTGAACTGCCTGGTCCTCCCATCCATCGCCAAGATCGCTTTCATAGGAGTAAAAGCATACCAGTCTGCCTTCCCAGATCAGCCCAAAACCCTGCGGCCTCTTATTATCATGTTCATGGATTTTGGGCAAGCCATCAGGAAAAGCGTTTGGCTTTTGGAAAATGGGGTGGGAGGCCGGTAATTCGACAAAATCCAGCTCAGGAAAAACTTTTTTCATCTCCCGACGGGCAAACTGATCGATCCCATAGTTATCATCGATATGCAAAAAACCTCCTGCCAAAAGGTATTGACGGAGGTTTTCAGCTTCCTGTGGCGAAAAAAGCATATTTCCATGACCGGTGGCATGCACAAAAGGCAGCGAAAAGATATCGCGGCTGCCTGTTTCCACCGTCACCGGATCCTTTTCCATATCGGTGTTCAGGGTTTCATTACAAAACCTGATCAAATTAGGCAATGAGGTAGGATTCACATACCAATCGCCCCCACCGGAGTATTTGAGCAAACCAATTTTTACCGTTTGCGCACCAAGTGGAAT
>CAIXKO010000057.1 GCA_903919925.1 uncultured Bacteroidota bacterium | reverse complement strand
GTAATTTTCAGGCGGTTTTCGCCGGATTTCAGGGCTTCGGTAATGTCGGCACTGAAAGGAGGCGTCCAGACGATACCGAGGTCGCGACCGTTCAGCTCGATGGCGGCAATACCAATATCACCCACCCGGCTAAGTTCAATCAGGTAACGCTGGTCCTTCGACCATCCTGAAAAATCAAACTGCTTGGAGTAAACGGCCTTGCCCGAATAGAACCGGATTCCCTCTGAAGGGGATTGTGTCCAGTCGGTCAGCTCCGGAAATTCCACGGAAGCCGGTCCGCCCCATGCGGTATCGAATGCAACCTGCCATGGTCCCTGGATCACGGTTGCTATTTCAGGAACTGCGAAATTTGAAGCTGCCTGTCCACGAGCGGTGAGCGGGATGGTTTCACGAAAGACCACGAAACAGGAACCGTTCGGATCAAATTCCATCGGTACCACCGTCCGGCCTTCTTTTTGACTGAAAGCCCCTGCCTTGCGGATTGAACCCGTTACGGGGTCCCAGATTTCCGGCTGCTTGCCGGCGACGCGGAATACACCATCGAGGGTCTGCTTTTGATCGGTTTGGTTACTGATAAAATAGAAATCTGATCCATTTATCACATAATGAATGTAATCGAAACGGGAATCTTTTCCGGCTCCCATTGCCTCAAAGTCCGGTGCCACCCCCTCATTTTGCAGAAAATCACGGGCATTGATGCCCCAGATCAGGCGACCTTTCCCAATCTTCCTGATACCGGTCTCCGATGGGGATTTTCCCCACAGGTCATCGGTGAGTAAATGGAATTTTCGCTGTGCTGCCTCGCTACCCTGCAAACTGACCAGCCGCTCCGGTTTATATCCTAAAATCGTGGCGCCGGCTTTCAACAGCTGGCTTGTCTTGTTAATTGCGGCCAACGACAGCACCCGATGATCGGGCAACACCAGAATCCTGTATTGCACCCCTCCGGGAACAACGATCTTTCCGTCAGTTACTTCCAGCCGAAGCAGTACATCCTCATTCGTTACGTCATAATCGTAACCGGGGAGCACACCCGCAGGATCGGATTCCTTCAATGTAGCTATGTTGGGAACATGATCGCCGTAATAGTAAAGCGCATCAGCAACAAATTTCCCCTTCTGTGCCAGAAACTGAATGCGGCCCATATAATCCAGGAAAGCATCGGAATAGTCCCACCAGGTAACCTGTGGGTTCAGGTGGGTGCCGGCAAAGTATTCCTGGCCGGGAATTCCCATCTCCTTCGGCGAATTAGTAAAAGTGTGGACGAAGATCATATTCAAACCCGCGCAGTATTCATGGTCCATGGCTGGTTTCTGGTCCTTCCACAAGATATCGCTCCAATGCGGCTTTTTCAATGAGGTAAAGGATTCGGCGCCAACAATCCTCTTTCCGTAAATATGGGCTGCTGAGGCAGCCTGTTTAACGAAGAAGCGGTTGCCCGGATTCGGGCGATGCGGGCACGGGATCCAGAACTCGCTCATGACGATATCGCTGTGGGAATAGTTCGTAATTCCATCGACCGGCGCGGCATGAGGCCCGGCCGATTCAGGCTGTATTCCGATATGGTATTTCGCCGCCCGCTCTGCAAAAACCCGGTAATGGTTTTCTGACACGCAAGCAGCGATGGTTTTCCGCAGATCGGCTAAAAAGGCGTTGCTCACCCCACGATTTTCCACGATCTTGCCCGCAACAATCGGCAAATACCGGATCAGATCGTATCCGCGAAGTTTTTTAAAGTCGCTTGAAAAGCCCGTGCTCCAGTTCATTCCGCCACATTCCCAGCTGTCGGTTTCCAGATGGGTAAGGATGGTACCTGCCAGCGGACCGGCCTTTTTCAGCAGCGGATCAACCACCTCGTTCCAGTAACGGTTGAAAGCTCCGGTACTCAGGTAGTCGAGCACGTGTCCCTTCCAGTTATCGCTTGAGGTAGCCACCCTGCCGGTGGTGGGTGTGTATCCAAATCGCATGACGATCCAGTTTCCGGGCGGTACGCTCCAGGTAAGTGTGCCATCGGGGCTCATTTTGGATGTAATGTTGATGATGTCATCGAGCTTCGTATCCTCCTCCCCGTCGACCGCGGGATTGTCGTTCAGCAAAAACCGGCAATCGGGCGCCGAACCGCCCAGCTCACGGGCCCCTGTTTTGGCGCTCAGGTCGCTGATGGGTTTGCGGTCCTTATTCCCTGAACCCGGATAGGCAAGCACACAAATATCCCGGTAATAATCAAAGTTATGCTCGGGCACCGGTAATGATTGAGTCACAATTGACGGCCCCTGCACGCTGATTTCCGACCAGGTGATCTGCTTGGCGGCATCATCCAGCGTTACACCGGGCCCTCCGAGGTTCCATCCGCTTTGAATGGACAGGCCGAGTTTCAGGTCCAGGCGTTCAGCCTCCCTGAGGGCATGGAGATAAAGTTCGGTCCATTCCGGACTGGAAAACATCGGGCCATTAGGCACGGGCTCATCGGGTCCCCAATTGAGTTCATTGCCTGCATCAAAGATCATGGCACCGCTGAATCCCTTGGCATGCATAGCCTCCAGGTCTTTGGTGATCGATTCCCTGGTTACGTTGCTGTTCAGCCACCACCACCAGCAACGGATGCCGGCCTCCCGCGGGGGCTTGGCAAATCCTGCCTGCAATTCAGGGCCGGTGTTCTGGCCAGACTGTCTGTCATTCTTTCCGTGCGTTTGGTTTCTGTCTCCTGATTCTCTGCTTTCCGGGCAGAAAATCCCGAGGAGGAATGAAAACATTGTTAGCGTGATGATTTTGGTGTACATCTGGAAAAGATAGGATAAATTTTTTGTTTGTCACGTTCCATGGGCCAGCACCATCTTCAACCATTTGAGATCTGGACTAATCCAGCCCAATCTTCCTGAAATGGATTCCTTCATAGGCCGATTTTATACCAGCCTCATACAAGCATCCGAGCTGTTTTCTATTTAACTGCACGAGGTCGGAATAAGCTGCAGGGCCTGCATGCACCGTGCTAACCACCTCCCAGGTTTTTCCTTCATTATAGCTGATTTTCAGCTCCAGATTACGCCGGTCGGCCGAATCAGCCGGATTCAGGAATGCAAGCGCCTTTTGTTTGCCTTTAATCGTTATATCCAGCAAGGCCGCCTGACAGATGGGCTCAATTAACAAGGGATCATTTTTCATGGCTGACCAGGTTGCTCCGCCATCAATTGAGCAGCTCACCTTTCTGCTTCTCTGCTTTCTCTCGTAGTTACGCATATTCAGCATCAGCTTTCCGTCAGGCAGCTCAGCCACTGTGCACTCATTCACCTGGTCCTGCGGGGTGCTGCCACCCACTTTCCAGGTGGTGCCATGGTCATCGGAATAAATAACGTGACTGAAATATTTCTTGGTTCCGGCCTCAATATGGTCGCACGGAATGATGAGCCTGCCTTTGTACAATTTGCTCTTTACCTGAATTCCGTGAACCGGACCGGTGGCGTACCAGGTCCAGTCGGGTTGTTTTACTGAGGCAGTTATCTCATGGGCCTTACTCCAGGTACCTCCATCATCAGCGGATTGCAAAATGAATATTCTCCTGGTGTCCTGGCTGGTCTGATCGATAATCTGTGATTCATGATCCTTGCCAAGGTTCCAGGTGGAGAGCAGGCTGATGATCCCGGTTTCATCATCCACCACGGGTGCGGGATTTCCGGCAACATTTTCGCCATCATCCCATACAATTTGCAGGGGTCCCCAGGTTTTCCCCAGATCGAAGGAGCGGCGAAGTACCAGATCGATATCCCCGGTATCGGAATAACCTTTTTTGCGGGCCTCCGAAAAAGCCAGTAAAATTCCTTTTGCCGATTTAACAATGGCCGGTATGCGGAAGCAGGCATACCCGGAATCACCGGCTCTGAACAGCGAAAGCGGCTCTTCGGGAACTGACCTGTTCAGATCAGCGGACGCATCTGCCTCATTTGCCTGAATCGGTTGGTTGAATCCGATCATTAGGAGCAGAGAGAATGCAATAATTGTTAGTCTCATTTTTCAGATACCTTTTTACAGGGTTGGTAATTATGCAATATTATTGCGAATTATCTTAAATATTGATTGTTGGATGAGGTGCCGGGTTCATTTCAATGGCAGAGCGAATCTCAAAACCCAATGTTGTATAAAGCAATTACCGGATTTGAATTTTCATCCGGCACCCAACCTTTATCAATCAGCTTCTGGTAAATCTTCTCTTTCTGAATGTTTGGATAGCTTGTTATATCCACCGAATTGAACATAGCTACCAGCTTACCATCTTCCCATTTTTTAAAACTGATGTATTGATTAAATCCATCAAGATCATCGTATAACCATTTGAAATTTAACCATTTATGATTATCTTTCGACCAAAGATGCCACCTGACTCTGTTTTTATACCCCCACATGAAGAGATAATATTTATCAGATTCATAGGCATTCATCAGGTAAGCCATGGTATTTACATCATACTGTTTTTGCTCATCCATACTCAGATAACTATACCCTTTGGGTAAAGCGAAACCGGCGAAGTCAACGAAAAGCGCTGGCACTATGGTATCATATCTGACCTCGTAAAGTGTATCATTATAAGGCAGATGAACCTTATAGCCATGACTCGTTTTAATGAAAGGATATTGCCCGTAAAGCCTGCACTCACCAGGAAAGTATTTTCTTTTAATCGTTAAACCGGACCGATCGGTTATGATGATTTTATAATCCCAGTCGGGTGAACCTCCGGAAATAACTGACCCATCGCCCCAGGTATAAAAAATGTAGGATGATTCATTGAGCAGATCCATATTTTGTGCCCATAGAATTGGATTTTTCTCTTCTATGAAAGAGCCGTCACCCAGCCTGAATCTCAACAGCTTTCTGCCAGGTTGATCCATTATCTCTACTCGCTCCTGAGCTTCATCAATCAGATAGGACGAAATCTGCTGGTATTCTCCGGGACCTTTCCCCGCGCAGGATATTTTATACCTGTACCTCCCCTTTGGATCAAAACAATACAAAGCATTGTCGCTGCTGATCAGTATCCCATTTTTAAAGAACCGGGGAGCACCGCATCTGCCCAGCAGTGCTTCCTTACAGGTTTCGAGCGGTATGTAATCAATACTCTTTGCAATGGTTGATAATGGCAGGGAATCTTCGGTTTTGGCATCGACTTTGACTATTGGAATATTGTTTTTATCGATTTTGGTGCAATTGGGAAAGATGAGGGAAATCAGGAGGAGTGCCAATAAAGTGTTTTTCATGGGAATAGATATGATGGATAGTTATCTCATTGATATTCCGGATCATTTAAATACTTGTCCAGATATTTAATTTCCATTATGAATTCTGGTCTTTCCAGGTTGGTGTTGATGATCCTGCCCTTTGCATCAAAAAGCAGGTATCTCGGGATACCGGTGAATTTGTAATCCTCTTCTATCTTGCATCCGGAACCGCCCTCTTTAATCAGTTGCAAACAAAGCCCATCCATCCCTTCATTTTTCTCCCTATACGCCAGCCAGTCCGTTTTATCCTCATTAACAGAGTATTGTATAAAAACAATGTTTTTATCCTTGTATGCATTTACCAGGGTTTTAAAACTCGGAAACTCAAAGATGCAGGGACCGCACCAGGAAGCCCAAACATCAACATAAACAAATTTTCCCTTAAAATCGGACAATGAATATTTCTTCCCACTGACATCAAAACCAACTATTTCGATAGCCGGTTCCCCAGGCTGAATGGCCTTTTTAGAATCGACGATAGTATTAATACGAGCAACATAATCCTTATGGGTGCAATTTTCATTAAACAAACTGAGCACTGTTTTTAATGAGGCAAGGTCATCACCTCCTAAGCCCCTTTGAGCCAGATCGAAGAACAGGAAGTTTCTTACATCCTTATCTTTTACGCTATCCATTGCATATTTAATACCATATTCGTAAGTGTTGGGCCTGACAAATCCTGGCTCCTTTAATTTCTCACTATTCCTGGATATCCACTGATTTGCCTTAGCGAGCGACTTAAAAAAGATAAAATTGTCCAGCGCTTCCCTCATGGTAGCCTGAT
>CAIXKO010000056.1 GCA_903919925.1 uncultured Bacteroidota bacterium | reverse complement strand
GCGAACAGTACCTCATTTTCTCCGGTTTCGATGTTTACCCTTTCAATCGTAGCACACCCGCCGATTCCGCCGGCATTGGTCCGGGTATCGTAAACCAGCCATTTTCCGTCGGGCGAAAAGTTGTCGTTATTATCCAGATCGTGATTTCTGGAAATATCTTTGGTTACCTGGATTTCCTGAAGAAAAGATTCATGAGTGGAGCACGAGGCCGCCAGTATTATTCCGGTCATGATCAATAGGTATTTCATGAAACACTGATGTTAGTGGAGCAAAGATAAGCATTGTAAAATGCTTGCAACTTTGGGGGTTTAGAGAAATTGGGCGGGGAATGCGATTATTCCAAATTCAAAATTTCTTCAGCCGATAAACCGGTTTCGCTGGCAATCTCACTCGGATTGGCTCCGTATTTCATCATTTGCCTGGCAAATTTTACTGCAAGTGCTTTATTTTGTTTTAGTGCTATTATTTCACTGCTTCTTGCCGCCTGTTCCCGTTCTTCAGCTACCCTTTTATTTTCAAGAGCCTCTGTTATTTGCCGCAGATGACGCGCTGCCTGCTCGTCGAAAATGGTATCCAATTCCTCTTCGGCTTCCAGATGGCGGCGAAAATCATCATCCATAACCGGACCCTGGAGGTATTTGGCAATATCCGCAAACTCTTCGGGAATGTTTTGTAAGTTTAGTATAAAAGGCTGATTGGTGCACCAGGCCTGGTTGAACAACACCAGAAATTTCTCGAGCAGTGTTTTCTGCTTTTCTGGCAAACGTAGTACCTGGATAATGTGCGATTGATGGGTGAGATGATCAATAAAAAAGCTGTTGACGTTTATCTTTTCCTTGCTGACAGAGTTAATCACATCGCGGTTTACCGTGACTGCCAGGTAAGGTAAATCATCTAGTTTGTAACCCAAAATATAAATGGTAATAATTGGATAATTCGATTGGTATTCCGGGGACTTGGCTTCAGCAACCACCGACTCTTCCACTTTTTCTTTCTTTGCCAGGTAGTTGGCACCAAGATAAGCGCGGAAACGTTGAATATCCGTTGCAAACTTCGACTTTTGCAGTTCAATCAGCACCGTTTTTTTGCTCCCATCAGCTTCTCTGATAACCGCTTTAAAATCAAGCCGGAAAAGCGTTAGTCCCCTTTTTTCATCCGGTAAAATGGTTTCCTGCTGGCTAAGTGCAACTTCCATAACCTCCTTATCTAAAATAACCGATAAAACCTTTTTGGCAATCTTGTTGTTTTCCATCAAATATTTGAAGGCCTTATCATAGAGTGGGTTGATTATTTTCATATTGAATGTTGCGTCAGGTGTTTTGTACAAATATACCATTTTTTAAGGTGAAGCGGAAGAATAAGAGCACCCCCTACACGGCATAGCCGATCAACCTAAGGATTTAATTGGCTTTTTGATGGAGGATTTTGAAGTGGTAGATTCGAATTCAGAGTTTCGAATTCCGATCAATAAGTTTGTAGGGACGCATATTTGCGTCCACTTGAAGTGGAAATGCACCTTCAACAGACGCAAATATGCGTCTCTACAATTCGGAATTCTTAATTGGAATCTCAACTATTCAACTTCAAACCTCGGTTTTGTAGTATAAATATTCCTTAGGTTGACGGCTATGGGGTGTGGGGTGAAGTGTATAGCGCTAAAAGCTGCCTGGCAGTGTCAAAATTTACTAACTTATTTCTTCAACTCTTTAGCCTTTCCTTCCTGCCTTCTTTCCTTCCTGCCCTACTGCCCTATTTTAGCCCTGCCCCCTTTTTTCTGCCCGCCTATCGAACTTTCACTCCAAAATCATCCAGATAATACGATACCAATGCAACAGGATCATCGGCGCCAGCCAGTGGTGGTGCAGCTTCCTGGTTGGGCGTGTGGCGATTAGGATCTTTACGGTACGGGCCGGTCCGGAATGATACCCTTTCCACGGATTGTACCGCTTCCGCGAGTCTGGCGTCCTTTAGTACCTCTGCTCCATTGATCGAAAGCGTGAATGTTCCAAACGGATTGGCATCAACAGTTATTTTAAAACGGTACCAATTATCGGG
>CAIXKO010000055.1 GCA_903919925.1 uncultured Bacteroidota bacterium | reverse complement strand
TTGGGGGTAAATCCAATCTAATATCGGTTCACTTTGGGCGCTCATATAGTATTTTTGAATTTTTTATTGCCGAATTTAAAAATGAATACTGCTCATTTTTTTCATTTTCAAATTCAGATTTTGTATAAACCAAAAAGAATTAACCGCAAAGACCGCAGAGTTTTTCGCAGAGGACCGCCGAGAAGTGACCTACCAGGTTACTCCTTAATAAAAGTTTGCATCATTTCTCCGCTTCGTAATAGATAAAGACCAGCTGGTAAGTCATTTACGGATACTTCAGATTGTTTTGTTCTGATGACTAATTGCTTAACGGTGCTCCCGGCACTGTTATTCACCACCAAAATCAACGGAAACCGGCAATCATCGCTGAGTTCAATAATGATGAAATCAGCAGCCGGATTGGGATAAACCCGGATGTCATTCACCTTGTCCATTTTAACAACAGGCTCTGTTTTGAGCGTGCCCGGCAGCTCATACCGATACAATCCCTCACCGGTTTCGGGATGGCTGGCGACAAAGAAGAGGGCATGCTGCCAGAAACGGACACTGTGGATGTTGCTGAGCTGGTTATCGTTCCATGGCAGGGGCTCCGTGCCTTCTATGGTGCCATCGGTAATCCATAATCGATTGGCCAGGGCATCGCCGGCGCAGAAGAACACTAGTTTATCGCCAATCACAGTCAAATCATGGGGCCAGGTGCTCTGCTGCCCGTGAGCCAGCTCCATGAAAACATTGGTGCCTTTGGGTGTTCCATCGGATACCCATAGCTCGGAGCCATTCTCCGGCGTAAATCCGGTAAAAAAGAATTGGTCGCCCAGAGAGGCGATACCGGAAAAAGACTTTTCAGGATTGGCACCAGTATCGAAATAACCAGTCAACCGGCGTGTGGTGGAGTGTTCCCCTTCGGAATACCAGAGTTCAAAACCATCAGGGGGTGTGGAGCAGGAAAAAACCAGATTGCCTTTATGGATTCCAAGAAATTTGATGTACAGATCTTTGGAGTAGCCGTCACTGTCATCGGCCAGGCATTTGGTTCCGGATTTTGTACCATCGGTGACCCAGACTTCACGGGAGTTATTAATGAATCCCCCGTTTCTTTGTATGAGCTTATCGCGGGTAAAGTATAGCCTGCCACCTGTTGCCAGCATTTGTGGAGGGTTATAAAGGCCGTTGGTGTATAACTCATCTCCAATCAGATCATCGATGCTCCGGGTACCAGATTCAGTTCCGTCGGTTACCCATAAATTTAAGACATTCAAGTCGTTAACAGCAAAGAACCAGAGACGGCCACCTGAAACGGTTAATCCATAGGGCCTCTCAAAATGCCGGCCCTGATAGTCTGTTTCAAAAACCTTGGCTCCACCAGGATTTCCATCTGAAACCCATAGCCTCCATTTATCCCCGTACACTTTGCTTTGTGCACGGAACCAAATCCGGCCCTGAAAAACCACTTTGGTATTATCGGGTGTATTCCCGTCAATTTTAAGATCTTCGAGTTTCACCGTTCCTTTATCCGTCCCATCGGTTATCCACAAACCGGTAAATTCCTGTTTGGCCATGTAATCTGTTGATAATCCGGTTGCGGTGAACACCAATTGGTTTCCGAAGGCAGCAAAGGCAGTTGGATTTGTACCACGCATAGCATTGTTAGCGGTTGCGGTATTAATCTCTTTTACCAGGTGCGTGCTTACAGGATTTCCCCCGGTCGACCAAAGTTCCTTCCCGGCAGAATCGCTGTTGGCCCTGAAAAAGAGCTGATCGCCGAGCGGAAATAAGTCTTCGATATTACCGTATTGAAAGTTCCATATCATCTTTTTAAGAAGGGTGAAAGAGGGTGGGGATATTTGCAGTACATAAGGATCGCTGATATAACCATCATCGTACCTGTTAAAAAAGATACCCCTGGAGGTTGGGTAAAGGGCGAGGGTAGATATTTTGGCCGAGTACCTGCATTCCAGGGTACTGCCGTCCAATACCAGGAATGTATCTGAAGACTTGAAAAAGATGTGGTTATCCTGCCAGCATCCGAAGCTGCGATAGCTGACGGGACAATTTACAGTGCCTATCTGGTGGTACCCGGTTGCGTCCAAACGCCAGACTTCGTTGATCCCGGAAGTAGCATTGATTGCAACAAACACGAAGAGGGCGTCCGGACTTGTTACAAATGCAAGGTTTTGCCAGCCGTCCGGATGTTTCTTCAGCAGCTGTACCTGGTTGCCATCGAAAGTATAAACCGCATGCCACGCGGCATTGCCGTCGGATTCCGGAACATCAAATATCAGTTTCCCCTGAAATTCGATAAATGCCGAAAAAAACGGACGGCCGCTTCCTGTTGGAATATTTAATTTGTTCTGCCAGACGATCCGGGTACCATTTTTTGTGCCGTTGCTTTCCCATAACTGCGCTGAATCGGCAACATGAAGCACATAACACTTATTGTTGAAGATCTTCATATTATCGAAGGGGTATGATCCTTTGGTCTTTATCAGGGCCAATGGCACGGTGGGTTGGCCGGTCAGGCCGGTGAAATAGAAATTCTCTTTTGCGGTGCTTTCACCTATAAAAAACAGGCCATCCCCGGATATCGCCATATTTGACAGGTTGTAATCTCCCAATCGGCTGCTGGTATCAAATAAACCCTGATAATATTCTGTGACCTGCCCGCTTTTGTTATCGATCCACGACAGGCCTCCCCGCCAGCTGTAGTAAATTTTGTCGTTCGATGACCAGATGAAGAACTCCTGAAAAATCATGCTGTAGGGCCGGTATAGGTCCACCAGTTTACTGCGCTCGGTACCATCGGCTTTCATCCGCCAGATGGCATATTTTCCCCAAGGGTTGTCGTATATCGCGGAATATTGCGGTTTCGAGCCGTACACATACAGCCAATCGCCGCAGGAGGTGAATGCCATCGGGGTGATATCACGGGTAACGCATATCGTTCCGGAGGTAGTGCCATCGGTACAGTACAGGGCATATCCCAGCTGATCAACCGTCTTAAAGAACACCTTACCCTGGAATTCGTAAAAAACCGATGAAACCGTGCTGCTGCGCCTGGTGCCCTGATCGGGATGTGCAATGAGCTCAACCTGAGAAAGTAAAGGGTTTGTAGTTGCCAAAAGAGTCAGGAGCAAAAGGATGGACCTGGAGAGCTTTCTGTGCAGGTTGCAAAGAAGTTGACTCATGGGTGGTATAATTTTTACGAAGATACCAAAATTATGA
>CAIXKO010000054.1 GCA_903919925.1 uncultured Bacteroidota bacterium | reverse complement strand
GCTCATTCGTACAGACACCGATCTTTTGCGCAAATGTATCAGCCACTTACTGGACAATGCGATAAAGTTTACCAAAAACGGATCTGTAAAATTGGCTTTCCAGCTGGATGGTCAGAAACTTCAGTGCCTGGTTTCCGACACAGGAATTGGGATATCGCCGGAGGCAATAAAATACATTTTCAAGGATTTTACGCAGGAAAGCAATTCCAACACCCGGGTGTATGAAGGAACGGGGCTGGGATTATCGATCTGCAAGGGGTTTGTTGAATTATTGGGCGGCACCATTCATGTTGAATCACAAAAGGGTGTTGGCTCAACATTCTCATTCACGATTCCGGTATAAAAAAACTTTGTTAACTTTATGCCAGGGAGTTACGAAATATTGGATGCAAACTGACCGGCAAATGGATGTTATTCATCGCGTAAAGAAGGAATTGCCTGATTTCAAATTCAAATTTGACAGGCAAAATGAAGAGCAAAGAAATGCTGGTTTTTATCAATAACAATTTCTTTTTTCTTTCAGCTAACATCATTGGGTTATGGGCATTAGTTCAGGAGCTTCCAAAAACAGGATCGGACAGACTAACGAAATCGGTGACCACCATTAATTCCTCTGCTATTGACATCACTGAAAATATCGCCATGAATAAGGGCGTTTCACTTTCCCTGGAATTGGATGAAGAAATGCTGGTAAATGCTGACCGGAATATGGTAAATACGATTTTACGAAATCTGATTTCCAATGCGATAAAGTACACGCACAGAGGCGGTAAAATTGTTGTTAAGGCAATTTCCCAGAATGATTTAGCAAAAATATCGATCATTGATAATGGAGTTGGAATAGCTCCGGATATCCTAGAAAAGCTATTCAAAATAAGTGAAAAGATCAGCACTCCTGGTACGGAGAAGGAGCCCGGTACGGGGTTGGGTTTAGTGCTTTGCAAGGAATTTGTTGAAAAACATGGTGGGCAACTCCGTGTGAGCAGCGAATTGGAAAAAGGAAGTGAGTTTTTCTTTGAGTTGCAGTTGGTGAGGTCTTGAGATGTGGAGTAAGCCTACATCCGTCAACCAATAGTGTTCATTCCGGCCCCAATGTAGGGGCAGAAGATTTTCTGCCCCCTTTTCCGCCCCTACCTACCGGGGTCATTTCGGCCCCAATGTTACCGGCATTGGAAAACATAAAAATTATTAGTTGCATGCGTCAACTAATAATTTTATCTTTGTGCCCTCATGATTGTAAAAATGCCAGAGCAACAAAATTTATCGTTACCGGAGTTGGGGAAAATGATGCAGGAGGTGTTCCGTTTATTTAAGAAACGATTGGAAGTGGCTCAAAATCTGGAAATAAGTCTTTCGCCAGAGCAATTCGGACTATTACATGCCATCAGTATAAAGGAAAATGATGTCATTCAAAAGGATATGGCTGAGATGATGGGTAAGGATAAGTCTGCCATACTCAGGCTAATTGACTCACTGGAAGAGAAGGAACTGGTGAGGAGAGTTGCTGCACTCAAGGACAGGCGCAAGAATTACCTGATGGTTACCAAAGCCGGATACCGGGTAATTGACCAGTACATGAATATTATAGCGGAAATGATGCAAGACATTCAGCAAGGGTTGAATCAGGAAGAAATCGATTCTTTTCATAAAGTAGTCAGTCATATCACCAGTAAGGCTGAAAAACTTTAGCTCATTTAATATAGTTGACATAAACACCGGTTGACAATTGAATCTTTTAAAACTCACAAGAATTTCCAATTTTAAACGAAAGAAAAAAACTAAAATCAAAGCGAATGAAAACCATTTATAGTGTTATTGTTACCGGCATTTTTGCTTTCAGCCTGGTAACACTTCAGGCACAGGAGCCATTGGTTCTATCCATGGACAGTGCCGTGAGCTATGCACTTGGCCATAATAAAACGTTGATCAATTCGAAATTTGCGATTGACAAATCAGCTCAGAAGCTCAAGGAAACCATTGCGGCAGGCTTGCCACAGATCAGTGCTTCGGCTGATTACAACAATTACCTGGGAGCCCAGGCATCCCTTACCTTAAATCCGGAAGCGCCTCCTGCCATTATAGAGTTTAATCCAACCAGTACTGCCCGGGGAAACATCAGCCAACTCATTTATAACGGTAGCTTTTTTGTTGGCATACAGCTATCCAAGCTAGCCAAGGCCATTACGGAGCAGAGCTATCAGAAGGATGAGCTGAACGTTAAGGAGCAAACTATGCAGGCATACTTTATGATTCTGGCAAGCGAAAGGATAGCCGAGATTATCGCATCAAATAAGGCAAATGCGATGCTGATATATGAAAAGACCAAAAATCTTGCAGCTGCCGGCATGATTGAACAAACCGATGTAAAAAAACTTTCCATTATGCTGGCATCGGTTGATAATGGGCTCAAGTCAACTCAAAGGCAGGTTGAGCTGGGATACAATCTTTTGCGGTTGCAGCTGGGATTGGAGTCGGACCGGGCAATTAAGCTTTCCACCACACTGGCTGAAATTGAAAAGTTATACCTGTTTCACCCGTCTGTGGCCGATCCTTTCAACATTGAGAATAACATGGATTATAAATTAGTTTCGATGCAGGGGGAAATTGCCCTGACAACCATCAAACTCCGGAAATCGGCGTACCTCCCTTCGGTAGTTGGTTTTTATTCCCGGACCGAAAAGATTTTGAAACCCCTGTTCGATTTTAATCCTAAAAATGTGCTGGGGCTAACGGTCAATATCCCGATACTTTCCAGCGGAGTGCGGCTTGCACAGGTGAATCAGGCAAAAATCGATTTTGATATCAGCAACAATACCAGAGCGTTGCTTACTCAGCAACTCACGCTTCAGGAAAGGCAATTACGGTACAATTACACTACGCTTTTGGAGCAGTATGAAACCCAAAAAGATAATGTAGAAATTGCCAAAGAGGTGTTGGACAAAATGAACCTGAAGTATCAGCAAGGTGTTATTTCGAGCCTGGAGCTAACCAGTTCCAATAACGACTATCTGACTTCAGAAATGAATTACACCAATATTATATTACAATTATTGAATGCTGAAATGACTTTACGGAAAATAAATAGCAAACTCTAACAAAATGAATACAATAAAGATTTTTAGTTTATCGGTTGCCGTTGGGATTATTATCCTGGCAACATCCTGCACTGCAAAAAAAGACAGTAAGAATGAATCTGCATTACCTGCCATAACCCAATCAGTTCCAGTTAAATCAATAATAGTAAAAACGGAATCCATTAACCGTTATATTGATTTCACTGCTTCATTAATACCATTTGAAGAAGTGCATCTGGCCCCTTCAGCTCCCGGCAGAATTGAGAAGATTAATGTAGAGATTGGCAATAATGTAAAAAAAGATCAGGTGGTTGCTTTAATGGACCGTACCAACCTGGAGCAGGCACGGATTAACTTAATGAAACTTGAAATCGATTTCAAGCGGTTGGATACACTGAAGAAATTGAATAGCATTGCCGATCAGCAATATGACCAGATCAAATCGGCTTATGATATGGCAAAAAACAGTTACCAGTTTCTTTTGGATAACACTCAGCTCAAGGCTCCTTTCAGCGGAATCATTTCGGGAAAGTATTTTGAAGATGGTGAAATTTATTCCGGCGCACCGGTTGCCACGGTTGGAAAACCGGCTATTATTTCCATTATTCAGATCAATCAGGTTAAAGCGCTGATAGGCATCTCATCGAATTATTATCCACTGATTTCCAATGGAATGAAAGCCGAGATCAGATCAGAAATCTATCCGGATTTGCAGTTTACCGGTGAGATTTTCAGGATATATCCAACTATTGATAATTCCACAAAAACATTTACCGTTGAAATAAAAATCCAGAATAGCAACCTGAAATTACGTCCGGGGATGTTCGCCAAAATACTGCTCAACCTCGGGCAGGGTAATGCCATTATGGTGCCAAACATCGCCATCATTAAGCAAACCGGTACGAATGACATGTATGTTTTTGTGAATAAAAACAATACAGCCTTGAAAACATCAGTCAAAACCGGCAAAATGATTGATGACCGAATCGAGATCACAGAAGGCATAAAAGATGGTGATGAGCTCATTGTTGTTGGGCAGAATAAGCTGGAGAACAAGATGGCCATAACTATTAAGAATTGATCCGTTGCAACCAATAGGTTCATTAATTGAATTAAAAAATTAATAATAATCATGAGCATATATAGCAGCGCAGTTAAAAAGCCCGTTAGCACCATTATGATTTTTTTAGGGGTGGTGATTTTCGGGATTTATTCTTATCTGCAATTACCGGTGGATTTCTTTCCAAAAATTGATCCCCCCATCATATCGGTATTTACTTTTTATACCGGAGCAAACGCTTCCGATGTTGAGCAAAACATTACCCGTAAGCTCGAAGACGGGTTTGCCTCGCTCACCAATCTCAAGAAAATCAGTTCAAAATCGAAGGATAACATTTCAGTAGTTACGCTGGAATTTGAATGGGGCGCCAACCTGGATGAGGCTACCAATGAAGTAAGGAATGCGGTGGGTATGGCTGAGCGGAACTTGCCGGAGGGAGTTGAAACCCCTACGATATTTAAGATCAGCACCAGCATGATGCCGGTAATTATGTTTACGGTAACCTCCTCGGAAAGTTATGCCGGGATCAAGGATATCCTGGATACCAAGCTTATACAACAGCTCAACCGCATTGAAGGGGTTGGTAACATCATTCAGATTGGCTCACCGATACGGGCGGTAATGGTGGATGTTGACCCTCGAAAATTAGATAGCTATAACTTAACCGTTGAGCAAATTGCCGGAATTTTAACGGCCAATAATCTCAATCTGCCCTCCGGTAGTCTGGAGATGGGAAAATCGGATTTACCGCTCCGCTTGCAGGGAGAATTTCAAAGCAGCGATGATGTAAAAAACATAATCGTAAGCAATATTAACGGTAAAACATTATATCTTAGAGATATAGCCACCATCCATGATGGGTTAAAAGATATCAAGACCTACGAGCGTGCCAATGGCGGCAACAATGTTCGCATTATGATTCAAAAACAATCTGATGCTAATACAGTGACTGTTGCCAATAAGATTAAGGCTCAGCTGGTGAAGATTGAAAAAACGTTACCTCCCGATATTAAGATTGAGATTCTGATGGATTCATCGGTTAACACGATGGATTCGATCAAGAATCTTTCGGAGACTTTATTGTATGCATTAGTATTTGTGGTCATTGTGGTGTTCTTTTTCCTGGGACGCTGGCGGGCTACTTTTATTATTTCTCTTTCCATCCCGATTTCACTGATTGTTGGTTTTGTATACATGTATTTATCAGGAGGAACCATCAATATTATCACCCTTTCATCTCTATCTATCGCGATAGGCATGGTGGTTGACGACTCGATTGTGGTACTGGAGAATATCACTAAAAAGCTTGAAAGAGGAGGGTTTGCGCGTGAGTCGGCCATTTACGGCACGAGTGAGGTAAGTTTAGCTGTTGTGGCATCCACCCTAACAATCATTGCTGTATTCCTGCCGTTAACCATGCTTGGAGGCATTACCGGTATTCTTTTCAGACCGCTGGGTTGGGTGGTTACCATTTCCGTTGCCATGTCGGTTATTGTTTCTTTGACACTGGTACCCATGCTTGCATCAAAGGCTTTGAAAACCAAGAATCCGGACAGAGGTACAGTTTCCGGCAAAATCTACTGGTTCTCGCAAAACCTGCTGGCAAAGCTGGATAATGGTTTTGAAAAAACACTGACCTGGGCAGTTGGTCACCGTTGGACGGTAATTGCCATTGCAAGTATCGTGTTTATCTCATCGATGTTTTTGGTGAAATTAATTGGTACTGAATTCATGCCGGCATCCGATAATGACCGGATAGCGGCACAGATTAAGCTTGCCCAAGGCACAAAACTCTCTGAAACGGCAATCACAGCCCAGTATCTGGATTCCGTTTTCATGACTGATTATCCTGAAATTGAAATTGTTTCGACGAGTGCCGGAACGGGAGATGAAAATAGTTTAGCGGCGATTTTTACCGAAACCGGTAACTATATTGTCAACTATACTTTTAAAATGAAGCCACGGAAAGATCGCATTCAAGATATTTTCCAGGTTGCCAACAGAATGAGGGAAGATATTGAGGCATTGCCCGAGGTTGAGAAATACTATGTTGATCCGGGGGCATCACGTTCATCGAGTGCAATGGGAATGGGCGGTGGAAGCAATCTGGAGGTAAAAGTTTACGGAAACAATTTTGATGAAACCAATATTATTTCTGAAAACATTGCACAGGCTCTGAAAGGCATCAATGGAACAAAGGATATTATCATCAGCCGTGATAAAGAAAAAACCGAACTGCAGCTGGCTCTTGACAATGAAAAAATGACTTCATTCGGATTGACCACAGCCTCAGTTGCCATGGCCATCAGGAATCGGATTACGGGTATAACAGCCACTAAATACAAGGAAGAAGGCAATGAATACGATGTAATTGTTCGTTACGACGAAAAATTCAGGCAATCAACTGAGGACATTGAGAACATCAGCATCCCGACCCCAATGGGTAAAATGGTTAAACTAAGCGAAATCACTACTTTAAAACGTTTTTATTCGCCACCAAATAT
Source organism: uncultured Bacteroidota bacterium (assembly GCA_903919925.1). Classification (GTDB taxonomy): domain Bacteria; phylum Bacteroidota; class Bacteroidia; order Bacteroidales; family UBA12481; genus UBA12481. The sequence continues at coordinate 2,451 of CAIXKO010000054.1, read as the reverse complement.
TGAAAGGGAAAACAAAGTAAGGGCAGTTACGGTTTCCTCAGCACTTTCAGGCTCAGATATCGGAACCGTTAAAGCTTTGCTTGAAAAAGAGATTGCGAAAATGGATCTCCCCAATGATGTATCGGTTGAATTTGGCGGTAGTGCAGAAAACATGATGGATTCTTTTAAAAGCTTACTGATGCTGATGCTCCTTTCGCTAATACTGGTTTATATTGTAATGGCTTCTCAATTTGAATCATTAAGTGAACCATTTATCATCATGTTCTCCATACCTTTTGCCTTTACCGGAGTCTTTCTATCGTTATACATTTTTAAATCCACCATTAATGTTATTTCATTGATTGGAGCAGTTATGCTAATTGGTATAGTGGTTAAAAACGGGATCATTTTGGTTGATTACACTAATTTATTGGTTAAGCGGAACTATGAATTAAAGCAGGCGGTTATTTCCGCGGGCCGCTCCCGTTTGAGGCCGGTGCTCATGACATCGCTTACCATGATTCTGGCCATGATCCCGATGATTGCTACCTCAGGAAGTGGTTCGGAAATGTGGAAACCAATGGCGATAGCAATATTTGGCGGGTTAACCTTTTCCACCCTGGTAACGCTGGTTTTAATACCAACCATCTATACCATATTTGGAATAGGCAAGCTAAAAAGAGCCCGCAGAGCAGAAGAAAAAAATTCGAAATAGTTAAATCATTTCATGATGAAAGCAGTATTTATCAGTTACAATCAATCGATAACCGAAGAGGTACAAGAAATATTAGACAGCCTTTCGATCAGGGGATATACGCAATGGATAGATATCATTGGCCGGGGTTCCGACAAAGGAATAATGCATGAAGGAACCCATGTTTGGCCAGATCTGAATAATGCTCATTTAACGATTGTTGAAGATTTGAAAGTTCCCCTGTTACTTGAAAAATTACAAGTATTAAATCATGAGGTAGAGGAGCAGGGTTTAAGAGCGTTTGTATGGAACATTGAGAGCGGAATCTGAGGAAAGGATTAGCAGCTCAAGCGGTTATGAGAATGGGAAATATTAATATTTATTTAATATTTCCCATTTTTCTATGTCTCCGTCAACCAGATTAAAGAGCGGATGGGGTTCAAATATTAAATTAGTTTTTAATTCCTCGTATTTCCGAATATCGCGGAGTTGCAACTTATTTAATAAGTGAGAGACTTCATATGCCAGTTGCCCGGTTGTAACATCCATTCTTTCGGTATGGAAGTTCCAATTGATTTTGGCCTTATCGAAGTTAAAATTCCTCCTCGTAGCTTCCTCGTATATCTCTGACAGGTAATGGTTTATTGCATCATTGGGGTTCCTTGATGCTTTAAATCTGTTCAGTTGCGGATGATTTTTATATCCTTTGGTGTTACCTTCCAAAACATTTTTTGCCAATAGGGTTTCGCGCCAGAGGGCCACGAGGCCTTTGGTATCGAGATATTTAGGATGAAGGGACCAGATTCTCATAAGTTTGTTTGAATTAACTTCGGGCCAAAACTATCAATTTTTGGTAAGGTTAAAGATTTAACCGCAGAGGGCCGCGGAGTTTTACGCGGAGGGCCGCAGAGAAACAGAAGGAGGTTTTGTTTGACCCGACCAGTATTTTCATTTGTTTCTCCAGGTTAGGGATGGAGCCTCAAAGAGCGGAAGGAATTCAATCCGACGATCGGGTAGCACTCCATAATGACTGGAGGTAAACACGATAGCTTTTTGTATACCCGGAAACACATCCATCAGTAGGTGGAGACTGGTTAACCTTCCACTTTTCCAACTTTTCCGATATATCTCTTTCCATACTTAATGGTTCAATAATCTAGTAAAATTAAAGTAACTTTTGAAAAGTCAAGGTTATTTTGAAAGAAAACATTTAATTAATCAGGGTTCATCAGTTTTATAATATCACTATTTTTGAAAAGATCTCCCTAACCCTTACCTTACAGGTCAAGTATAATTTTCAGATTCTCTTTTATTGCGGAAATGATCTCAGCTGTTATGCATTCTTTATCTGATCAAATGCCAGGCCGCTGCTTCCTTCACCCCGGCCCGTTTGCTTTTTCATACCTAACCAAACAAAGACTTCGCCATTAATCCAGCGGGTGCGTTGAAAGGATTGTTTTACCCGTATGCCCATTCGGGGAACCTCTTCCTCATGGATAAAGAAGGCAGCAGGTACAGCCGCATCCAGGCCTTCCCTCAGAATGGAGGTAAGCGGTTTTATTTTGGCCTGTGCCAAAGTATCTCCTTCGAGTATCCGGATCATGGATGCCCGCTGCAATTGAACTTCCCTGCTGTCGCCATCAATATGCACCGGTACAAAGGGTATCCAGTGTTCGGGCACTTCTGTCATGGCTTGATAGTAAATGGGTGCCGCAAAAGGTTCATATTCCGGCATTTTATTTCCATTTACCAGGTTTTGCAGAAATTTCTTCACACGC
>CAIXKO010000053.1 GCA_903919925.1 uncultured Bacteroidota bacterium | reverse complement strand
TCCCTGGCTTCGGTGAGGATATCCTGGGGATCGCGGCTTCGTTCGCGGCCGCGGGTATAGGGGACTATGCAATAGGTGCAAAAATTATTGCATCCGCGGGTGATGGAAACGAATCCTGAAATGCCGTTACTTTCCAGTCGGGTTGGGCATATACCGGCGTAAGTTTCTTCTGTACTTAGTTCAATATCAATCGCGTTACCAACGGATGACGATCTGGTAAGTAAATCTGGAAGGGTACGGTAGGAGTCGGGACCGGCAACAAGGTTTACCTTCTCCTTGGTGATCAGATTGTCTTTTACCCGTTCGGCCATACAGCCTAAAACTCCAATTACCACCGCTGGATTTGCCTTTCGCAACTGACGGAAAACAGCTAATCGTCCGTAAACACGGGTTTCTGCATTTTCTCTAACTGAACAAGTGTTAATAAGGACAATATCAGCAAATTGCATATTGTCAACAATTTCGTACCCACTTTTTGAGAGTATGGATGCAACAGTTTCGCTATCGGCTACATTCATCTGGCATCCATAAGTTTCAATATATACTTTCAGCATGATTCCGGTGGTTCTAAATGGCTGCAAAGATATAGGATAAATTAGTACATTTGCGGCGTTTTAATCTTGGCAGCAAATTCAGATAAAGATGAAGTTATCGAAGTTTATACTGTTGATTATCTTGATTTTACCAATATCGACTTTTGCACAGAATGAAATTGTAAGCCCGCCTGTAACTGATTCAGCCAATCTGATCATTAATAGGTTGGAATCAGGTTCCAGCGAAGGTAAAGTTAAGGTGATACAGGATCCAAGGCTGACCAATATTCTTCGAAAACATTTTGAATTCAACAAAACCAGTGGCGTACCGGGCTGGAGAATACTGATATATAAGGGACGTGAAATGTCGCGAGCTAACCAGCTTAAGGCTGAATATGAAGAAGCTTACAGTCAGTTAGGTTTGAATGTGAATGTGGAATACAATGAACCTGACTTTTCAACACTGGTAGGTGCGTTCCGTACAAAAGAGGATGCTTACCGGTATAAGCAGTTGCTGATTGCCAGGTTTTTGACAGCCTATCTCGTTCCGGCAAAAATTACACTGGATTAAAAAATGAGTGACCCATTAAAACATGAATGCGGAATAGCCTATATCAGGTTGTTGAAGCCGATTTCGTATTATCAGGAAAAGTACGGCACGTGGCAATACGGATTGAACAAACTTTATTTGTTGCTGGAGAAGCAACACAACCGCGGTCAGGATGGAGCCGGCGTTGCTAATCTTAAACTCAATCTGGGCCCTGGCAATCCCTATATTTACCGTCAGCGTTCAAACCAGCGTGAGCCAATCAGGCAGGTTTTCGAGGTTATCCATGAAGCTATCGCAAAGGCCCTTACGGATAGCGGCGGAAAAGAGCAAGATCCGGGTTATGCATATGAGAATGTTCCATATACCGGTGAAATTTTTATTGGTCATCTGCGATATGGCACCTTTGGACGGAACAATCTGGAAACCGTGCATCCGGTTATGCGCGCAAATAATTGGAAATCAAGAAGCCTCGTGTTAGCTGGGAATTTTAACTTAACTAATGTCGACGAACTTTACCAGTCGTTGCTTCGCATTGGCCAGCACCCGGTAAACTATTCCGACACCGTGACCATTTTGGAGCGGGTTGGGCATTTCCTTGATGTTGAGGTGGAAGCGTTGTATCGAAAATTCAAAGGTGAGGGTTATGAGAAATCTCAGATAACTCCTTTGATTGCTGAAAATCTTGAACTTGCAAAGATTTTGACCAGAGCCAGTAAAAAATGGGATGGTGGTTATGTGATAACGGGAATGACAGGCCAGGGGGATTCCTTTATTATGCGTGATCCATGGGGAATCAGGCCAGCCTTTTGGTACCGTGATAAGGAAATACTGGTTGCAGCATCCGAACGACCGGTAATCCAGACGGTTTTTAATGTTCCTGCCGACTTGATTCAGGAAGTCAGTCCAGGGCATGCCATCATTGCAAAACGGAGTGGCCAGATCAGCGATTGCATTGTCAGGGAACCGCAGCAAAGGAATTCCTGTTCATTTGAGCGGATATATTTTTCAAGAGGATCTGATAAAGACATTTACCTGGAAAGAAAGATGCTTGGAAGGCTTCTGGTTCCTGAAATTCTTAAGCAGGTAGATTATGATCTGGAGAATTCTGTTTTTTCTTATATTCCAAATACAGCGGAATCAGCATTTTACGGAATGGTTGAGGGTTTGCAGGATCATGTAGCCTGCATGAGCAAGGAGAAAATATTGGCTGGGGTAACTCCGGATGAGCTGGAGAAATTGCTTCGGTTGCGTCCGAGGGTGGAGAAAATTGCCATAAAGGATGCAAAATTACGCACTTTTATTACCCAGGATAAGGACCGCGACGACCTGGTGGCACATGTATATGATATTACCTATGGTACAGTTAATAAAGGAGTTGATAATCTTGTAGTTATCGATGATTCGATTGTTCGCGGAACCACCCTGAAGAAGAGCATCGTTCGAATTCTGGATCGTTTGGAACCCAAACGAATAGTGGTGGTATCTTCATCACCTCAAATCCGCTATCCTGATTGCTATGGCATTGACATGGCAAAGTTGGGCGATTTTATTGCTTTCAAAGCAGCAATTGAACTTTTGAATGATCGTGGGCTTTGGGAGATTATCCACCAGGTTTATCGTAAATGTAAAGCCGATCAAGGTAAACCCAAAGAGGAGATCAGTAACCATGTCAAAGAGATTTACGCTCCTTTTACATTTAGCGAGATTTCCAATCGGATTGCCTACATGATGCATGGCGGGAAAATAAATGCTGAGATCAGGATTATTTATCAAACTGTTGAAAATCTACACGTTGCGTGTCCTAACGATTTGGGAGACTGGTACTTTACAGGCAACTACCCTACACCTGGAGGGAACAAGGTGGCTAACCAGTCATTTATAAATTACTACGAAGGGAAAAACCAGAGGGGGTACTAAAGAGATATGAATTCAGAATTCTGACTTCCAAATAATCAGATTCAGGTAAGCATGAAGCAGGGACGCAAAATTGCGTTAATTGGGGTATAAATGCACTTTGAAAACAGACGCAATTATGCTAAAACAGACGCAATTATGCTAAAACAGACGCAATTATGCGTCTCTACGCCAATCTCTAAACTTTCTCACGGTCTTCTCTTCTCTTTTATTCTCTTTTCTTTCCTTATATTCCCCTCTTAAGTTTTCTTGCCTGCCGCAGACCTTCGCGGAAAAGCTGGGGGTACCGGATACGGATATGTCTCATTTTGAATGGTTTGATCCGTAGCATATCGCGGATATAAGAAACCAGATGACGATGTGCTTTTTCCTCGTATATATCGGATATGGTAATCAGAATCCCTGTTTCTTCCACCATACCAAATTCATCGTTTATTGAAGTTCCAAAGGTTTTCATCGTTGGGGAGAGGCTCATGTAGGAGTTAATAAGCGGTGGAATTCGTAACCCCAGCGAGCGGACCTCTTTAGAAAGGAGTTTATAATCACCCTCATAACTTCCGGTGTTGAAAAATGCCCCAAGTTTTGTCAATTCATCTTTCCCGAATAAAGGTTTAAGGGGAACCACCAGGTTTTCGGGATCAGGGAAATACTTGTTCAGAAAGCTAAGAATCAGTTTTCGTCCATGAGGGTCATAATCGGTGTACATGGTAACTTTGCCGAAATAGTAAAGAGCATGATCATAGAGCAGGCAAAGCGCGCCAAGTCCATCCCACAGATTATCAAGTGCATACATTCCCTTTCGCAACAATCGTGTTGATTGATAAAGGGGTTGAACAAACGATCGCCCCAGTTCGATGGTATAGGGCATATATTCCTTCAGGAATTTGGGGGTAAATTTGAATAGATGTGAAGTGGCGAGATTCGTTTCTGCTTTTTCAGAACAATCGAGGTCATTACAAACGAAATAACGATATCCTCCAAGGATCTCTTTTTCTTTAGGATCCCATACAATCAGTTGATGATAAGGGGTTTCAGAAATATCATAATGATCTATGTCGGTAGGTTCCCCGGTTCCGCCCCCTGCTTCCCGAAAGGAGATTTCGCGGAGCCGGCCAACTTCCTGCATCAGGTTTGGGCATTGATGGGCAGTAAAAGAGAATATTTGGTTATGACTAAAATTTGTTTCGCGCAAATACTTATCAGGAGTTAATTCGGCTAAAATTTTTTGGCGGCTAATACGTGGTGCTATAGGTTTCATGGGAAATTTGCTAATGAGGTTAATAATAAACAATCAAAGGTTTTTGCCCATATCGTAAACCTGTTTTTTAACATCACTTGCCCATTCTTCAGCGCTTTTGCTTGAATTGAAAGATCGCCAGGGAATGGGTTCGCCAAACATGATGGTAAGTTTCATGCCTTTTTGCTTATACATTTCATTGGGTAGGTAGAGCATTTCGAAATTGAACCTGATGCCAAGAAATTTCCGCAAGTTTGCCAACCGATAAAAAAACCCAGATACCCTGCCGCTGATAAAAACGGGGACTACATCACGCTCATGCAGGAATGATTTCTTAATAAAGGTGCTTTTCCAGTCCACATCTTCGATTTTGAACCATCGACGACGGCTAACCAAACCGGCGGCAAAAAAGATAACCGGGTCATCGCCTTCAAAAACGCGTTGCATTTCTGCAACATAATCTTTGGAATTTCCTCCATGCTTATTTACGCCTATCATCAACCTGCGTAATGGTTTTATGTTCATTAGCAGATCGTTGGAAATACTTTTTGGATTGTTTTGGATGTTTTCGTGAATAACTTTCAGCAAGCATAACCCATCGATACCGCCAAGTGGATGGTTTGCGGCAAATATTAACCTGGAATTTTTCGGAACTTTTTCCGCGCCTATGAAGTTGATTTTAACGCCCATGTATTCAGTACACCGGTTAACAAACTCCATTCCTTCAACCCCTCTTGTTTGCATCAGGAACTCATTTAGGTCATCCTGATGGATAATTCTCTTCAGATAACGGATCAGGAATTTGGGAATCTTCCGAAGAATTTTGGAGTTCTTGGAAGCAAAAACCTTTTCGATATCAATGGATTGAAAATTATTATCGTTGGGTTGATCAGGCATTTTCACAAAAACTTTAGGTGCTATAAAGGTACGAATTAACCTCAATCGATAATGATTTGAGTTGGATTCAGTGAGGTTGATACAAAAAGTTATCAACATCGAAAGAAAATCAGTGGCAAAAATTGGGAATAAGTGGGAAGATGTGTTTAATTTTGCATAAAATCATTTCCATTAATGTCACGGTTCAAGGGCGATCATTATTGCAAGGTGGATTCAAAAGGTCGAATCCTGTTCCCGGCGAAGCTGAAAAAGCAAGCGCCACCGGAGGCAGGAGATGCTTTTGTTGGCAAGCTGAGCACCTTTGAAAAGAGTTTGGTCCTTTATCCTGAAAATGTATGGAATCGGCTAGTAGATAGGACATTAAAAAAATTGAACCCTTATAATGCGAAACATGATCAATTCCGGAGGGAGTTTTTCAGGGATGTAGTAGAGCTGGAATTTGATTCATCGGGCCGCATATTATTACCAAAACGATTCCTTGATATACTTAAGTTATTACCAGGAGAGGGAGGTGATGTTGTTTTGGCAGGTCAGGGAGACCGGGTGGAACTCATGTCGAAAGACCAGTATGTTGGTACTGAATTAACTGGCGATGACCGGAAGGCATTGGCAGAAGAAGTGATGGGCGGTTTAACCTGGGATGATGAAGCCTGATGATTACAACCGAATACCATATACCGGTACTACTCAGAGAGAGCGTATCAGGACTTGCCATCAGGCCTGATGGAATCTATCTGGACTTAACTTTCGGTGGGGGCGGACATGCACAGGAGATCATCAAACAGATAAGTGAAGGTAAGCTAATTGCATTTGATCAGGATCCGGCAGTAAAGGATCAAATGATAGATGACAAGAGATTCTCATTTATCCAGCACAACTTCCGTTTTTTTAGCAATTACCTTAAATATATGAATATCAGCCAGGTAGATGGCATTTTGGCCGATCTGGGAGTTTCATCTGAACATCTGGATAATCCGGAGCGGGGCTTCTCCTTTCGTTCCGATGCTTTTTTGGATATGCGGATGAGCCCAGGCTTGAAGCAAACTGCCGCAGATATCCTGGAACGTGCAGATGAACAGGAGTTAAGGAGGATTTTAGATGAATACGGTGAGCTTGATCATCCGCATCGTATCGCGCACAGAATAGTTTTAGAACGTGATAAACAGCCTATCAGAACTACTTTTTCACTGGCTGATTGCCTTCGTCCCCTTTTTCCGGCCAACCGGGAAAATAAAATGCTGGCCCAGGTTTTTCAGTCTTTAAGAATAGCCGTTAATCAGGAAATCCAGAGCCTAAAAGAAATGCTGGAGCAATGTATAATACACCTCAAGCCCGGTGGCAGACTGGTTGTTATCAGCTACCATTCACTGGAAGACCGGCTGGTGAAAAACTACATTAAGGGAGGAAATCCGGATGGTATCATTCAAACGGATTTGTTTGGTAATACGATGACACCATTTAAAGCCATCAACCGGAAAGTAATTGTTCCGGGTCTTGAGGAAAACGAAACCAACAGCCGGGCTAGAAGTGCCAGGCTCAGAATAGCAGAAAGAACCACTTTTCAGCCTAATGTTTAAAAGGAAAAGGAAAACCAGTAAGGAGTTTATTTCAACCGATCAGGAAGTAAAGGAAGTATGGAAGTTCTCCTTTAAAAGCCTGTTGGGAGGTAATGTTTTGTCGAAGGATTTGGTGACCAGGCAGATACCGTTTTTGTTTTTTATGACCACGGCTATACTGCTTTATATTTTTAACCAGTATAGAAGTGAAAATGTAATGGGGAAGATCATGGTTATGGAGAAGAAAGTACGCGAAATGCGCTCAGAATCTGTATCTACCGGGTTTGATCTTCAAGAGCTAAGCAAGCAATCGGAAGTAATCAGGATGATTACCGAACAGGGATTGCCTTTGATGGAGGCAAAAACTCCTCCATATAAAATCGTAATGGACGAATAGATCAGTGGAAATAAAAAAATCCATATTATCCCGACTGGGAATTGTGTACGTGGTTACCTTTTTGGTAGCCTTGGCCATTCTTGGGCAGGTGGTATACATTCAGATGGTTAGTGGCGATAAGCTGCGGGCAGAAGCCGAGTCAGTAAGCGAAACTCACCGACCGATTGTTTCAAGCCGTGGCAATATTATGGCTCGGGATGAGAGTACGCTTGCCAGCTCGCTTCCGAGGTTTGATGTAGCTATGGATCCTAGCAGTTCAGGCATGGATCAGGCACTTTTTGACCGGTACCTGCCGGATTTGGCGGCAGCACTGAGTAAGATGTTCCCTGAAAAAACAGCCGCACAGTATATTCAAATCATTCGTAAAGCTCGTGCCGCGCAGAAACAATTTGTTTTGCTTCATAAGGATGCATCTTTTGACGAAGCCCGGATGATAAAAACATTGCCATTGTTTAAGCTGGGACAATACAAGGGAGGACTGATACTTAGTCCGGTAAGCAAGCGCGAAAAACCTTATGAATTGTTGGCCAGCCGAACCATTGGTTATGTTAGTGAGGGTGAAACGGTTGTTGGCATTGAGGGTTCATTTGATTATTATCTTAAAGGTACGGATGGCAAGCGGTTAGAGAAACGGCTTGGGGGTGGAACCTGGGTACCTTTAAACACTGAAAATGAGATTGAGCCGGTAGATGGGTTGGATGTGGTGACCACACTCGATGTTAATTATCAGGATGTTGCTGAAACGGCTTTGAACGATTGCCTGGTTACCTACAATGCAGATTACGGATGTGCCATACTTATGGAAGTGAGTACCGGGGAGATCCTGGCTATGGCAAATCTGGGACTGGCTGATGATGGAAAATATTATGAGATAAAGAATTATGCGATAAATGAATGTCTTGAACCTGGATCGACATTTAAGATTCCAGCCATCATGGCTGCTTTAGAGGATGGATATATAAAACCGACCGATACGGTACATACTTTCGGTGGTAAATTCACCTTACATAATCAGGTAATTACAGATGCTCATACCGGCGGGTTCGGGATGCTGACCATACAGCAGGTGGTGGAGAAGTCTTCGAACATCGGAATGGCCAGGATTATCGATAAATACTACGGATCCAATCCGGAGCATTTTCTCGAGCGGATTTATGGAATGGGGATTAACAAGCCGTTAAATTTCGATATCGAGGGGGGGCAGGATCCTCGAATAAAAACCCCGGCAAGTAAAACATGGTCGGTAGCCACCGTTCCATGGATGGCTTTTGGTTATGAGGTTGAGATGACTCCTCTTCAGATACTTACCTTCTATAATGCTATTGCCAACAACGGGACGATGGTTAAGCCCCGATTGGTGAAGTGTTTAAAATCCCACAGCCAGGTGGTAAAAACTTATAAAACAGAAGTTTTGAAATCGTCAATATGTTCACGTGAAACTCTGGCTGCAATTAAGAAAATGCTGGAAGGTGCTGTCACCGATGGTACCGCAGTGAACCTGAAAAATGATCTCTATGGTATTGCCGGGAAAACGGGCACTGCAGTAATATCGCAGGGAGCAAGCGGCTATGGAAGAGATGGAGGAAGGAGAGATTACCGCGCTTCTTTTGTGGGCTATTTCCCAGCTGACAATCCCCGGTACAGCTGCATTGTAGTTGTTTCGAAGCCAACCGGAGGTTCGTACTACGGAGCCGTAGTTTCCGGAACGGTTTTTAAAGCAATAAGTGATAAAGTATTTGCCACAAACCTTGAACTTCAGCAAACCCTGGCTGCATCAAAAGATACTACTATTGAGCGGATTCCGGTGGTTTCACCCGGTCATTGGGCGGATGCAAGCAAGCTGCTTAAGCGGTTGAATATTCCTGTTTCGGGAGGGAGAGCTGATGATTTGTGGGCTCAGGTAGTTAGGAATGGTGAACAGTTGCAAGCTGCCCCGATCAGTTTGAGTGACTCTGTATTTCCCGATTTTGTTGGTATGGGACTCAAAGATGTTCTGCCTGTATTGGAAAATCTAGGGTATAAGGTGAAAACCAAAGGATCGGGAAAAATTATTTCACAATTTCCAATGGCAGGTGCACGCCGCGACTCAGTGGGTATCATTGAATTTCAACTTTCAGCTTTATGAAAAACTTCAGTGAACTCATTCGAAATATTAAAGTCCTGGCCATTCAGGGAAATCAGGAAGTGATTATAAACGGATTGACTCTTAATTCGAAGGAAGTTGCTCCCGGTATGCTCTTTGCTGCAATCAGAGGGACTCATGCCGATGGCCACCGTTATATTGCGCAAGCCATTGAACATGGAGCTGTTGCCATTTTGTGCGAGGAGTTTCCCTCCTTTGAAACCGGCGAGACCTTGTTAGTCAAGGTGGAGAATGTAAGCGAATCCATTGGTCATATAGCTTCAAATTTCTATGATAATCCGTCGGAATCGCTTAAAGTTGTGGGAGTTACTGGTACAAATGGAAAGACTACCATCGCGACACTTCTCTATAAATTGTTCGAAAATCTCGGATATCCTTCAGGCCTGATCTCGACTATTCGTGTTTGCGTTCATCTGAATTCAAAAGATTCCACACATACTACTCCCGATGCAATTACTTTTCAGCATCATTTAGCCGATATGGTGAAGGCAGGATGCCACTACGTTTTTGTGGAAGTTTCCTCACATGCCATGGACCAGCACCGGGTTGCCGGAGTCCGCTTTGCTGGTGGGATATTCACCAATCTGACCCGCGATCATCTTGATTATCATGGTGATTTTCAGTCTTATATAAAAGCCAAAAAAGCTTTCTTCGACCAATTAGGCCACCATGCTTTTGCCCTCACCAATCAAGAGGACCGGAATGGCCTGATTATGTTTCAGAATTGCAAGGCGCGGAAATATTCCTATACCACCCGGGGATCAGCAGATTTTGAGGGAAGAATTATCGAACAGCATATTGATGGGATGCTGGTGTCATTTCAGTCGAAAGAGTTATGGATAAGATTCATAGGGCGTTATAATGTTTCGAACTTGCTGGCGGTGTATGGAGCTGCTGTGTTGCTTGGGCAGGATCAAACCGGAATTCTGACTGAAATGAGCCTGTTGGAGCCTGTTGAAGGAAGGCTTGAAACGGTGCTCCTGGGTAACAACAGAATTGGTATTGTTGATTACGCTCACACTCCCGATGCCCTTGAAAATGTATTGTCCACCCTGGTTGAACTAAAGAAGGGAAACGCGCGGATCATAACTGTTTTCGGAGCCGGAGGTGACCGTGACCGGGGCAAACGGCCTTTGATGGCAGAGGTTGCCTGCCGTTTAAGTGACCAGGTGATTATCACATCGGATAACCCAAGAACCGAAGATCCGCAAACCATCATGGATGACATTAAAGTAGGTGTTCCGGAGGGTGCTGATTCGCGGGTGCTGAGTATTGCAAACCGACACGAGGCTATCAAAACTGCGGTTGCCCTGGCACAAACCGGCGATATAATTCTTTTGGCAGGCAAGGGCCATGAAACTTATCAGGAAATCAATGGGGTAAAGCACCATTTTGACGATCGCGAAGAGCTATCGCGTTTAGTAGAAAACCACAATTTGAAATCCCATACTATATAATAATGTTCTATTTCCTTGGCACATGGCTCGATCGATATGACCTCTCCGGAGCGGGATTGTTTCAATATATCTCGTTTCGATCAGCACTGGCATTGATCTCAGCATTAATTGTATCCATGATCTTTGGAAAACGGATCATTAATTACCTGCATGCCAAGCAGGTGGGAGAATCGGTACGTGACCTGGGCCTTGACGGGCAGATAGAAAAGACCGGTACTCCTACCATGGGGGGGGTGATTATACTGGCAGCAATCCTGGTTCCAACCTTGCTTTTTGCCAAATTGAATAATATCTATATTATTCTAATGCTTCTGACAACCGTATGGTTAGGGTTGATTGGTTTTCTCGATGATTATATTAAGGTATTCAAAAAGAACAAAGGAGGTTTGGCTGCCTGGTTCAAAATTGCCGGACAGGTAAGTCTGGGTTTGATTGTTGGCCTGACTATGTATTTTCAAAAGGACGTTGTTATCGGGGATAAAATTCCGGTAAGGGAGGTTGATATTACCATAAATGACAGTGTTGTTGTTCCGGCTGGCTCCGACGGCAAGGTTCTGAAGTATGTTGAAAGCAGAGGCGCAACCACCACGATTCCGTTTGTAAAGAATAATGAATTTAATTACAAATGGCTGGTTAGTTGGCTGGGTGATCGTGCAGGGAATTGGACATGGCTTGTTTTTGTATTGCTGGTGATTCTGATCGTGACTTTTATTAGCAATGGGGCAAATATTACCGATGGGCTTGATGGGTTAGCCACCGGATCATCTGCAATCATAGGGGCAACCCTGGGCATACTGGCTTATGTTTCAGGTAACTATGAGCTTGCTCATTATCTGAACATTATGTATATCCCAAACTCCGGTGAACTGGCTGTTTTTGTGTCAGCCTTTATCGGTGCAACAGTTGGGTTTTTATGGTACAATTCCTATCCGGCTCAGGTTTTTATGGGTGACACGGGTAGCCTGGCCCTGGGTGGCATCATTGCTGTTTTTGCGGTTCTCATACGTAAAGAGCTCTTTATTCCCATTCTATGCGGTGTTTTCGTCATTGAAAATGTTTCGGTAGTGATGCAGGTTGGTTGGTTCAAATATACGCGCAAGCGCTTTGGAACCGGGCGAAGAATATTTTTGATGGCTCCCCTTCATCATCATTTTCAGAAGAAGGGTTATGCTGAACCAAAAATTGTCATCCGGTTTCTGATTATCGGACTTCTTCTCGCAGTAATCACAGTGGTAACCTTAAAAATCAGATAGCATTGGCAGAGCGGATCATCATATTGGGAGCTGGTGAGAGCGGTGTTGGATCAGCCATCCTGGCCCAAAAGGCTGGGTTTTCAGTGCTGGTATCGGATGCCGGGAAGATTAAGCCGGACTATAGGCAGACTTTGATGGATCTGGGTGTTGAGTTTGAAGAGGGAGGCCATACGGAATCCAGAATTGTGGAGGCTGATAGTGTTATTAAAAGTCCGGGGATTCCTGAAAAGGCGCCAATCATTAAGTTGTTGCATAACAAGGCAATTCCTGTAATCTCGGAGCTGGAGTTTGCCGCAAGGTATTCAAAGGCCAGGCATATTTGTATCACCGGAAGTAATGGTAAAACCACCACCACGCTGATGACCTATCATATTCTGAAGGCAGCTGGATTAAAAGTTGGATTAGCGGGAAATATCGGACAAAGCTTTGCCCGGCAGGTAGCTGAGCAGGATTTTGATTTTTATGTACTGGAAGTTTCTAGTTTTCAGCTCGATGGGATGTATGATTTCAGGGCTGACATTGCAATACTGATGAATATTACGCCGGATCATCTTGATCGGTACGAGTATAAATTTCAGAATTACGCTGATAGCAAATTCAGGATTATTCAAAACATGCGCCCTGAAGATTCCTTTATCTATTGTGGCGACGATCCGGTAATCCAGGCGGAAATAGCAAAGCGGCAAATTATTCCTCAGAAACTTCCATTTGGTTTTGATCAGGTATATAATCCGGGCGCCTGGGCAGAAGGCGAACAACTAAATATTGTCATTAATAATAATCCTTTCAATATGTCACTATTTGATCTTTCCATGCAGGGTAAGCACAATGCATACAATTCCATGGCATCAGGGATTGCATCGAGGGTGCTTGAAATTCGAAAAGATGCGATTCGTGAATGTCTAACTGATTTTCAGGGTGTTGAGCATCGTTTGGAATCAGTTATTAAGGTTCATGGGATTGAATTTATTAATGATTCCAAAGCCACCAATGTGAATTCCACCTGGTATGCATTGGAATCGATGAAAGGCAAGGTGGTTTGGATTGTTGGAGGGATTGATAAAGGAAATGATTATTCGATACTCCATTCGCTGGTGCGTGAGAAGGTTAAGTCTATCGTTTGCCTGGGGAAGGATAATTCTAAAATTCATCAATCATTTGATGATATTATCGAAACCGTGGTTGATACGGGCGATATGGAGGAGGCTGTAAGAGCGGCTTATTATTTAGCCGAGCAGGGAAACATTGTGCTTCTTTCGCCTTGTTGTGCCAGTTTTGATCTTTTTGAAAACTATGAAGATCGGGGACGGCAATTCAAAAATGCGGTCCGGAACCTCTGATTCAGGCAAATTAATTCACTGACTGGCTATGCGTAATATTCTAAAGCTGTTTAAGGGAGATCGCGTGATCTGGGTTCTCATGGTATTCCTGACTATTTATTCAGGAATTGCTGTAGCCAGTTCCGTGGCAGCCCTGGCATACCGTGATGGCGGGAATGTTACTATGCATATTGTCAGACACGTGGGTTTTCTGGCTGTGGGCTGGGTAATCATCTATATTGTACATCAGGTTCCGTACAGGCATTACAGCAGTTTGGCAAATTTGATTCTGGTGGCTGCAGTTGTTCTTTTAATTTATACACTTGCTTTTGGGGTTCATCTGAATGAAGCAACCCGATCGGTGAGGATACCGGGTACCGGAATAACTTTTCAAAGTTCGGATTTTGCAAAGCTGGCGCTAATCATCTTCGTGGCACGTTTTTTAAGTCGAAATCAAACAGAAATACAGGATTTTAAGAAGGGATTTTTACCTGTACTGGTGGTTATCGGTTTGGTTTGTGGGTTAATTCTTCCGGAGAATTTTTCGACAGCATTTATCCTGTTTTCCACTTGCCTGGTTTTGCTTTTTATTGGTAGGGTGAAGTTTAAATATCTGGCTGGATTGGCAGGATCAGGAATAATTTTGCTTACAATATTTGTTATTATCGGGAAAAACACCGGAGTAAGCGTAAGGGAGCAAACCTGGTTGAGCCGGTTCGAGCAGCATCTTTCAAAAGATGCAAATCCCGATGAGAAGTTTCAATCCGATAAAGCAAAAATTGCGATCGCCAATGGTGGAATGTTTGGGAAGTTTGCGGGCCACAGTACTCAGCGCCGCTCGTTGCCGCAAGCTTATTCCGATTTTATTTTTGCCATTGTAATTGAAGAATACGGCCTACTGTTCGGGGCGCTTCCATTGATATTTATTTACCTCATTTTGCTCTATCGGGCGGGCGTGATTGCCCGAAAATGCGACCGCACTTTCCCTGCATTTTTAGTTATCGGATTAATGACCGGACTGGTGATGCAGGCTATGGTGAATATGGGAGTATCATCGGGTTTGCTTCCGGTGACGGGTCAGCCATTGCCGTGGGTGAGCCGCGGAGGCACATCGATCCTGTTTACAGCCCTTTCGATGGGTATTATACTTGGAGTCAGCAGATCAGTAGATGAGGAGGAGGCTATCGTTGAAGCAGCATAATCATTATCGGGTAATTTTGAGCGGTGGAGGTACCGGAGGGCACCTTTTCCCGGCAATTGCTATAGCTAATGAGCTGCGCGATTCTGATCCTACCGTTGAGCTTCTTTTTGTTGGAGCGATTGGTAAAATGGAGATGGACAAAGTGCCCAGAGCGGGGTATAAGATTATTGGGTTGCCGGTTACCGGATTTCATCGAAGATTCTCGTTCAAGAATATTTTGTTTCCTTTTCGCTTGCTGTCGAGCATGATAAAAGCAAGCCGGTTGATCAACCAATTTAAACCCGATTTGGTAATTGGAACCGGTGGTTTTGCCAGCGGGCCCGTTTTGAGAGTTGCGGCGAGAAAGGGGATTTTAACCATGATTCAGGAGCAGAACTCTTTTCCCGGGGTAACCAATCGATTACTTGCCCACAAAGCTGATCGTATTTGCGTGGCTTATACCGGTATGGAGCATTATTTTCCGAAGGATAAAATGGTTATCACCGGAAACCCGGTCCGCTCAGATCTTTTGATTCCAATGGCACGGATTCCCGAAGCCAAGGCCCTGTTTCAAACTGACGGAACAAAGCCGGTCATTCTAATTTTCGGGGGGAGCCAGGGAGCAAGAACCATTAATCGCAGTCTTTTTGCGAAGATTGATGAAATTAGCAAGGCACCTGTGGAGATCATCTGGCAAACAGGTTCGTCCTTTTTTAACCAGGCAAAAGAAGCAGTAGCAGTCCAGGGTGCCCTAAATATCCGGGTTTTGGAGTTTATCCATGAAATGAATTTTGCTTATGCCCTGGCTGATTTGGTGGTATGCCGATCGGGCGCCATAACCTTATCAGAGCTATCGCTGCTCGGTAAACCTGCAATTTTGGTTCCATTGCCCAGTGCTGCTGAGGACCACCAGGCAAAGAATGCCCGGTCTTTTGTTGAAGCAGGAGCCGCAGTGCTGGTCACGGATGCAGATGCGCCGGAAACACTGGTTGATAAAATGCTGGAGCTGCTTGAAGATAAAACGAAGTTGGAGACCATGTCCCGGAAAATGGCTGTATTTGCCAGGCCTGATGCGGTAAAGGAGATTGCTGGTGAGGCATTTCATCTTTTAAACGCCAGGCTCCGAAAAACCAATAACCCTACACCTGTTACCCGTAATTCATAACGCATTATATATATTATGTTGCTGGATCGTATTCAACGTGTTTATTTCCTCGGAATCGGAGGCATCGGGATGAGCTCTTTAGCTCGTTTCTTCCGGAGCCGCGGAATTGCCGTAGCCGGCTATGACCGGACGCAAACCCGGTTAACCCTTGAACTGGAATCCGAGGGAATGAATATCCATTACCAGGATAACCCTGACCTGATTCCTTTTGCCATCCAAAAACATCCGGCTGAACCTGAAACACTGATCATTTATACCCCGGCAATACCCAGGGAAATGGCGGAGTTAAACTATTTTATCGATAATGGTTATTTACTTCATAAAAGGGCTGAGATACTTGGACTGATCACCCGTAGCTACGACACCCTGGCAGTTGCCGGCACTCACGGAAAATCGACTGTAACGGCCATGATTGCTCAGATTTTGATTGAATCAGGTGCCGGGTGCACTGCTTTTTTAGGTGCAATCAGCAAATCCATTAACAGCAACCTGGTACTTTCCGATCAATCCGCATGGGCAGTTGTTGAAGCTGATGAGTTTGATCGTTCATTCCTACGACTGGATCCGATGATGGCATGCGTAACCTCAATGGATCCTGATCATTTGGATATTTATGGCGATTATGAAACTCTGGTACAGGGATTTACGGATTTTGTGAATCGGGTAAAACCACAGTCTCAATTACTTATTAAACATGGCCTGAGGCTTCGTCCGGATCCATCACAAAAGCATAATGTATTTACTTACAGCTTGAACGATGCTGATTCTGACTATTATGCCACTAACATCGTGCAGGTTGACCTTGGTTACCGCTTTGACATGGTTACTCCAAAGGGGAAAGTGGACTCTATACTTACTTCTGTGCCAGGAATTACGAATGTCGAAAATGCCATTGCTGCTGCTGCGCTTACCATGATTGCCGGGATTAACGTAGATGGAATTCGCAAGGGGGTAAGGGCATTTTCAGGACTGGAACGACGATTTGATGTCAGATTCAACAAGGGCGGTGTGGTGTATATTGATGATTACGCTCATCATCCAAATGAAATCAATGCGTTGATCAATTCCATACGACTTCTTTTCCCTGGTCGCAAAATTACCGGGATATTTCAACCGCACTTGTACTCCAGAACAAGGGATTTTGCAACGGGCTTTGCGGAATCGCTGGGAAAACTGGATGAACTCATATTGCTGGATCTTTATCCAGCACGTGAGAAACCGCTGCCGGGAGTTGACTCAGGGATGATATTTGACCTTATCGATTTAAAATATAAGCAGTTATGTACTAAGGAGAACCTGATAGGTTCATTGGAATTGTATAAACCAGAGGTTTTGCTAACCATTGGCGCCGGGGATATAGGCCAAATGTGCGATCAGATCATTAAATACCTTGATGAGCATGTGGCGTAAAGTGTTAAATATTACATCATGGGTTTTACTGGCGTCTTATCTGGGGGTCAGTCTTTGGTATACCAATGAAAGAATGAGTAGATTAACCTTTGATGGAGTGATAGTTAACATAGCCGACAGTTTGAAGAGTCAATTTGTTACTCCTTCGGACATAACAGCGATTTTGGCAAAACAAGGAATCTGGTCGGTTGGGAAAAAACTCGATGAAGTGAATCGCGACGATGTTAAGAATACGATCAAAACTTTAACTGGTGTAAAAGATGCGCTGGTTTACAGCACTCCCGAGGGCACGCTGTACATACAGGTTTGGCAAAGGACACCGGTAATGCGCTATATCGGGCAGTTTACCTCTTTTTATATTGATTCTGACGGACAGGAAATGGCATTATCGCAGAAATATTCTGCACGGGTTTTAGTGATCACCGGATCGGGTGACAAAATTTATTTGAAGGATAGCTTGTTTCCGATGGTCAGATCCATCAGGGAGGAAGCTTTTCTTGACGAGTTAATTGAAGAAATCGCCATCAATGAGGATCATACGCTGGAGATTATTCCGAGGATTGGCGACCAGCGGATTTTCTTTGGGGAAGCCGGAGGGTACGAGTGGAAGTTATCGAAATTGAAAGTTTTTTATGAAAAGGGATTGCCAAACGTTGGTTGGAATCGGTATTCGCAGATCGATCTGAGGTATAGTAATCAGGTGGTTGCCCGCAAGTGGAGTGAGAAAGAGAGGCAGATCAGGGATTCAGTCCGAGGGATTTCCGATACGGTAAAAATAGAAAAACCGAAAAAGAAAGTTTGAAAAGAATATATGGCAAAGAAGGATTTCATATCGGCAATTGACATTGGAACGACAAAGATTGTTGCCATGATTGCACGCAAAACCGAGGATGGAAGATTTGAGATCCTTGGGGTTGGCAATGCGCCCTCAAGTGGAGTCAAACGGGGCATGGTAGTGCATATTGATGAAACTGCAAGTGCCATATCGCTGGCAAAACAGCAGGCTGAGGAACAGGCAGGATACCGGATGGGGGAAGTTTATGTGGGAATTGCCGGACAGCATATAAAGAGCATGAAGAATCGCAACTCCAAGTATATCGAAAATGAAGAAATCAGCCAGGAGGATGTGAATTATTTACATGACCAGATGTCACGTACTCCTTTGGACCCGGGAGAAGAGATTCTCCATGTTATTCCACAGAGTTATATTGTTGATTCAGAAACGGATGTAAGCAAGCCTGTCGGGATGTCGGGTCGTATGTTAGAAGCTAATTTTCATTTGGTTATCGGGAAAGCAACTTCGGCAAGGAATATCTCCAAATGCATTGAGCGGGTGGAGATGAAGGTAAAGAAGATGATTTTGGAGCCCCTGGCGTCGGCAACAGCAGTACTCACAGCAGATGAGCGTGAGGCAGGTGTGGTATTGGTGGATATTGGAGGAGGTACTACCGATGTGGCTGTGTTCTATAATGATATTGTGCGGCATACTGCTGTAATTCCATTTGGAGGTAATGTTATTACCAATGACATCAAGGAAGGATGCTCGATCCTGCTGAGGCAGGCCGAGTCGCTCAAAATTCAGTTTGGATCAGCAATGGGTGATACGGCAGCCGGAGATAAGGTAGTTACCATACCTGGAATCAGTGGGCGGGATGCCCGGGAGATCACCTTTAAGAATCTGGCCTATATCATTCAGGCCCGTATGGAGGAGATTTTGGAGGCGGTAAGTTTTGAGATTGAGAACTCGGGGTATGCGGAGAAAGTGAGTGCCGGAATAGTGATAACTGGTGGAGGGGCCATGCTTAAAGGGTTGCCGGAGTTGATTAAGCTCAAAATTGGCTATGATGTTCGTATTGGTTACCCCAACCTGTTTATCGTTCCGGAATCAGATGAGAAATTTATGCAGCCGCAGTTTGCTACCAGCATCGGACTGATTTTGGAGGGTTCCATGGGGGTATCGGCAACAGGATCGCGCCAAGGTTTTTCATTTCGGCGCAAACCTCAGGGCAATGGCTTTAAGGAGAAAATTCAAAAAGGATGGTTAAGTTTTTTTAATGATGATAATAATCGGTTTTAACCTATAAATCTCACCATAATGTTTGAAGACGTATATCAATTCGAAATGCCCCGGGAATCTAAATCGATCATTAAGGTGATCGGGGTAGGCGGCGGAGGGAGCAATGCCGTTAATCACATGTATCAGCAAGGAATAAGAGGTGTTGAGTTTGTTATTTGCAATACGGACAATCAGGCGTTGCAAACCAGTCCGATTCCCAACAAGGTGCAATTAGGAAAGACACTCACCTATGGAAGGGGAGCCGGTAACGAACCTGAAAAGGGGAGGGATTCGGCGCTCGAGAATATCGAGGATATCAGGAGGTTACTGGGTGACAACACCAAGATGGTATTTCTGACGGCCGGTATGGGAGGCGGAACAGGAACAGGAGCCGCACCGGTTATCGCTGAAGCAGCAACCGAGCTTGGGATACTCACCGTGGGGATCGTAACCCTGCCATTTTCGTTTGAAGGGCAGAAACGATGGAACCAGGCAGTTGAAGGGATCAGGAATTTGAAGCAATATGTTGATGCACTGTTGGTAATCCATAACGATAGGTTACGGGATATTTACCAGGATCAGAAACTTTCAGTTGCTTTTGGATATGCCGATAATGTTTTGGCCATGGCAGCCAAAGGGATTGCGGAAATCATTACCGTTCACGGCTATGTTAATGTTGACTTTGCCGATGTTCGTACTGTAATGGAGCGGAGCGGCGTGGCCATTATGGGATCCGGAGTAGCTGAAGGAGAAAACAGGGCTTACGAGGCAATCAGCAAAGCACTGATATCGC
This sequence comes from uncultured Bacteroidota bacterium, assembly GCA_903919925.1. GTDB lineage: Bacteria > Bacteroidota > Bacteroidia > Bacteroidales > UBA12481 > UBA12481. Next base: position 16,777 of record CAIXKO010000053.1, on the reverse strand, counting down.
CTTTGCTGAACAATAATAATCTCCGGGGAGCCAAGAACATTCTGCTAAATATCACCTCAGGAAAGCAGGAGGTGCTAATGGATGAGATAACCGAAATCATGGATTTTATCCAGCATTGCACCCAGATACAATCCGATATTATTTGGGGTAATACCTATGATGAGTCTCTTGGAAATGCGTTGAGTGTAACCATTGTTGCTACCGGCCTGGAATCTGAGACCGGGTTGGGTGAACTAAAGCCAATACAGAGTCAAAAATCATACGTCCATCGGCAGGACCACGAATATCACAACCTTCCTCACGGTTTATTTGGCCCGATACAAACTCCTGACCAGGTACCATTGGAAGTGGAGGGTGGTGCCGCTGAAGATATGGCTCCGGCGATATCTTCTGATCCGGAAGAAACCAAGCACAGGAAGAAAGAGAGAGCCAAGGCAACTCGCAAGCAGGGAGCTATCGGCAGATTTGTTGGGACCTTGTTTGACAACAAGGATGAGAAAATGGTTTAGGATAAAATTCGAAATAATCTTCATTATATGTTTGACGATCTGGTGGATTTCAACCTTCCATTCCATGAAAGCCCGATTATCTCTGTTATCGGAGTCGGTGGAGGCGGGTGCAATGCTGTAAATCGTATGTTCCGCGAGGGTATAAACGATGTTGACTTTATTGTTGCAAATACAGATGCACAAGCTTTAAATGCCAGTCCGGTTGAGAAAAAGATACAGTTGGGTGCCACCCTCACAGAGGGCCGGGGAGCAGGTAAGCGGTCCGATGTTGGAGAGCAGGCTGCCATTGAGAGCATTAATGAGATATCGGAGATGCTGCAAGGCCAAACCCGGATGGTATTCATTGTTGCCGGAATGGGAAAAGGTACCGGAACCGGTGCTGCCCCTGTAATAGCCAGAGCATGCCGGGATTTGAATATACTGACTGTTGGGGTGGTTACACTCCCTTTTACCATAGAGGGTCCTTCGCGCCAATTGCAGGCTTTACAGGGAATCAACCGAATGAAAGACGATGTTGATGCCTTGCTGATTATTCATAATGAAAAATTGCGCGAAAATTGCAAGAACCTATCTTTAGGTGAAGCATTTAAAAAGGCTGATGATATTCTCTTGCTTGCAGTTAAAGGGATTGCGGAGATCATTACCGTTCATGGGTACATTAACGTCGACTTTGCTGATGTGATATCCGTTATGTCCAAAGGGGGTATTGCATTCATGGGATCAGCCACTGCACGAGGCTTTGACCGGGCCAGGAACGTTATAGTTGAAACCATTAATTCTCCACTTCTTTACAGTAACGATATCCGTGGCGCCAGCAAGATTTTGCTCAATATCACCTCTGGACAGGAGGAGATTACCGTGGACGAAGTGGGTATTATCACCGATGCAATAATGGCCCGCGTCGGAGTTTCGGTTAATGTTATATGGGGTACATGCACAGATGAAAAACTAACGGATGAAATTAGAATTACACTCGTAGCTACAGGTTTTCGTGAGGATATGATTCCAGATTGGCTGAGCCTGACTCCGCCTAAAAAGGAGGTAGTTAACCTGGAGAAGTTCAGACCGGTTAATCTGGCACCCAAAGTTGAAAATGTGGAGCCTCCAGTAAGGGAGTACAAGCATCCTGAACCTGGTATTCAATCGTCACCATCTATTTTTCCGGTTCTGAATAATCAGGATATCAAGGTTGTACAGCGCGAAATATTCAAAGATTCTATTCATAGGGATCATCCTGCTCAATCAAATGCTGCCGAAGAGCAAGCTAAGGTTGCCCGGCTTAAAGAGCTCAATTACCATAATCTTTCAAACCCTGATTTGATTGACGAGGCTGAGAGAATACCTGCTTATAAGAGAAAAAAGGCACCTGGCCAGGAGGAACTGTTGTTTGATGAAAAAAAACAATCAAGATATACCATGGGACCAGATAATAAGCTGCGATCTAATAATCCATATCTATTTGATGTGGTAGATTAGCTTTTTAATGCATAGCAACGAAAAAGACATCAGCCTTTTGCGGGGTGATCCCCACAAATTGCTGATCAGGTACCAACCCATTATTCGCATGATTGTTAAAAACCTGGCTTTTCAGGGATATCTCCCAAAAAGAGATGTTAATGATTTGATACAGGACGTTAACCGAAAGCTGATCGAGCGTTTGCCCCGGATCAGTGTATTGTATAACAACAAGAGTAAGTTTAAAACTTTTTTCTCTGTAGTCATTCGAAACCTTTGTCTCGAGGAGTTTCGCAAAATCAGAATTGTTGCTGAACCGCAATCCGAAATTTACGAGCAAACTGCTACTGAAACTTCAAGTGATCAACTGATCATCCGGCAGGAGTATGAAAGATTGCACCGTGCACTGCGCTTGTTTGGCCGTGAGCGGTCAGCCATCTGGGTGGTTTTACGTTGCTTTGCAGATATACCGGTCACGGCTGACGAGTTGCTGGGATTTGAACTGGATCCCGGAGATGAAAGCCGGATTCAGTTTGCAGCCCAGATTAATAGTACCTTCCAGCTCCAGAAAAGGGAGAAAATGGAAGTTCTCAGTACTGTTTTTAATCAACTTGACCACAAACCGCGAACAGCAGATGCTTTACGTAAATGGGCATCGAGCCGCATGGAAGAGCTGGTGGTTTTAATGAATGGGAAGCCACAAAAATCGGCCTATACCATCGAGATTTTGTATATTCTGCTCGAAAAGACAGAATATGTTGAAAATAATGCATGATATTTTTCCATTGGGCAACCCTTTTTGCATCTATATATAAGGATGAAAAAAATGACTACGCAACAAACCCCGACCAGCCATCCGGAACATCTGGATGAGAATGAGTTGGCACAATATGCTGATTATCTGCGCCATGAAAGTGGTGAGGTTACTGATGAAATGATTGATCACGTGGCAGCATGCAATTATTGCCGCGCGGAAATCATGGCAATAACTGACTTGCTTGATAAATTACCTGACCTTGCCGAAGAGCCAGCCGATTCGGGTAGTAGTTATCAGACCGCGGATTCTACAGATAAACAGATGGTTACCGTACCCGGGCGAATCGCAGGTTACAAATGGCTACGAGCAGCAGCAGCTGTAGCTGCTTTGGTTTTAATTACCTGGGGTGTTGAGAAAATTATTCCAGATCACCCCAGGAGGCAGCCTTTGGCAGTGAGTGGTCTAAAAAATGCCACCCTCTCCATGGATAGCCTTTCTCCAAACAATAAAATCACCAACCCTCAGGCTACTGGCCTTTCCATTGCTGAACCGCTGACTGCTAAAAATGCTGTGGTCGGATCTTATTCTATTTCCGGGTTGGTTGCCGATACAATTCGCTACGCTTCAGCCTTTGTGCCGAGTCCGACCTATGAGGGATTGATTGGTGCCAAGTACCGTTCCGGGAATGATCCCAAGGTATCAGGACCTGATGTGGGATCGGTTTTTGCTCCTGGCGACACCTTAAAAGTTTTTTGGACTCCGGATCAGGAAGATCATTATATTATTCTTATTTTCGACAATCAGGGAAATCCGGTTAAGGAGGTAAGGCCTGGAATGGTTGCCTCATTTGTATTGAAATTAGATTTTGAGCCAGGATTATATTACTGGAAGTTTACTGGAAAAGAGGAGATTTGGAAATTGGGGAAATTCAAAGTAATTGGTGTAAAATGAACGCATTCCGCTGAACCCTTTGAGAACCGGAGAAGTTATGAGCAGGAGATTGATTTATGAAGAAACTGGTTGTATTGACGGGTGCTGGAATGAGCGCAGAAAGTGGCTTAAGAACTTTTCGCGAGATGGGAGGATTGTGGGAGGAGTACGATATTTCGGAAGTGGCCACCCCGGAAGCGTGGAGAAGAAATCCTGAATTGGTTCTCCGATTTTATAACGAGCGTAGAAAGGCTTTGTTAAGTGCTTTACCCAATAACGGACATCTTGGACTGGTTAAACTGGAGGAGCATTTCAAGGTAAGGATCATTACCCAGAACGTGGATGACCTGCATGAAAGATCTGGCAGCACCGATATCCTCCATTTGCACGGAGAGCTTAGGAAATCTCGCAGTACAGCTGATCCGAGGTTGGTTTATGATATTGATGGGTGGGAGCTGAAAAGTGGTGACCTATGTGAAAAGGGATCCCAATTACGTCCACATATTGTTTGGTTTGGAGAAGCGGTTCCCAATATTGAAATAGCCATAAGCGACGTAAAAGGTGCTGATATTCTCCTGATTATTGGCACCAGTATGCAGGTTTATCCTGCTGCGGGGTTAATCGATTATGCACCCCGGCATACTCCTGTTTACCTGATTGATCCGAATGAGACAGCTTTGGGAAGCACCCGCAAAATCGAGTTCATCAGGATGAAAGCAAGCGAGGGAGTGGAGAAGTTTATCAAAATGGTATTGTGATTTTAGTTTTACCTTCGTGGCTATGATTGACTATTCCACTATTGAGCGAATTATTCAGGTTGCTGAGATCACAGATGTGGTTGGCGATTTTGTGAGTTTGAAAAGAAGAGGCGTGAATTTTCTGGGGCTATGTCCTTTTCATAATGAAAAAACTCCATCGTTCACCGTTTCTCCTTCTAAAGGTATTTTTAAATGTTTTGGTTGCGGGAAAGGGGGTAATTCAGTTAATTTCCTGATGGAGCATGAACATCTGACTTACCCTGATGCGCTCCGTTGGCTAGCTAAAAAATATCACATCGAGATTGCTGAAACGGAGGAGTCGGCTGAGGAGCTTGTGCAAAAAAACGAGCGGGAGTCGATGATGATTCTCAATGAGTTTGCCTGGAAGTACTTTTCACGAATCATGAACGATTCAGACGAAGGTCGTGCGGTTGGACTTGGCTATTTTAAGGAAAGGGGTTTCAGACGGGAGATTATTGAAAAATTCCAATTGGGTTATTCGCCCGAGCAACGTGATGCCTTTGTAAAAGAGGCACTTAAAAGTGGATATAAGCAGGAATATATTATTAAAACCGGGTTGGGAATCGAGAAGAATGATCGGTTTTTTGACCGGTTTTCAGGTAGGGTAATTTTTCCCATCCATAGTCTGTCCGGCAGAATCATTGGCTTTGGAGGGCGCATTCTCCGTAGTGATGCCCAGGCAGCAAAATACCTGAACTCACCGGAATCTGAAATTTATCATAAGTCGGCTACCCTTTACGGAATCTACTTTGCCAGGAATGCCATGGTGAGAGAAGATAAGTGCATTCTGGTAGAAGGTTACACGGATGTTCTGTCTATGCATCAAACAGGTATTGAGAATGTTGTGGCAAGTTCCGGGACTTCTCTTACTGAGGATCAGATCCGTTTGATCAAGCGGTTCACCATAAACGTTACCATACTTTATGATGGCGACCCTGCCGGGATCAAGGCTTCCTTGCGTGGAATAGATATGATACTTGCTGAGGGGATGCATGTAAGGGTGGTATCATTGCCGGTGGGTGAAGATCCCGATTCATTTGCACGTTCGCACAGCTCAGCAGCTATGCTCGATTACCTGAAAAACAATGAAACCGATTTTATCCGTTTTAAAACAAAGCTGCTGCTTGAGGATGCAGGCAAAGATCCGGTAAAACGTGCCCAGATGATACAGGAAGTGGTTCGTTCAGTTGCGATAATTCCCGATCGGATTGAGCGAACCGTCTATCTCCAGGAGTGTAGTACCATGCTTGGAGTTGATGAGCAAACGCTGTTTACTGAGGCTGCCCGTATCAAGCGCAAACAGTGGGAGGCCAATCGAACAGGTAAAGGTGAATATACACCTGTCCAGGATATTTCTGCACCCCGGCAGACCGATCCGAATGCTGTTTCGCCGGCGATTTCTTCTACCTCACTTTTTGAAACGGAAGAACGTGAAATTATCCGCCTGATGTTGAATTACCCGGATAAAATTGTCATCGAATTGCCGGGTGAGCATCTCGGTGAGACCACACCAATCAGCGTAATGGATTTCTTTTTGCAAGAGATGGAAACCGATAATCTCGTACCCGAAAATCCGATTTATGCCAAAGTTTTCCATGAATTTCAAGACAAATGGGGAAGCCCGGGTATTAATGTGCAAACCATGCTTACCAATAGCCAGGATTCTGAGATCAGTCACCTGGCAGTAGATTTGTTAACACCTGGTTATCAGATTAGTAAGATACACGAAAAAGGAGGAGCATACGTTCGTTCCGAGGATCAGATTATCAGGATCCTCGCTCCTGAGGTTCTGGCTTCCTACCGAAGCAAAAAGGTAAAACAAATGATCAGTTTGATCGATGATCAAATCAGAAACCTCCAGGGCACTGAGGACGATGGTCTTATTACCGGACTATTGGAGGATCGAAGGCAGTTGGAGGAGCTCCGGAAGGCGTACTCAAAGGAGCTGAGAAGGATAATTATTTAATGTGCTAATATGCTAATGTGCTAATATGCTAATTTGCTAATGTGGTAATGTGGTAATGTACTAATGTGGTAATGTGGTAATGTGGTCATGTGGTGTTATGCTGGTGTGATAATATGGGGAGGTGCTGATCAGATTATTTTTTTACCTTTATTTCGTCTGTTTTGGATGCTAACCTAAAGCGAAAACCTTGGACATGGAAAAAAGTTTTGTAGAAAACGATCAAGTGGTGATATTTATGCTTGATGAGCTTTTCTATGGTATTCCACTGCACTCGGTAGTGAAGGTAATTCATGCCATTGAAGTCAGGAATTTATCAAATTCGCCTGAGATTATTTCGGGTATTATCAACGTCCAGGGACAAATTATCCCGGTTGTTGATATCCGGAAGCGACTCTCGCTACCAGCAAAGGAGATTGATCCAGGTGAGAGGATGATTATAGCTGACACGGGGAGAAGGTTGATCTCTTTCATTGTTAGCTCAGTAACCGAAGTCAGGGTGTTGCTTCCGGGCCAATTTGAAGAGGCTTCCCATTCTTTGGCATTTGTTGGATATATAAGTGGTGTGGCAAAATTGGACGATAACCTTGTGTTAATATATGACCTTGAAAAGTTCCTGAGTCTGGATGAGGAACATAGCCTGGACGAAGCACTAGCAAAACCTTTAAATGAATAGTGATCTCACCCATAGTGAGTTTGAAAGCGTGTGCACCGTAATAGCAGCACTTACGGGCTTACACTTCCCGCAGGACCGATGGCCAATGCTTGGCAGGAATCTGGTTTCGGCTGCGAGAGATTTTGGGTACTCTGATTCATCTTCATTTCTTGATTGGTTATTAGCTAATGAGTTGAATAAAAGCCAGGTTGATATTCTGGTGTCTCATCTAACTATTTCAGAAACCTATTTCTGGAGAGAACCACAGGTTTTTAATGCGCTAACCGGGATCATTCTTCCTGAATTAATTGAATCAAAAAGGAATGGAGACAAAACGATCAGGATCTGGAGCGCGGGATGCTCAACCGGAGAAGAGCCCTATTCTCTGGCAATTGCCCTTCATCGGACAATCCCGGACATCAGCGAATGGACAATAAGTATTCTGGCTTCCGATATCAATCGGGTAGCCCTTGAAAAGGCTGCATCGGCTGTGTACACCCCTTGGTCATTCCGTAATTGCCCGCCATGGTTAATCCAGAATTATTTTAATCGGTTGGATGGTTCCCGTTATGAACTGGTTCCCGAGATAAAGGAGATGGTCACCTTTATCAAACTAAACCTGACTCAAATCAACCATCTGGCCCCTCAAAGGGAGCTGAATGATGTTGATATTCTCTTTTGCAGAAATGTTCTGATGTATTTTACCAGCGACTGGCTGGAAAAAATTGTAGGGGATTTTTATAAGTGTCTTGCACCAAAAGGATGGTTTGTAGTTTCCTCATGTGAACTCTCTTCGCAGGTGTTTCCACAGTTTACTTCTGTTAATTTTCCCGGTGCTGTAATTTACTCCAAAAGTGATACGAATTGTTATCAATCCACAGAATTTCAGAGTTTTGATTCTCCTGAAGTAGTTCCTGATTTTATTGGAAAACTTCAGGAAGAGGCTGCGTTTGTTTCAAATCCATTTATACCCAAGGATACTGCTCCAGCCGTTGGGATGGTGATTCATGATCGTCCCGTCGAGATAGTTGTCATACCGGAGGAGGGTATGACAAGCAATAGACAAAAAATTGCGGATTTAGCAGACAATGGTTATCTGATCGATGCATTGATTCTCTGTGATGAATCGATTGCTAAGGATAAGCTTGACAGTGGGTTGTATTTTATCCGGTCGTCGATATTAGTGGAGCTCGAAAAAATTAGTGAAGCAATCTTGGCGCTCAAACAAGCCATTTACCTGGATCCGGGGTTTATTATGGGACATTTTAATCTTGGGAATTTGTTAATCGGGCAGGGGAAGACCAAAATGGCGATACGATATCTGCAAAATGCACTGGATCTGTTAAATGCTTGTAATGATGATTATATTGCCCCTGAATCGGAGGGTTTAGCCTCGGTTTACCTCAAGGAAATAGTTCAGGCAAACTTGAAATCAGAAAGGAAGAAATGAGTAAAGAAAATCAGGAAATTCTAAGGATCCGGGCGATTGCCATGGCAAAAGAGCCAGAGCAAAAAGGATCTCCTTCTGCAATTATGGAGGTTGTTTCCTTTGCTCTCGGTTCAGAGAACTATTGCCTGGAGTCAGCTTTTATCAGAGAGGTTTACCCTATGAAAGACTTTACACCATTGCCCGGAGTTCCTGAATATATTTTTGGTATCATGAACATTCGGGGACAAATCATGCCGGTAATCGACCTGAAGAAAATTCTTCAACTTCCGGATCAGGGTTTAGGGGAGCTGAATAAGGTGATCATTCTTAGCCATGATCAGATTGAATTCGGAATCCTTGCCGATACAGTCCACGGAACCCAATCCTTAGAGATTGATAAAATCAAAGAAGTTCCGGTTACTATTTCAGGTTCGGAGAAAACGTATTTAATGGGAATTACCTTAGATGGACTGATTATCCTGGATGCCAGGAAATTTATATCAGACAAAAAATTAGTTGTTAATCAAGAAGTAAATTAATTGCGGGAGGAATAATCGATGTTTAAAAACAGGAAGATCGGGGCTCGTTTGGCCTTCGGGTTTGGAATCATGATGATGTTTATCCTAATCCTGGTGGCGGTAGGGATTGATTCCATCAATAAGATTTACCAAAACCTGGATACTACTATTAATATTGAAAACTCACGTGCAAAACTGGCTAATAGGATGATTGATGCAACACGTGAAGTTTCGATTGAGCTTCGTTCTATGCTTCTCGATAAATCATACAGCAGTAATGAGTTAAAATCGAAAACGATAGATGATTTAAGAAAGATTTATGATGCGGATTTTGAGAAATACCAGAAAATGGTTCCAAAGAATCACCAGGCGTTGCTTGAACAGGTTTCCAAAGTAAAGATTCTGCAGGAGGAATCGAGAGGATACAATGATGCCGTAATAAAACTTTTGGGTGTGGGAGATTTCGATAAAGCGCTGATTTTGATGCTTAACAGTGCCAGGCCAAAAGTACAAGATTGGATTTCTGCTATCGACAATCTGATCAATATGGAGAGCGAAATAGCATTAGAAGGTTTTCAGAACTCTACCAGGATATATGACAATATCAAGCTTTTTATTTTCATAACCGGAGGAATTGCCTTCGGACTGGCCTTTGTTCTGGCCTTATTATTGACTTTGGGTATAACAAAACCGCTGGCTGTGGCTACAAAGCTGGTGACTACCAGGGATCTTAATATGGATTTGTCGGATTATCAAAAAGGGGCAGATGAATTGTCTGTTATGATTCGATCTTTCAATGAAAGTATTTCCCATAGAATTGAGATGGAAGAGGACATGAAGGAAGCCTCACAATACGCCAGAAACCTGATTGAAGCCAGTTTGGATCCTTTAGTCACGATCAGTGCAGATGGCAAGATCACCGATGTAAACCGTGCCACGGTAAAGGTTACCGGAACTTCAAAGGAAAAATTGATCGGTAGTGACTTTGCCGATTATTTTACTGAACCTGATCGTGCAAGGGCTGGTTACGGGCAGGCATTTTCCCAGGGAATTGTCCGGGATTATCCATTAACCCTCAGGAATGCCCTGGGTGGGTCCATTGAGGTTTTGTATAATGCAAGTGTATACAGGAATGAAGCTGGAATAGTGCAAGGTGTTTTTGCTGCGGCTCGTGATATTTCTGATCGTAACAGGCAGGAAAATGAATTGGCGACCTATCGCGACCAACTGGAAGAAATGGTTCAGAATCGAACAGCCGATCTGTTAAATCTGATTTTGGAAGTTAAAGAAACGGTCAATGTTTTGGCAGCATCATCGGCAGAAATTTCAGCAGCAACATCACAGGTAGCCACTGGCACAGCAGAAACAGCAACCGCTATTACTGAAACTTCCACCACGGTGGAGGAGGTTCAGCAAGCAGCTAAACTTTCAGCACAAAAGGCAAAAAATGTTGCAGACAGCGCACTTCAATTATCCCTGGTTTTTCAGAACGGACAAAAAGCAGTCGAAGAAACGATTAACGGTATGGAAAGGATACGCGAGCAAATGGAAACTATTGCCCAAACTGTTATCCGTTTGAGCGAGCAAAGTCAATCGATCGGCGGGATTATTGCTTCTGTTACTGATATTGCTGACCAATCCAACTTGCTGGCTGTTAATGCAGCCATAGAGGCCGCAAAAGCGGGTGAACACGGAAAGGGATTTGCGGTGGTTGCTCAGGAAATCAAGAATCTGGCAGGCCAATCCAAACTCGCTACCGCACAGGTCAGGAATATTCTTAATGATGTTCAAAAAGCTACCGGGGCTGCAGTTATGGCTACCGAGCAGGGAGGCAAAGCGGTTGAGTCGGGAGTCAAACAGTCCATGCAAGCCGGTGAAGCTATCAGAATTCTTGCCGAAAGCAGCAATGAAGCTGCCCAGGCAGCTACTCAAATTGTTGCATCGAGCCAGCAACAAGTAGTTGGGATGGACCAAATTGGTGTGGCCATGCAAAATATTAATCAGGCAGGAACCGAAACGGCGGTTAGTATGATACAAGCCGAAAAATCAGCAAAAAGTTTGTATGAACTCGGACAAAAGCTTAAGGAATTAATTAATCAGGTTAAGGTTTAGTAAATCTGAGAAAAATTGTTTCGGAAATGGATATTAAAGACATAGAGTTTCTTCAACGGATTCAGGCAACCTTCCGGATCGAGGCTGAAGAACATCTAAATGCCTTTTCTGCCGGGCTGGTTCAGCTGGAGAAAGCCCCGATAAGTGAGAGTGCTCCTGCATTGATAGAATCAATGTTTCGCGAAATTCATAGTCTTAAAGGTGCGGCTCGTTCAGTGGGTAACAAAGAGATTGAAATGGTTTGCCATCCTTTGGAAACAATCTTTGCCGGACTTAAAAAGAATCAGGTTGGATTAACCAAAGTGTCATTTGACCTGTTCTTTAAAACGATGGAACTGATCTCGAAAATTATTGCATCTGCAGAGATGAAGGCATCCCATGAAGATCGGGAAAAAGTGAGGGATCTGGTCCTTCGATTGAAGAATGCCGGTCCTGATTTCCTTGACAACGGTGAGATTTCTGCCGGTCATGCAGCAGAAACAGAGCATGATGACACGCAGCAAGCTTCATTGCAAGCTCAGGTTGCTTCCCCTGTTTCAGATAAAATGATTAAAAAAACTTTCTCGGAAATAGTCAGGATTCCTGTGTCAAAACTTGACCCTCTACTTTTGCAGGCGGAAGAATTCTTACAGGTAAAAATCTCGGTTAATCAGCAGATTAATGAGCTAAAAGTAATTCATGAAGAAATTTTGGAATGGAAGGCAACTTCCCGGAAATGGAAGTCGCGAAGGACAAAGGTCTCTTTACCTCAATGGAATGAATGGCTTGAAGCTACGGAATTTCGATTAAACAATCTGGAAAACCATTTAAATACGGTTACGCATTATCTTGAAAAGGATCACCATGAATTCGACCTTTTGGTAAATGATCACCTGGATTCGATGAAACAATTGCTGATGCTGCCTGTTTCATCCCTGGTTGAAGCATTTCCGGCTATGGTGAGGGAAATTTCAATGGATCAGCAAAAAGATATTGAATTTGTTGTGCAAGGATCGGAATTGGAAATTGATAAACGAGTTTTGGAAGAGCTTAAGGGCCCGCTGATTCATTTAATCAGAAATAGTATTGACCATGGGATTGGCACAAGCCAGGAGCGGATGATGCATAATAAGCCGCCACGCGGCACGATTAGCCTGGTATTTTCCGCAAAAGAGAATGGTTTGTTTGAGATTACCGTGTCCGATGATGGTAAAGGAATTGATGTAGAAAAGGTTTTGAAAGCCGCTGTCAAATCCGGGATAGTTCAGGATGATTCTGTCATGGACTTGAATCAGGATGAAATTCTTTCTCTGATCTTCCACTCAGGGTTGTCAACCAGTTCTATAATCACCGATCTTTCTGGTCGTGGACTTGGTCTTTCCATTGTACAGGAGAAGGTTGAAAACCTGAATGGCAGATTGTCCATGGAAACAAAAGAAGGAGCCGGAACCACTTTTCATTTGATTCTTCCACTGACTCTGGCCACTTTCAGAGGGATAATGATTAGTCTTGGCGATCACTTTTTTATTATGCCAACCCTGAATGTTGAGTGTGTGCAACGTATAGAATATAAACAAATTGCAACAATTGAAAACCGGGATACGATCAGGATTGGTGACAACATTCTTGCGTTGGTAAGTATGGCAGAGGTTCTTGGTTTGCCGCAGCCGGTGCAGACACGGAGAGGGACTCCGCCAAAAGGTGTTCCTGTTTCATCTCAAATCAAGGTTGTCGTTCTGGTTTCGGGGCAAACCCGTATCGCTTTTAAAGTTGATGAAGTGGTTGAAGAGCAGCAAGTATTGGTAAAGGGGCTCGGCAAATTGCTTAAACGGGTCAGAAATATTTCCGGTGCAACCATTTTAGGTTCTGGTAAAATTGTGCCTGTTATTCATGTTGCAGATTTAATGAAGTCAGCTGCCCGGGGTATTGGTCTCCAAAAGCCGGAAATTAAAGAAGACGCCCCGATAAGAAATACCGGCAGGATATTGGTGGCTGAAGATTCGATTACCTCACGGACTTTATTAAAGAATATTTTGGAAACGGCAGGATATCAGGTTGTAACAGCGATTGATGGCGCAGCTGCCTACACACGTGCACGAAGTGAAGAATTTGACCTTATTCTTTCCGATGTAGATATGCCAAGAATGAATGGATTTGAGCTTACGGTGAAGGTTAAGTCTGATACCAGGCTAAGGGACATACCCGTTGTACTGGTTACATCACTTGAATCGCGAGATGATAAGGAGAGGGGTATCGAAGCTGGTGCAGACGCTTATATAGTTAAAAGTAGTTTTGATCAAGGAAATTTATTGGAGGTAATAAGGAAATTAATATGATAAGAACAATTATCGTTGATGATTCGAGAGTGGCACAGGAATTTATTGCTCATCTTTTAAGTTCCGACCCAGATATTCAGATAATTGGCATCGCAAATTCGGGCGAAGAAGCCATCCGGCTGATAACTGAATTCCGGCCTGATGTTGTCACTATGGATATCCACATGCCGGGGCTTGATGGCTATGAAGCAACACGCATCATCATGGAGACAGTACCTACCCCAATTGTAATTGTTAGCGCCAGCGCCGGTGTAACGCATGCGATAAATTCTTTCCGGTTGTTTGAAGCTGGTGCCCTTGCAGTGGTACTTCGTCCGCCATCAATGGATGACCCTGGATTTGCCGGTGCCCGTAAAACGCTGGTTCAAACAGTAAAACTGATGTCAGAGATAAAAGTGGTCAAGCGATTTCCAAATCAATTAAAGGAAAGGATCCCGTTACCTGTATTCAGTGCTGCTGAACCAAGTTCCAGCCTTGATATTAAGTTAATCGCTATTGGTGCATCTACCGGTGGGCCATTGGTATTGAAAACCATCCTTTCGGGATTGCCTAAGAACTTGCCGGTGCCGGTTCTGATAGTTCAGCATATTTCAAAAGGATTCGTTAAAGGCTTTGTTGATTGGTTGTCTGATTCATCAGCCATCCCCTTGCATCTTGCGCAAAATGGTGATTTTCTGATACCTGGGCATGGATACATCGCACCCGATGATTATCAGATGGGAGTATCACCGGGAATTAAAATTTCACTCAAGAAAAGTCAGCCTGAAAATGGTTTATGTCCATCGGTTGATTATCTTTTCCGGTCGGTGGCAGAAGTAGCCGGACCGGGAGCAATTGGTGTGTTACTTTCCGGGATGGGAAGAGATGGAGCACGGGAATTGAAAACCATGAAGACCAAAGGGGCCTTTACCATCGTTCAGGATGAAGCTAGTTGTGTCGTTTTCGGAATGCCGGGGGAGGCAGTCAAAATTGGAGCTGCTGACAAGATACTTTCACCGGGGCGAATTGTTGAGAAGCTTTCAGAATTATGCAAAAATAACCATGCCGCTCAATAAATGACGTCGGTGTTTAACTATAAGAATCATTATGAATGAACTTATTTTAGTGGCAGAGGATAGTCTTACTCAGGCACTTATTTTAAGCAGTGTTCTGGAAGATCATGATTATAAAGTGGTAGTTGCCAATGATGGTCAAAAAGCGCTGGACTGGCTGTCAAATAATAGGCCGGCGTTGGTTATCTCTGATATTATGATGCCAAATATGAATGGCTATGAGCTTTGCCGTCGTATAAAATCAGCAAAAGCAACGGAAAATATTCCAGTGATTCTGTTAACCTCTTTAAGCGGTCCTGAGGAGGTTGTGGAGGGGCTTTCCTGTGGAGCGGACAGTTTCATTACTAAGCCATTCAAGGAAGAATTCCTTCTGTCATTTATCGAAATGATACTTGGAGATCAAGCTGAAAGCAACACCGGGAAAAGAACGCTGGGTTTGGAAATCTCATTCCAGGGCAAAAGACGATTCATTCAAACCGATCCCCAGAATATCATCAACCTGATGGTTAGCATCTATCAGGGTGCCATTCAACAAAATGAGGAGCTTATAAAGACCAGGGAAGAATTATCTGAACTCAATGAAAGTTTGGAATCGCTGGTACAAGAGCGTACAATGGAATTGGAAAATGAGCTTGCAGAGCGGAGGCGTTCCGAGGAGAAATTACAAATCTCAGAGATGCAATACCGGTTTCTGGCTGAAAGTTCGCCGGATTTGATTGCGCGGTTCAATAAAAGCTGCCAGCATTTGTATGTTAACCCTGCCGCAGCCAACGCCGGGGTTTTGCGACCTGATGAGTATATTGGCAAAGACCTGATGGAAGTTGGAATGCCACTACAGAAAGCCCAAAAATGGGGGACGTATATTCGGACGGTTTTTGAAACGGGTGAGATTTTAACATTTGAAGATGAGTCTGTTACTCCTTATGGCCTAAGGTTTTTCAGCATACGGTTTGTGCCCGAAATTGCACCTGACGGTTCTGTTTACTCAGTACAAACCATATCCCATGATATCACGGAGAGAATGCAATTAATTGATGATCTTGTGATAGCGAGAAAGAAAGCAGAAGAAAGCGATCGGTTGAAATCTGCATTCCTGGCCAATATGTCGCATGAAATCAGGACACCGCTGAACAGTATCATTGGATTTTCCGATTTGCTTAGTGAGGAAGAAAACTCTTTGGAAAATGTGGTAAAATATTCATCCATTATCAAAGCCAGTGGTGATCGTCTTTTACAACTGATCAATAATTTGATTGATATAAGTAAAATTGAATCAGGAACTGAGACCATCAGGATCAGCACGGTGAAACCATCAAACGCAATAAAGGAAGTTGCCAACCTGTTTCGGTTGATGGCGAATCAAAAGGCAATCGAGCTGGTGGAAATTATACCAGAAGACCTGCGAGAATTGACCATACAAACTGATTCACTGAAATTGCACCAAATTTTGACAAATCTGGTCAATAATGCCTTGAAATTTACTATGGTGGGTAGGATTGAGGTCTCGCTGGAAAAGCACGATGATTCTGTCCTGTTTTTTGTTAGAGACACCGGCATAGGAATAAGCAACGACCAGTTGAATCATGTTTTCGACCGGTTTCACCAAGTGGAATCACACCATACAGCAAAGATTGGAGGGGCTGGATTGGGGTTGTCACTGTGCAAAGGCCTGATTGAGCTTCTTAATGGCAGAATATGGGTGGAAAGTGAACAAGGACAGGGGAGTATGTTCGCCTTTATGCTGCCAGGCTAAAAAACATTTCTCTCATCTTCTGATAATCATTTTAAGCGAGTGTAATCCGGTAACCTTATTCCATGAATTTTAAGCCCTTACTGTTCCTTTTGGCCATAGTTTTGTTAATGCCGGGTTTGTTGGTTGCCCAATTAGTTAGAGTTCAAGATTTTACTCCAAGGATAGCCGATACGATTGTTTTAGAACGCAACTGGCGCACACGCAGCCGGATTATTTTATCGGAGCTGGAGTTTCAAAAGGGAGATACTGTTACCACAGAAAGCCTGAGCGTTTCGCTGAAAAAAATATGGAACATGCAGAATTTTGCCATCGTGGATTACCGGTGGGATTCATTACCTGATGGTCGGTCAGTATTACATATTGCTGCACGCGATGCTTTTATGATAGCTCCGGTGATCGCGGGAAGGTTGCAGGCGCCATTTGGTTCCATCAGGCTTGGCATAGCGGATCGAAATTTTCTGGGACGCAATATTCGCCTGGAATTGCGCGGCCAGCTGAGCAGTATGGAACCATTGTTCTGGGAGGTTAGAACAACGATCCCACGCCAGCT
>CAIXKO010000052.1 GCA_903919925.1 uncultured Bacteroidota bacterium | reverse complement strand
TTTAATGTCCCGGCTGGAACTGAAATCATCCAAAAGTTCATGGTTAATACCAGGAAAATGAGCTGGACCGCCAGTCTGCTTGGTTTTCCATCGAATGATCGGGAAATTGTTTTTTCTGATATTTTTCTTTTACTGGAATTTACGAGCGGCCAAAGGTATCTGGCTAGTGTTCCAAAAAATCCACAAAGTTACCTGTGTTCAAAATCAGTGGTGGCATTTGCGCCGGGGCAAAGATTTCTGTTGAATATTCCAAAAAACTCTATATCCTACTTACCAACATTGATTTTTAAAGATTGCGATGGTGATGCCATTCCTGAAGCCTGGATTCAGGCACCCGTAAATAAATCCGGCACTGAAATCAGAAGCATACTCTTTTCACTCCCCTTTAAAGAGCCAAATCTCATTTTCGATACTGATGATCAGTTACCTTCAGTTATAACGATGGTCAGCAGTTCTAAAGTTTCTGCCACCTTTCAGGACGGCTCTGTACGTACAGCCGACATTACCGGCAATCCTTCCTCTTCGCAGTCCATGGCCTCAATCAACCCCAAAGGATTCAGATATCTCAATACTACCAAGCTGAATAATGATGGGAGCACCAATTTTGTTGGCAGCATCGGTTTGAGCGCATCACCCGGTGCATTACCTAAAAGCATTCTTGAAATTACCTATAAGTTTGTGCAGGGTGGATGGGAATATAATCAGATCAAAGTTTTAGTGGAGAAAAAGTAAACCAAGTGATATCTTTGTTGCTGAAAACCCAATAATTTCAAAATATTAATAAAAATGAAAACACTTGTTTATTCAACTGTTTTGGCCATAAGCATCATGCTATCATCCTGTTACCTTGGTAATGGTCAACTTGGCATCCGTGGTGAAGGGCCTGTTGTGGAAAGAAAGATTGAATTAAAAACCATTGAAGGGATTTCACTTTCAGGCTCAGCAAAGGTGTTTCTCACACAAGGTAAAACTCAGGAGGTAAAGATTGAGGGACAGGAAAACATAATCGACAATCTGAACCTTGAGGTAAGCGGTGAAGTTTGGGACATTGGCAATAAACGTTCGGTATGGCAAAGCGAGGAATTAAAGATCTACATCACGATGGAAACATTAAGATTGATTAAAGTATCGGGATCAGGCGATATTGAGTTTGTCAATCATTTCGAAGGCGATAAAGATCTTGAAATCCGGATTTCGGGCGCAGGCAAGATTAACCTTGATATGGATGCGGACGATATCAGCGGGAATATCAGTGGTTCAGGCGATTTGTATATGAAAGGGAAAGCAAACAGTCTGGACTTCAGCATAACAGGTTCCGGCAATATTGCAGGTTACGAATTAATTACAAAAAAAGCTGATGTAAGAATTTCAGGATCCGGAGGTATGGACATTACTGTGGAGGATCATTTGGACGCCCATATCACTGGCAGCGGGAGTATTCATTACAAAGGCGATCCAAAAGTAAATTCATCCGTTACGGGCAGCGGAAGCGTCAGGTCGCGATAAGTCAAATGGATTCAATTGCCATAATATCAAAGTACTACCCGCCCAACGGCTTATCCTTTAACATTTTAATAAATCATAGCCAGGCGGTTTCCAAAAAAGCGGTTGAAATCGGAAAGAAACTAAATCTCGGCGAAGCAGATCTTTCGTTTATCGGGGAAGCCGCCTTACTGCATGATATCGGAATTTTTTATACCTCGGCACCCGAGATCGGTTGCTTTGGTGACCTGCCATATATCTGCCATGGTTTTAGGGGACATAACCTGCTGTGGGCTGAAGGATTACCCAAACATGCCCTGGTTTGTGAGCGGCACACCGGAACGGGTTTGACACTATATGATATCGATTCACTCAACGGGCTTTTACCCCGACGACCGATGGAACCCATCAGTTTGACAGAGAAAATAATTGCTTATTGTGATAAATTCTTTTCCAAAGATCCGGTTCATTATGGGGTAGAACGGTCTTTTGATTCCATTGTAAAGGATTTGCGCAGATTTGGCGAAGAAAAAGTAAAAATCTTTGAACAATGGCACCGTCAGTTCTCCATTTAAACCCTGGAATCAGGTTCTTTGATCCTGGCATCCAGTTGCCTGTTCCATACACATTTGCCATTATTGTAAGCCGTTACCGGGGACGTTGGGTTTGGGTTAAGCATAAAGAAAGGAGCACCTGGGAACTTCCGGCAGGCCATGTGGAAGCGGGGGAAACACCGCTGGAGGCTGCTCACAGGGAGCTATTTGAAGAAACCGGAGCGGTGAGTTTCCGTGTCATTCCAATCGTTTCCTATGAAGGTGTTTATAAAAGTAACCCGGTATTCGGCATGATATTTCTGGCAGAAATCCTGATATTGGGACCATTACCAGATTATGAGATCGGTGAGATCTGTTTTTTCGACCAAATTCCTGAGGAGCTTACCTATCCACAGATTCAACCCGCATTTTATGAATATGTTCTGCGCTCCGGATCAATTGAATCCATCTAACTTTTGTCGTGCCAGTTTATGTTCTCCGTCGATTAATCCTATAGGTTTCAAACGAAAACGGTACTGATATCGCTTCCCTTCAATCCGGTATTGAGGATGCGTCTGGGCTCCCCAGCTATTATCGCCACCCACTCCCATCTGCCCCAAATCGATGTAAAGACTAACCAGATCCTTTGGAACTACATCAACTGTGTGCCTGTTGTATTGGGCCGGATTCATAAGCCTATCGTCATAATTGCGTTGTAAGCTGGTAAAATCTTCCCGTTTATTGTGGTGGGCACTGAAACAAATCAGTGGCTCGCCAATGATGATCAGCCCCTGCCCTTTCCCATTCGACAGGCTTAACCACCTGACATCTGTACGATAGCCATTTTCCTGAGGTCGAATATAAGGGGTATACAAATCGGACACATTTCCTTTATAAAGACTGATATCGGAAGCACTTTTCCGATCCCAATAGTTCTCACCCGGACCCCTTCCATACCATTTTACTTTATCAAACTCTTTATGCAAAACAACGTTCATTCCAATACGGGGAATTTCGGGCAAAGAATCGCGCTTTTTCTCAAACTGGTACTCGACCATGATATCACCGGTACCATAAATTTTATAGCGTAACCCTAACGATGCAAACAAACCAGCAGTATCCGACATAGAGTACTCAAAATCGAAAACAGCCAGTCTCGGATTTGGCATTAAAAACCGTGATCTTACGAGTTTTGCATTTTTTCCGGCATCTTTCCATATGGCGCACCTTTCCGGCAGATTGTTCCCGAAATCATTATCGGTAGGGGCTCTCCAAAAATCAGGGATCATGGGCTCCTTAACTAAATCTGTTCCTTTAAATTTCAAAGAAACCATGAGGCCTGTTGAACTATTAAAAGTGATTGAAAAGTCTTTTCCTTTAATGGTAGTCTGGCCATCAGACTCAGATTTTGTCAGGTCTTTATAATCGCTCAGTGGTACCAGTTTCCGCTCCAAATTAACAGGCAACTTAAATTGAGCTGTTGCATAAACATGCTCAGCAGGAAGTATGGTCCATGCATCTGGTCTAACGACTGAAATAAGCAGAAAATATTCCTGTCCAGGTTCAGGAACAGGCATTTTGTACGGTATTATCAGGCCTGCCGACTCACCCGCGGGAACATCCGGCATACTCAGGGTTCCCTGGTCAATTTTGCGTCCATCTTGTTCAATGCTCCAATTCAGGCGGAACAACGACAGGTTTGTAAAGCTATTCTTGTTAACCAGTTTGATTTTACCGGCTAGCAGATCGGTAGGTAAAATTTTAATGTTTTGATAAACCTTTTTAACTTCCGACAATGCCGGATGCGGGGTTCTATCGGGAAAAACAAGCCCGTTGATGCAGAAATTACCCGATGTTGGGGTTCCCAAAGGTCCGTAATCCCCACCATAGGCCCAGTATTTTTTCCCTTTCGCGATAGTCTTCGTCAAACCCTGATCTACCCAATCCCAGATAAAACCTCCTTGAAGAATCGGATAAGATTCGATCACATCCCAGTAATCCTGGAGGTTCCCGGTGGAGTTGCCCATTGAATGAGCATACTCACAAAGGATCAGTGGCCGGTCGTTTTCCGGGTTTTCCGCATATTTGACCAAGGCTTCGATCCGGGCATACATCGGGCACCATATATCGGTGTGACGCTCAGTGGTATTAGTGGATTTTTCTGCGCGTTCATACTGCACGGGCCTGGAGGGATCTCGCTTTTTGATCCATTTATAATCGGCCAGCATGTTTTGGCCATCACCTGATTCATTGCCCAGAGACCAGATAATTACTGAAGGATGGTTCTTATCCCTTTCTACCATTTTAATGGTCCTGTCGAGGTGAGCAGCTGCCCACTCCGGGCGGTCGGCAAGCGTGGTATCTTTATCATAACCAATTCCATGCGATTCAATGTTTGCCTCATCGATCAAATACAGACCATACTGGTCGCAAAGTTGGTACCACCTTTCAGGCTGCGGATAATGACAAGTCCTGACTGCATTGATATTATTGGCTTTCATGAGCAGGATATCCTTCCGCATGGTTTCTTCGTCCAAAACCCGTCCCGTTTCGGGATGGTGCTCATGCATATTTACCCCTTTGAGATACACATATTTACCATTGACCAGCAACTGTTTGTTCCTGATCTCCACCATACGAAATCCTGCAGGAATGCTAACAGATTCAATATTTCGACCGATATTATTTTTCAGACTGATTAGCAGCGTGTAGAGATTTGGGTTCTCAGCTGACCATTGACGGATATTCAACAATGTATCTTTAAAAGTTACTTTTTGCAGCGTTTCACTAACTACCATTTTTTCGGACTTTTTGTACAGTATAGTCCTGCCATCAAGCAAAGTAACATCGATTTGATAGGCCGAATCAGGCGTATCATAATTCCGGATATCGAGATTCAGGTTAAACAATCCATCACGATAGTTATTGACCAACCCGGTATTGACAAAAACATCGGCAATATGAACCCGGTTGGTAGAGAATAGATAAACATCGCGGGTAATTCCGCTCATGCGCCAAAAGTCCTGGCATTCCAGGTAAGAACCATCTGACCACCGGTAAACTTCAACAGCGAGTGAATTTTTGCTGTTTTTGATAAACCGGGTAATATTAAAATCCGAAGGTGTTTTACTGTCCTCGCTGTATCCCACTCGTTCACCGTTTACCCATACATAGAAAGCTGAGCTGACGGCTCCAAAATGGAGGAAAACTTCGCGGTCCTTCCACAAAGGAGGAATATGAAATTCGCGTTTGTAGCTGCCAACCGGATTGTCCCCGGCTGGAACCAGAGGAGGCTCAGCTTTAAAAGCATACCCTTCATCGAGATAAATCGGGATCCCATAACCAAGCATTTCCCAGTTAGAAGGCACGTCAATAATATCCCAATCACGGATATCGTAATCATTTTTAAAAAAGTAAAATGGCCTTTCTCCTGGATTTTTCGAATAGTTGAACGACCATTTTCCATTCAGATTTCTATAGAACTCTGACCCGTCATGATTTCCTGCAATCGCAGCATTTTCAGTACCGTATGAAATATAGCTTGCGCGGGAAGGTTCGCGGTTAATATTGGTAACAGCCGGATTTTCCCAATCATGGGGTAATTTTTCCGGAAATGCTACCCCTTCATATTTGCTGAACCTTGGGGTGCAGCTGGTACCAAAAAACAGGACAAGGGGAACAAGAAATAAAGACCGGGGCAGTTTCATGATTTAGTGGGTGCTGACTGGATTGAGACCTACCTTTTTTGTAAGGAAATCCGCTGTAGCAATGTAAACTTTCATCCAGTTGGGATTAGTCAGATCGCAGCCAATAACATGAGCACCTGCATCAGGGAAAGCCATCTTTTCTTTTTTATCAGAAGCAGTTCCCAGATTATCATACATCCAGAGGATTGCCGGCACGCTAACCGTATTATCCTGATTAGCTTCATCTTTATAATAATATCCAACAAATACCGGTTGGGTAACTTTCTTAAACACTTTTGCCTTCATTGTTTTCTCCACCAGCATCTGCAGGTAAACGGTACCCTCAACCCGATAGGTATTATACCAGAATGCATCTGTTTTGGGGTCTGGTTTAAGAACGCGATATTTCCCGCCCATCACTTTCCGACCGATCTGCAGGCCGAAAGGTCTCGCCAACAGCCAGCTGGCCTTATTTGCTATTTTGACGTTTGGTGAGTAAAGGATAACAGCTGCAATATCGTTTGGATAGTCAGCAGCCATTTGCAGTGCAAGGGTGCCTCCTGTTGATGTCCCCATCAGAATAACTTTTTTACCCAGGGATTTTGCCACAACGAGTGCTTCCTTGGCTGAATTCCAAAGATTATCCGGTGTCATATCCAGCAGTGGATCAGGCGTTATCAAACCATGTTCGGCTAATCGGGGAATATAGGTGTTCATTCCAAAGGCTTTTCCAAGGTTTACATGAGTTGGGTTACCTTCCTCGGGTGATGCGGAGAATCCATGCAAATAGAGTAAACACAGGTCTGTTTGTGCCTTAGTGGAATCATTCACATAATAAACCTGCGATTGGTTTCCGGGTTTGATATTGGTTACTGAACCTTCCTTTGTCCTGACATAATCTCCAACTTGAGAGGTGGTAAGAGAAATCACCGGGAGTTCCTTATTCAGAACCGGTTTCGGCTTGCGTGGTCCAGCCACAACTACTACGGCCAGAACTATCAAAATAGCAGCCGTAATTAATAAACCCTTATTTTTCATATTGGTAGCTTTTAGTTATCAGTCATCAGTGAAAAAGGACCCCTTGATCGGACATCGCCAGAATATCTGCGATATGCATACAACGAATACCCAGGTGATGTTTACGAATATAGGTATCGAGGTGCATGAGGCATGACATTTCAGTTGAAACAATATATTCAGCACCTGTTGACAGCGCATTTTCAACTTTCTGCTGGGCCATTGCCGTAGAAATGGGTTCGTGCTTAATCGAAAATGTTCCACCGAAACCGCAACACGTGTCAGTGTCCGGCATTTCAAACAACTCGAGGCCCCTTACTTTAGACAGAAGGGTGCGTGGTTCAGTTTTAATACCATATTCCCTGAGGGCAGCGCATGAATCATGATAGGTAACCTTAGCGCGGAACCGGGCCCCTACATCTTTAACTTGAAGGACGTTGACTAAAAAATCGGTAAACTCATAAATCTGAGGGCGAACGCGGTTATATTGGTTCAGATAGATTGTTTCTTTCAACAACCCTGCATAACAATTCCTGACATACCCGGCGCAAGAAGCGGATGGACAAACTATTGGCCGTGAGCCGCTGAAATCGTCGATAAACTTATTAGCCAGATCACGGGCAATATCCCAATGTCCGGCATTGTAAGCAGCCTGGCCGCAGCAAGTTTGTTCCGGATTGTACAGAACTTTGCAACCCACGTTTTCGAGCACTCTATGCACGTTCCAGCCAGTATCAGGATATAGCTGGTCAATAAAGCAAGGCATGAAAAGGTCGACTTCCATTTTGCTAAAATACCTAAATCGCCGAGAAATTTATTATAAAAAATAATGCAATATACTCTTGATAGAGGGTATACTCATGACGCAAAAAAAGGGCATCATATTTAAGATACCCTTTTTAACGATGCATAAATACGCTACAGTATGGCCTTTGCAATTTTAAGGATATTATCGGCCCGGCCCATGGTAAAAAAGTGAATAATAGGAACACCGGAAGCAATCAGCTCTTTAGATTGCTGTATGGCCCACTCGATTCCCACTTGCCTGACTTCATTATTGTTTTTGCATTTATCCATCTCCCTTGAAAGATCGGGAGGAATATCAACTTTAAATGTCTGGGGCAAAATATTCAGATGTTTTTTAATTGATACCGGCTTAATTCCAGGAATAATCGGAACATTAATACCCACTTTCCGGCAAGCATCCACGAAACTAAAGAACTTGCTGTTATCAAAAAACATTTGAGTAACAATGTATTCAGCACCCGCATCAATCTTGGCTTTCAGATGCTTGAGATCGCTTTCGAAATTAGGAGCTTCAATATGCTTTTCGGGATAAGCTGCCACTCCGGGTGAAAAAACCAATGGCTCCGGGTTTTCCAGATCATCCTCCAGATATTTTCCCAGCGACAACCGAACCACCTGTTTTAACAGGTCAATTGCATGTTCATGGCCGTTTTTTGCCGTAATGAAGCGTCCGGTCAATTGGCTGGCGTCACCCCGCACAACCAACACATTGTGGATACCGAGATAGTGCAAATCGATCAGAGCATCTTCGGTTTCCTCCTTTGAAAACCCACCACAGATCAAATGAGGGACAACATCAACCCGGTAGCGGTTTTGTATAGCTGCGGATATTGCAACCGTGCCGGGCCGTTTCCGAACCACACGGGGTTCGAGTAAACCATCGGGACGTTGTTTCAGATCGACTTCTGCCTGGTGATAGGTAATATTGATATAGGGAGGTTTAAACTCCATTAACGGGTCAAGATTGTCGTAAATGGTTTGAATGTTGGACCCTTTTGTAGGCGGGAGTATCTCAAATGAGAACTTTGGGCCGGTCAGTTTTTCAATATGTTCAGTTACTTTCATCGATAGTTTAAATGTGTTGCAAGTTGAACTTCTGCATGTTGCAAGGATATACCTCTACGCCGTGCATAATCTTTGATTTGATCTTCCCCAACCCGTCCTACCTGGAAATACTTAGAATCAGGATGAGCAAAATAGAGCCCAGCTACGGATGCACCGGGGTGCATAGCGAGCGTTTCAGTAAGTTCGATTCCGGTTCTTTTCTCAGGATCCAGTAAACGAAACAAGGCTAATTTGTCCTCATGATCAGGGCAACTCGGATAACCAATGGCTGGTCTTATTCCCCGGTAAACTTCTTTGAGCAGTTCTTCTGTTTTCAAGTCCTCCTGCGGTGCATAACCCCATAATTCTTTCCTGACGTGCTCATGCAGCCATTCTGCGAAAGCTTCGGCAAGCCGGTCGGCCAGCACCTTTAACATCAGCGAGCGATAGTCATCATTCTGGTCGGTGAATTCCTTGCTTTTCTCATCGCAGCCAATACCTGCAGTGGCCGCAAAAAAACCTAGATAATCCTTATATCCTGATTGTTCAGGCGCAATAAAATCCGACAAACAGAGGTTTGGCGCTCCCGTTTCCTTTTGCTC
>CAIXKO010000051.1 GCA_903919925.1 uncultured Bacteroidota bacterium | reverse complement strand
TATCCAATGTAACCAACGGCTACGGAATATTTGCCATTGTAGCAACCAATGGCAGGGAGGGTTTCGGGCTCGATCCGCGAAGCCTGGATTCACTGGCTTTTGGGCGATTTACGGGGAAGTTGAAGTTTGTACGGTGGTAAATACCTATGGTTCAAACATAATGGCTTACACCACAACTTTCAACCTACCGCGTTCATTCCGGTTACATTGTAGGGGCAGAAGATTTTCTGCCCCAAGCGCATTCGGTCCGGTCCCCATTTAGGGGCAGAAGATTTTCTGCCCCTACCGGATGAACGATCTGCTTATCATGCCTAATACTGTTGGGAAGGCCTCCAGCCATTCCCTTTATTCAACAGCCGACCCGGCAGAATTAAAGGCATTATCGAAAAACCCAAACCTTGGTTCCCGTCTTAGAAAAATAGCCGAAACCATCAATGAAGGTGATAATCCGGTTTTGGTAGTGGTTGAATTAAAATAGTTAAACTATCTGCTCAATCTACTGCCCTTGCTACTATACTTGCAACGGTTACTTAAATTTCAGGGCTTTAGATTAGCGATCAGAAACTCCCTGTTTAACCTGGCAATATGGGCTACCGATATCCCTTTGGGGCATTCCACTTCGCATGCCCCTGTATTGGTGCAGCTGCCAAACCCCAGTTCATCCATCTTGGCTACCATGGCTTTTGCGCGTCGCACTGCCTCGGGCCTGCCTTGTGGAAGCAGGGCCAGGTGCGATACCTTGCTCGCCAGAAACAGCATAGCTGAGGAATTTTTGCAGGTGGCCACACAGGCTCCGCAACCTACGCACGCCGCTGCATCCATCGATTCATCGGCCTTGTGCTTGGGAATCAGTATGTTATTTCCATCCCTGGCCGATCCGCTATTCACCGAAATAAATCCTCCGGCCTGAAGAATCTTATCAAAAGCGCTCCTGTCAACAATCAAATCCTTAATAACCGGAAAACCACCGGCACGCCAGGGTTCAATCACAATGGTATCGCCATCCTTAAATTTGCGCATGTGAAGCTGGCAGGTGGTAATCGCCTCATCGGGCCCGTGCGCACGCCCATTGATAAACAAACTGCACATGCCGCAAATGCCCTCCCGGCAATCATGGTCAAATGCCACAGGCTCCTGATTTCCCATTACCAGCTGCTCATTCAGCACATCCAGCATTTCCAGGAATGAACTGTCGGGGGATATATTTTTCAGCGAATAGTTTTCAAACCGTCCTTTTGCTTTGCGGTTTTCCTGCCGCCATACTTTTAATGTCAGGTCCATACTCTTATTCTTTATAATTCCTGGTTTTTACTTGTATAAACTCATAATCAAGCGGTTCCTTGTTCAGAACGGGCTCTTTGCCCGGGCCGCCGTATTCCCATGCTCCCACGTATTTGTAATGATCATCGTTTCGTTTGGCTTCACCATCCTCCATGGCATGCTCCTCGCGGAAATGACCGCCGCATGATTCTTCCCGATGGAGTGCATCCTTAGCCAACAGCTCGCCGAGTTCCAGAAAATCGGCTACCCGGTTGGCTTTTTCGAGCTCGATATTCATCGTATCCGCTTTTCCGGGTATCCTGACATCGTTCCAGAAAAGATCCTTAACCTTTTTGATTTTTTTGATACCCTCTTCCAGTCCGGGTTTGTTGCGGCCCATACCCACATGATCCCACATGGCCAATCCGAGCTCCTTATGAATCGAATCCACCGAACGCGATCCTTTTATGTTCATCAGCTTATCGTTCCATGCGCGTGAAAAATCCAGCGTTTCCTTAAATTCAGGCTGCTTTGCCGGGTCCATGCGCGGTACCGATAATTGCGTAGCCAGGTAATTCTGGATGGTAAATGGCAAAACAAAGTAACCGTCAGCAAGTCCCTGCATCAAAGCCGATGCCCCCAGCCGGTTTGCCCCGTGATCGGAGAAGTTGGCCTCCCCAATGGTAAATAGCCCGGGAATAGTTGTCATCAGCTCATAATCAACCCATAAGCCACCCATGGTATAGTGAATGGCCGGATAAATCATCATCGGCGTCTGATACGGATTCTCATCTACAATCTTTTCATACATCTGGAAAAGGTTGCCATATCTTTCCTCGATCAGGTTTTTCCCCAGCCTTTTGATTGAATCCTTAAAATCGAGATACACAGCCTGACCGGAACCCACTCCAAAGCCGGCATCGCAGCGTTCTTTGGCTGCCCTTGAGGCCACATCACGCGGAACCAGGTTCCCGAAAGCCGGATAGCGGCGCTCCAGGTAATAATCACGCTTATCATCGGGAAGATCAGTAGGTTTCAGTTTGCCTGCCCTGATTTTTTCAGCATCCTCTTTTTCTTTGGGTACCCAGATGCGGCCATCGTTCCGGAGGCTTTCGCTCATGAGGGTAAGTTTCGATTGTGAGGCACCATGAACAGGAATGCAGGTTGGATGGATCTGCACGTATGCCGGATTGGCAAAACAGGCACCTTTCTTATAGGCTTTCCAGATGGCGCTGGCGTTGGAACCCATGGCATTCGTCGATAAAAAGAACACGTTTCCATATCCGCCGGTGGCCAGCACAACCGCATGGCCAAAATGGGTTTCCAGGGCACCTGTCTCCAGGTTGCGGGTAACAATTCCCCTGGCAATCCCATCAACCAAAACAACATCCATCATTTCGGTGCGGGTGTACATGGTAACGTTTCCTGCGGCGATCTGCCGGTTCAAAGCTCCATAAGCGCCCAGCAATAATTGCTGTCCGGTTTGTCCGCGTGCATAAAAAGTGCGGGAAACCAATGCGCCTCCAAACGACCGGTTATCGAGGTATCCGCCATAATCACGGGCAAATGGTACCCCCTGCCCCACACATTGGTCGATAATCTGATTACTCACCTCAGCCAGCCGGTAAACGTTAGCTTCTCGTGCGCGGTAATCTCCTCCTTTTATGGTATCGTAAAACAAGCGGTAAACACTGTCGCCATCGTTCTGGTAATTTTTAGCGGCGTTTATACCCCCCTGGGCAGCAATGGAATGCGCCCGTCTTGGACTATCCTGGTAACAAAAGTTTTTGACTTTAAAGCCCAGCTCCCCGAGTGAGGCCGCAGCAGATGCCCCTGCCAGACCGGTGCCCACCACAATGATGTCGAATTTCCGTTTGTTGGCTGGATTGACCAGATTTTGCGTCGATTTATATTTTGTCCATTTCTCCGCTAGCGGACCTGATGGTATTTTTGCGTTGAGTTTCATGATTCTAAAGTTTTAATTGATCAGGGATGAAATCTTCACCCATAATGGTATCAGTGCAAATCCGCCGGCTACGATAATGGTATACACCCAACCGACAATTTCAAGGCGCTTGCGCCAGCGGCTGTCACTCAGCCCGAGGGTTTGAAAGGCCGCCCAGAAAGCATGTGTCAGGTGAATTCCTAAAACAACGGCCCCCACAACATATACAATAACGATCCACCACCAGTTGATAAAAAAGGTAGTCACCAGCAGAAAGGCGTTTTCCACCCCGTCAACCGATCCCTGCTCGAGCAGCTCACTGCCGGTAAACTTGATTTTCCAAAAGAAATTGGAAATATGGATCACCAGGAAAATGAATACCAGCGATCCCAAAACAAACATGTTACGTGAGGCCCACTTGCTGCTGTTGGCCGAATTCTGCTTAGCGTACCCAACCGGCCGCGCCCACTGGTTCTGCAGCGTAAGCAAGCCGGCATAAAAAATATGAAGGATAAATCCGATAGCGAGCACCGGCTCCACTATCCTGATTATCGGGTTGGTGCCCATGAAATGAGCCGCATTGTTGAATAGTACACCCGTGGGGTCAAACAAGATCATGCTGTTGACTATCAGGTGAACTAACAGAAAGGATATCAGGAACAAACCCGATAAGCTCATCAGAAATTTTTTTCCGATGGATGAGTTCAGAAAACTGGTCATATATTATGGTTTTAGTCTGATTCAGAGAATCGCTGAAATTATAGATTCACTTTCAAATTACCAACCTTGAAAACTATAATGTTGATTTTTCTGTGTGCCGTGCCTATTTCACCGTGAACAACCGCAGTCCATCGCGCCTGGATGCTTCCCCGCTCAAGCTCTCCGGAATGATTTTCCAATTGTTTTTGCAAACCGGATTTATGGTGCCCTGCTTCCGGATCCACTCCGTAAGCAGATACCGGAAATCCATGTCCGATGAACTGATGAGCCTTTTGGCAACTTCATCCTTACTGAGTCCTGCG
>CAIXKO010000050.1 GCA_903919925.1 uncultured Bacteroidota bacterium | reverse complement strand
GAGATGAATCGTTTGATAGCCAGACAGGGCGAACTCAGCGAGCTGATTGATTTACACAATGCCTGGGAGCTGGATAACCGTTTGGAGCGAGCTATGGACGCCCTTCGGTGCCCGGAACCGGATGCTCTGGTAGGAGTGCTGTCGGGGGGTGAACGCCGGCGTGTTGCTCTGTGCAGGTTGCTGCTGAGTGAGCCTGATATTCTGCTTTTGGATGAACCTACTAACCATTTGGATGCGGAATCTGTGCAATGGCTTGAGATGCATTTGCAGAATTATAAAGGAACTGTTATAGCCGTGACGCATGACCGGTATTTCCTGGATAATGTGGCCGGCTGGATTCTTGAATTGGATCGGGGTGAGGGCATACCCTGGAAAGGAAATTACTCATCCTGGCTGGATCAGAAAACCAAGCGGCTGGCTATGGAAGAGAAAACCGAAAGCAGACGGCGCAAAACTCTGGAGCGCGAACTTGAGTGGGTGAGGATGGCCCCTACTGCCAGGCACGCCAAGCAGAAAGCCCGTATTGGCGCTTATGAACGATTGTTGAATGAAGACACACGGCAGAAAGAAGAAAAATTAGAGATTTTTATACCCAATGGTCCGAGACTGGGGACTAAGGTGATGGAAGCCACCGCGGTGAGTAAAGCATACGGAGACAAGCTGTTGTTTGAGAATCTGTCTTTTGCCCTGCCGCCTGCCGGTATCGTTGGAATCATTGGCCCTAATGGTGCGGGAAAAACAACCCTGTTCCGGATGATTATGGGCCAAGAAACGTCAGATTCGGGAGAATTTGTTTTGGGTGATACCGTTAAACTGGGATATGTTGATCAGGCTCATTTGGAAATTGATCCCGAAAAATCGGTTTGGGAAGTGATATCCGGTGGTAATGAGCAATTTATGATGGGAGGGAAAATGATCAACTCGAGGGCTTATGTTTCCCGGTTCAATTTTAACGGCGCCGATCAGCAGAAGAAAACGGCAGTGCTATCGGGTGGCGAAAGAAACCGTTTGCACCTGGCAATGACTCTGCGATCGGAAGCCAATGTTTTATTGTTGGATGAACCTACCAACGACATTGATGTCAACACTTTGCGTGCACTTGAGGAAGGTTTGGAGAATTTTGCAGGTTGTGCGGTGGTTATTTCTCATGACAGATGGTTCCTCGATAGGATTGCCACTCATATTCTGGCCTTTGAAGGCAATTCGCAGGTGTATTATTTCGAAGGGAGTTTTACGGAATATGAGGAAAATAGAAAGAAGAGGCTAGGCGATACCGGACCGAAGAGGATTCGGTATAAGAAGCTGGTTTGATTTGGCCTCAACGGTATTGATGCCGGAGCGCGGACCACGCGGGCGCTGATCAACCCGACTTCAGGGGTTTTATGAGATTCCCTAAAATCGCTTCTAAATCAGTTCTCGAGTCATCCGCGTTTTTATTTGAAACCGATGACCGTTTGCAGCTAAACTTATTATTGCGTATTTTTCCATTAAGTTTTCCATTTCTAACGCAGGATTTAATGAAAAACAATAGCTGGATAGGTTTTGAGCCTCAGGATTATCTCGATGTAATGCCTGATCTTATGTGCGTTACCGATTTGAACGGCCGTTTTTTTCATCTGAATAAAGCTTGGAATCAGATTCTTAAAAATCCGGATATAATACCCGGGAACAAAACATTCCTGGATTTTGTTCATCAGGATAATCTGGAAATGGTTAAGCGTCGGTTTGAGCAATTAAATAGCAGCACCTCAACCAATCCACTAATTGTTCAAATCAAATTTGATCATTCCGTTTACCGGTCCATTGAATGGCGAACTACCCGGATTGGTGATATGGTTTTTTGGATTTCCAGAGATGTTACATCTGAATTGAATGATCAAAAGAAGATACAACAGATAGTTAAAGCATCCGAAGAGTTTTTGGAAATGCAGGTGGATGAAATTGACTATCAAAAAATTGCCAATCAATTAAAAGAGATCTCTGATGCCAAATATGTTGTTATAAACATTTTTGAGGATAACGGTAAGGATTATACAACCGTGGCAATTTCCGAGCTTAGTGAAACCATTGGAGCAGCCAGTAAGATTCTGGGTTTTCCAATTACCGGTAAAAAATGGCCTTATGACCCTGTCCGTGATGAGAAAACCAAAGCTCTGAACATCACGAGTTTTACCAGCTTGTGGGATTTTGCCGGACATGCCTTACCCAAAATTGCTCTCAGATTGGTTGAGAGTACCTTTAGCATTGGGGAAGTTTTGGTCGCCAAAATTGAAAAGGATGGGATTATTTTGGGCGATTTTACTGTGTTTATGAATGCTGGCGATCATTTTAACCAACATTCACTAGTGGAGATATATACGCGCCAGGTAGGTTTATTGATTACCCGGCATAAAGCAGAAATGGCTCTGATCAAAAGTGAGGCAAAATTCAGGGAGTTATTTAATAAGGACCTTACCGGGAATTTCATTTCTACTGTAGATGGAAAAATTCTTTTAATAAACGAATCTTTTGCCCGGATTTTTGGATATTCATCCATAGATGAACTGATGAAAGCCCAGGCTAATGCACTTTACTGCAATGATCGTGACAGGGAACTCTTTATTGGCTTAATACGAAAGTGTGGTAAAGTTGAGCAATTTGAGGAGATACTTGCTCGTAAAGATGGAAAAGAGATCGTGGTTCTGGAGAATGTAATCGGCGAGTTTGACGAGAATCACGAACTGGTCAGGTTGAATGGTTACCTGATGGATATTACTGATCGAAAACAGGCTGAGAACCAATTGAGAGAAAGTGAAACATTGCTGAAGGCGTCTCAGGAAATATCAGCCATTGGCAGTTATATTCTAAATATTAAGTTGGGTATCTGGAAAGGGTCCGTTGTTCTGGATAAAATGTTTGGTCTTGATGCTGAGGATGATCACTCGGTTAATGGATGGTTGCAGGTGGTTCACCCGGAGGATCGTGAAATGATGGCAAATTACTTTGCCCATGATGTATTGGAATTGCATGGCAGGTTTGATAAAGAATATCGTGTGTTGGTAAAAAATAGCAATTCTGTAATCTGGGTTCATGGTATTGGTGAAGTAGAATACGGGAAAGAAGGAGAACCTCATAAAATGATTGGAACTATTCAGGATATTACCGGGCGCAGACTTGCAGCTGAGTCCGTCAGAAGAAATGAGGAGCTTCTGAAATCGGTAATTGACAATAGTTCAGATCTGATTACCCTTACTGATGATCAGGACCATTTGGTGTTTATGAGTCCTCAAAGCAAATCCATGCTTGGGATTTCGGGAGATAGTTTTATTGGCCGGAAATTTCCGATTAACATTCATCCGGATGATGATGATAAATGTAAAAAGAGTTGGGTTCAACTGAAGAATACCGGAGCTGAAATTCGCGATGTTAAATACCGCATTTATGATTCCCAGGGTGAATTAAGGTGGCTTAATCATAGCGCAAAGCAGGTTCTGGTTGGGGGTAAGGTTTTGGGTATACAGTCCAATATCAGAGACATAACCGATAATGTAAGACTTGATCAGGAACTACTTATTGCAAAAGAAAAAGCTGAGGCCGGAGACCGATTAAAATCGGCATTTCTGAACAATATTTCACATGAGGTGCGAACACCTCTGAATGGAATTCTCGGGTTTGGAGAGTTGATCACGGAGCCTGACCTGAGCGATGAGAATAAAGCTCTCTATCTGGATATGTTAAATGTGAGCGGAAAAAGGTTGCTCAACACGATTAATGACTATATGGACATTTCCATGATCTCGTCGGGCAATATGGAGATCAGGCACTCCCTGTTTAACCTGAATGACCTGGTTTGCTCTATGTTGGAGAAATTTTATCCCTTAGCGAAAAAAAAGAGCATTGAAATGAAGGTGGCAATATCTGATTTGCCAAAGAGTTTGGTTGTTGATACTGATGCTGATTTTCTCAGAAAAATTCTCACTCATTTGCTCGATAATGCAGTAAAATACTCAATACAAGGCACAATTGAATTTGGTTATAAAAAAAGTGGAGAAATGCTGGAGTTTTTTGTCAAGGATGAAGGTATTGGGATCAACCCGGATAAACAGGCTCGGATTTTTGAATATTTTATTCAGGAAGATTTGTCCGCATCCCGGAGATATGAAGGGAGCGGCTTAGGTTTATCGATTGCAAAGGGATTAGTGGAACTTTTAGGGGGCAGAATCTGGGTAGAAAGTGAAAAGGGAATTGGAAGTATCTTCAGGTTTACGATACGATTAAGGCTTTAATGGTTGTGCTGGTAATCATGTTAATAAGTGATTTTTAAGTATAATTTGATATTTCTCAGACCAAAAGTAAATTCAAAATAATATACCGATGGAAATGCTTTGTTTCAGAATAAATGATCAGCGGTTTGCAATAAGTGTTTCTTCTGTTGAAAAGGTAATAATGGCACAGGCTATCACTTTAGTTCCTGACTCGCCTGCGATTCTCAAAGGAATCATTGATTACCATGGGGAAATTATAGCAGTAATCAATTTGAGATTTCGACTCGGTATACCTGACCAGCCGGTCAGGATGAACGACCGGTACATTATTACCACCATGCCGGGTCGGCACTTGGCCTTGATCGTGGACGAAATTGAAGGGGTAATTGAAGATTCAGGAGGCACGGGGAACGCTGTTATTGAATCCGGTTTTGGTTTGATGGTGACTTCAATGTTGAGTGATGACAAGGGGATTGTACTGATTTATGATCTCGAAAAACTGATCACCAGTAAAGATGTTGTTGAAATTACTGGGTTTGCTGAAAAACTTGAAAATCCACAGGTTAAAAAATGATCAGGGAAGAACTTTTTATCGGAATAAGTTCCAGGATAACTGAACTTCTGGGCATCCATTTTCCAGAGAACCGATGGAATGACCTGGAGCGGGGATTGACGGCAGCCGCGAGGGAATTGCATATCGATGACAATTTTGAAGCAATCGGCAAATGGCTGTCGGAGTCCAATCGGTCGGTTAAGGACCTGATGGTGATATCATCACATCTCACTATTGGTGAAACTTATTTTTTTCGTGAAAAGAATGCCCTTGATTTTTTTAAGAATGTTATCATTCCAGGGTTGATTCAGGAACGTGAGAGAACCAACCGTGAAATACGATTGTGGAGCGCCGGCTGCAGTTCCGGCGAAGAACCCTATTCTCTGGCAATCCTTTTGAGTGAGTTAATCCCTGATATAAACCGCTGGAATTTGTCAATTCTGGCAACGGATATTAACCCGGCAGCACTAAGAAAGGCTGCCGAGGGTGTTTACAGTCAGTGGTCGTTCAGAGAGACAGCCGAAGCGACTCTTCGAAAATACTTTACTCCCAGGGGTAAAAATTGGGAAATCGTACCCGAAATAAAGAACATGGTTTCCTTTTCAGTTCTTAATCTGGCTGATCCTGATTTTCCTTTGAATACCAATCAAACGGATGTAATTTTTTGCCGCAATGTGCTGATGTACTTCACCCCCGAGAAAGCAACTGAAGTTGGAACACGATTTTTTTATGCGTTGAATGACAAGGGGTGGTTAATTACGAGTCAGGTTGAACTTAATGATGACTATTTTTCCTTGTTATCCAGAAAATCATTTGACAATGGCATTTACTATCAAAAGGTGCCCAAGGTCGCAACTTTTTTGCGCGAAAAATCCAACACACCAAAAGAACATTTGAGAATTAGGAACGAGGTTAGACCGGTTAAGAAAAACACATTGTTCCCGGAATCAGCTGGGCAAATCAATAAAGTTGCTCCGCCTATAAAGGCTGTTCCTGTTTCTCCGGCTTTACTTTTTTCGAGAGGCGAATACCTTTTATGCGCAGAGGAGTGCCATCGGTTAATTACCCACGGATCGAATGATGCGAAAATATTTGAGTTGCTGGTGCGGGCAAATGCTAATGCAGGTAAACTTTCAGAAGCCAGGATCTATGTTGAAAAGTTGATCGAACTCGACAGCGGTTGTGCCGGTAATTATTATCTTTATGCCACTATTTTGTTGGAGTTGAATAATTTACAAGAGGCGGAACCGGTTCTAAAAAAAGCATTGTATTTGGAGCCGGATCACTTGTTTGCGAATCTGACCATGGGTAGGGTATTAAAAAAAATAGGGAAGGCAAATCTATCTGCTAAGTATCTGAAACAGGCTGGTCTTTTACTGGATCGCTTTATGGATGATGATTTGGTTCCGGCATCTGACGGTATGACAGCAGGAAGAATACGTGAAATGATTAAACTATCGTAACTTACGTTTACAAAAACCAGCATGGCCTGAATATTAGTTAATTGAGTATCAAAAAAATGGAAACAGAACAGCAGATTTTATTAGAACGGGCCAGGAAGGTAGCCGTTAAAAAGGCTGATAACAGTTTTGAAACGGGAGAAATCCTGCCGGTCATTGAATTTCTTCTGGTACCCGAACACTATGCAATTGCCGGCGCCTTTGTGCGCGAGGTAATGCCGCTCAGAGAGGTTACGGGCATTCCGGGCACTCAGCCTTTTGTGATGGGAGTGATAAACCTTCGGGGAAAGATCGTTTCGGTGATTAATCTGAAAATGCTGTTCGGCCTTAAAGAGCGGGGATTAACGGAAATGAATAAGGTGATTATTCTGGAAAGCGCTCAGATGAGATTTGGTATTGTTGCAGATGCCATTATTGGTAATAGATTGATTTCGCTGAATTCTATTAGTTCTCCGCCGCTGAACCTCAGCAAAAGTGCCGGAGAATTTGTGAAAGGAGTTACTTCCGATGGTTTGATCCTGCTTGATGCTGAGGTTTTACTTTCAAGCCCGGTAATCGTTTTACAGTCAAAAAAGAAATAAAACTAAACTTTAATAATATCAGGAGAGAATTGTATGAAAACAATGTTTAATCTGAGCACGCGGGCCAGGCTGATACTGGGCTTTGGTTTGATAATAGTGGCTATGGGGGTGATAATCTTAATTGCTTTTACCAACATAAACAAAATTCATGGTTCCCAATCCATTTTGACTGGGTTTCAAAAAGGGATCAATAATCTGACTTTGCTGCGATCAGAGGAAAACAGGTTAATGGCTCTTTCGGTTCAGATGATGGTTGACAAAGCAAGTGTAAAGACTCTGCAGGATTCAATTAAAAGCGGAAGGCAAAGGGTTGATAATCTGGAGCGCAAATTGGACAGTACCCTTCAGAATTCTTTTAAAACTGAGTTAACCCGTATAGAGGATTTACTCAAAAGCTTTAGATCTGATCGTGACGAATTTACCAGTTTGATTCTATCTAATAATCAAAACAATGATTTACTAAAGAAATTGCATGATCACAATGAGCATTACAACTCTATTCGTAATGCTATTATTGCCCTTGAGGATCATTTGAGCAACGAAATAGGAATAATTGAGAAGCAAAATCAAGCTGGCATAATCAAATCAGAAACTCAGATGGCTCTGGTTGGCATTGCCATGTTGTCAATTTCCTTGTTTTTTGCATTTTGGATGCTCGGCATGTTGCGGAAGATTTCGAGGGAGATCAAGGATGGGGTTGTTATATTGGGGACCTCAGCTTCGGAAATTCTGACTACGGTAACAGAGGTTTCGACCGGTGCAACAGAAACAGCCACGGCAGTTTCCGAAACCACCACCACAGTTGAGGAGGTGCGTCAAACGGCAATGGTAGCGAATGAGAAAGCTGTTGCGCTTGCCAACAATTCGCACAAGGCAGCCGATTCGGGCGAAAAGGGCAGAGAGTCAGTGAAACTGGTAATTGATGCGATGGGAAGGATTGAAGGCCAGATGAAAATGATTGCCGGGATTATCGAGAAATTGTCGGAGCAAAACCGGACCATAGGAGAGATCACTACCAGCGTAAACGACATTGCCGATCAATCGAACCTTTTAGCAGTGAACGCTGCCATTGAAGCAGCTAAAGCAGGAGAGCAGGGGAGGGGATTCAGTGTGGTGGCCCAGGAAATCAGGAGTCTTGCCGAACAATCCAAACGAGCTACTATACAGGTGAAAGACATGCTTAATGACATGCAGCGATCGGTGAATAAAGCCGTTGAAGCAATCGGAAACGGAACAAGAGCGGTAGATGAAGGAACCAGATTGGTAGCAGAAAGCGGAAATGTGATCGATATTCTGGCCGATAATATAGAGGACGCTCTGCAGTCGGCCCTTCAAATATCTTCGTCGAGCCAGCAGCAGATGGTTGGCATGGAGCAAATTGTTCCTGCCATGGGTAATATCAAACTTGCCAGTGAGCAGAACGTTGCGGGTATCCGTCAGACAAAAGTTACCGCAAACGATCTCAACGATTTGAGCATTAAGTTAAAAGAAATCATCTCACGTTTTAATCTTTAACTGATTATGGCAACCGATCAGGAAGCCTTTTTACGGGAATTACTCAACGATTTTAAAGTTGAAGCCGACGAGCACTATCAAGCTATACTAAAAGGATTGCTTGAGCTGGAAAAAGGCGTTCAACCGGATGATCAAAAAAACATTGTTGAAACCGTTTTCCGTGAGGTGCATAGCCTTAAAGGTGCAGCAAGGGCGGTGAACCAGCTTGATATTGAGAAGCTTTGCATGAGTGTGGAAGGAGTTTTTCATAGCCTCAAGCAAGGCTTTGTTTCCACGACTCCGCAGATGTTTGACGCCATGTACAAAGCGTTGGAAGTTTTGAAGAAATTGTTTAACCAGATCGATCATCAGGAAGCCAGGATCCCTTCATTTGAGCTTACGCGTTTGATGAAAATTCTTGAAAGCTTTTTACAAAACACTGCTCCTGTGGGTGAATTAACCTTGTCGGGGCAGAGTAACCAGGTTGATACGCAGGAAGCAGTAATGAAGCCTGATCCTCTCCCAACGGACCTTGCGGCAGAAAGCGTATCCCGGAATCAGTCGGACCATGAAACCATCAGGATTGCAACTATCAAGCTTTATGATTTGCTGAGGCAGGCTGAAGAAATGATAACGGTAAAATCGACCATGAATTTTTATGTTCGGGAAATGCAAAACCTTGGTGCTCAATATGCCACATGGAACCGCAAAGGAGTGGATGGTGCAGATCCCGAGTTTGCAAAAAAGCATGAGGCAGACCTTTTCAACCTTGGAAAAAAACTGGAACAATTTCATCGCTCTGCAGCTCAAACTATCGATAACCTTTTATTGGATATCAAAACAACCTTATTATTTCCATTTTCGTCATTGCTGGCCATCGTTCCCAAAATTGTCAGAGATTTGGGCAAACAATTCAATAAGGAGATAGATCTAAAGATAGCCGGGGGAGAAATTGAAATTGACCGAAGGATTCTGGAGGAGATCAAAGATCCGCTGATTCACCTGATTAGGAACAGTATAGATCATGGCATTGAACCTGCATCGGAGCGGCTACAGCAAGGGAAAAAACCAGCCGGTGTTATTCAGATCATCATCACCATGGATTCGGGCTACAACATTCAGATTGCCATTTCTGATGATGGGCGTGGGATAGATAAAATTAAGGTGGTTAATTCCGCAGTCAAATCCGGAGCTATAAAAGTTGAAGAAGCTGCTGGTCTGTCGGAAAATGATATCTTCAACCTGATCTTTTCCTCAGGAGTATCCACCAGCCAGTTTATTACGGATATATCGGGCCGCGGGATTGGAATGGCAATCGTTGCCGAAAAGGTGGGAAAGCTTGGGGGGAGCATCAAGGTTCAAAGTCAACCGGGAGCCGGAACCCGGTTCGAAATAACTTTACCTCAAACGCTTGCCACATTCAGAGGGATTTTGACCCGGGCATCCGAACAATATTTCATTATACCAACTACTTCAATTGTTTGTGCCATTCAGGTAGAGCTGTCAGATGTTAAAACGGTTGAATCCCGGAAAATTATTTTTCATAACGGAGAATCCGTTGCGTTAGTCAGTCTGGCGGAAGTTTTGCGGCTACCGGTTCGCAGATCCGTGAAGGGCGACCGGGTCAAGGTTCCGGTGATGATTTTGGCTCAAGGTCAGAAAAAAGTTGCATTTATTGTTGACGAAGTACTTGGGGAACAGGAAGGTATTGTAAAGGATCTGGGGCCTCAATTGCCCGATGTAACAAATATTGAAGGAGTAACTTTGATGGGAAGCGGCCGGATAGTTCCCATCTTGCACATTCCGGAACTAATTGAATCAGCCGTTCACGCTGATTTGACCAGTTCCATGATAAAGGAATCATCGGTTGAAACCAAAATGGAAGAAACTGAACCCGGCAGGGTACTGGTAGCCGAGGATTCTTTTACTGTTCGGTCGATGCTGCGTAATTTTATTGAAAACGCGGGATATACGGTTTTTACTGCCGTTGATGGGCAGGAAGCCTTTGACTTTCTCCAAAATGAGCTGGTTGATATTGTGGTTTCAGATGTGGAAATGCCCAGAATGAATGGTTTTGAGTTGACGGCAAAGATCAGGGAGAATATTAGATTTGCCGATTTGCCGGTTATTTTGGTCACGGCGTTGGATTCTGCAGATGATCGCCAGCGTGGAATGGAGGCTGGCGCCAATGCCTATATTGTGAAAAGCAGCTTTGAACAGAGCAATCTGATCGAAACCATCAATAGATTAATTTAATAATAAGGATTTATGAATGACCGGCCAGTCAGGGTTTTAATTGTTGAAGACAGCATGGTAGCTCAAAACCTGCTGAAAGGGATTATTGCCGGCGACAGTCGTTTTGAGATAGCCGGAATTGCAATAAACGGCAGGCAGGCTGTAGAATATGTTCAGACCTTGAAACCCGACGTGGTTAGTATGGACATTCAAATGCCGGTGATGGATGGGGTGGAGGCTACCCGCGAGATATTGCAGGTTTATCCTGTGCCGATAATTATTGTTAGCAGCTTGTACCAGCCCTCAGAGGTGGAGATGGCCATGAGAGTTCTTGAAGCAGGTGCTGTTACCATTTTGCCCCGGCCGTATGGACCCGGCCACCCTCAGTTTGCCCAAACTGCCCGGCAATACCTGAATCTGTTAAAATCGATGTCGCAAGTTAAAGTGATCAAAAGGCGACCGATTCAAGCTGTGAGTCCAAAAGTTGTTGAAGTTTCGGAATATCAAACCGGTACTGGAAATCTGACCAGGGATTATAAAATTTTAGTGATTGGAGCATCGGCCGGTGGACCTGAAGGGATTAAGACAATCCTGTCCGGGCTTTCGCCAGATTTTAACTTGCCTATTATTATTGTACAGCATATCGACGGACATTTCGCACAAGGATTTTGCGATTGGTTAAACGACACATCGAAATTGCCGGTTAGTTTGGCCGGGCACAATGAAATGATCAGACCAGGTCATGTTTATTTGCCACCAGGAGATAAGCATCTTGTTGTGAAATCAAAAGGAGTGGTAGATATTTCGGACCTTCCCCCGGAAAAGGGTTTGAGGCCCTCAGTAGCGGTTCTTTTTCGCAGTGTTGCACGAATTTATGGCAAAGAAACAATCGCACTGCTATTATCCGGGATGGGTGCCGACGGCGCTGCGGAATTGAAAATACTTCGTAATGAAGGT
The DNA here is from genome assembly GCA_903919925.1 of uncultured Bacteroidota bacterium. Lineage (GTDB taxonomy): Bacteria > Bacteroidota > Bacteroidia > Bacteroidales > UBA12481 > UBA12481. The sequence continues at coordinate 13,995 of CAIXKO010000050.1, read as the reverse complement.
GCCTTTACGATGGTACAGGACCAACAAAGCTGTTTGGTATTTGGAATGCCCGGTGCTGCAGTTAATCTGGGGGCCGCCTGTAAAATTCTTTCTCCCGATGCTATGATCACAGAAATAGGTAGATTAACAATTTGAAATTAAAGATTATGAAATCATCTTATCAACTTAACATGGGCGACGATTACATACTTGCTGCTGAAGATTCCCCGGTGCAGGCCAAAAGATTAAAGTATTTGCTCGATTCAAACCAGATTGAAAACAAAATACAAAGTAACGGGTTGGATGCCTACCAGACAGCTCTTGAAAAAAAGCCAATATTGATCATCAGCGATATCGTTATGCCCGGAATGGACGGTTACGAGCTTTGTACAAAAATTAAAGCAAATCCCGGGCTGCGGGACATTCCGGTGATTTTGCTGACATCATTACGTGATCCGCTCGACATTATAAAAGGGTTACAGGCAGGTGCTGACAATTTCATAACCAAGCCATACGAGGATCAATACCTCTTATCCAGAATTCATTACCTGTTGGCTAATCGTGAAATGAGGCGATACGGTGCCGGGGACATGGTCATTGAGATCAAGTTTCAGGGCGATACCTATCAGATTAATTCCGATAAGAAGCAGATTCTGGACCTTTTGTTATCCGTTTATGAAGCTGCAGTTCATCGGAATGATGAATTATTGGTTGCTCAACAGCAGTTACAGGTTTTAAATGAGGACCTCCAATCTGCCAACCAGGAGCTCGAAGCTTTTGCCTACACCGTGTCTCATGACCTGAGATCACCTTTGGCAGGGATTGTGGGTTTTGCGCAGATACTCCAGGATGATTTTGCCCAAAATCTGGACCCGGAAGCCAAAACTCATCTCGGTTGGATTCTGAAATCTGCCAATAAAATGGCAAACCTGATTCAGGACCTTCTTCATTTTTCACAATCAGGTCGTGCTGCCATTGAAGCAGAATGGATTGATCTGAGCGCAATTGCAACGGAAGTAGTTGCCGATTTAAAAGTGCGTTACCCTGATAGCAAAGTGACTATGTCTATCGAACCTGGGTTAAAGGCACTTGCCGACCCACAGCTAATGCAGGTGGTCATGAATAATTTGCTGGGAAATGCATGGAAGTATAGCAGCAAAGTTGAAAAGCCGGAAATTAGTTTTGGGCAGATGCAGTCATACGGAGAGAAGGTTTTTTTTGTAAAGGATAATGGTGCTGGTTTTGACCTTGCCAAAGCCGATAAGCTTTTCAGCCCTTTCACCAGATTACACACTACCAAAGAGTTTGATGGAACCGGAGTTGGATTGAGTACGGTGAAAAGAATTGTGGAAAAACACGGGGGAATGATTTGGGCAGAATCGGAAATTGAAAAGGGTGCTGCATTTTATTTTACTTTGACCAAAACATAGTAATATTGATGAACTTTACATTCTGAACTGAAACAACATGCAAAAGGAACCCACTATTCTGATTGTTGAAGATGACGAGGCCAGCTATCTATACCTGGAATCCGTTTTAAGAAAGACAACTGCCCGGGTTATCGTGGCCAGGAATGGCCTCCAGGCCCTGGAGGATTGTCAAGCTCACAAGATTAATGTTGTTCTGATGGACTTAAAAATGCCTGGTATGGATGGTTTTGAGGCTACCCGGCGGATGAAGGCATTGTATCCGGATTTGCCGATCATAGCGATAACAGCCTACGCAATGAGCGGAGATGACAAGAGGGCGCTTGATGCAGGATGTGATTATTACCTGGCCAAACCTTTGAAAAAGGAATTACTCTTCAATAAGCTTGAGTTATGTGGGATAACGCTTTAAGAACTTCAAATACTTTCGATATGGAAGCCAATGAGTTGATTATTTTGGTAGTTGAAGATGATGAACCGAGCTTTTTGTACCTGAAAACTATTTTAAAACAAATTCCGGCTACCATTTTACGTGCAAGGAATGGAAAGGAAGCGGTTGACTTATGCATTGAATTCCCGGGAATTTCTGTTGTACTGATGGATTTGAAAATGCCGGTAATGGATGGCCTGGATGCCACCAGCAAGATTAAGACACTAAGAAAAGATTTGCCGGTAATTGTAATAACTGCCTATGCACTAAGCGGTGATGAGCGGATGGCGATGGCCTCCGGATGCGATGATTATTTGACAAAACCAGTGAAAAAGGCCTTGCTTTTTAAGAAATTAAAGAGATACGGTATCACTCCAACCGAATAATACATGCATATAAAAACTTCTGATCAGGAGGAATTGGTCTTAGGAATCGGAGATTATTCATGCAATTGGGGAACTCATATTTGTGGTCTCTACGAAACTGAAGAGGAGAGGGACAGCATCCTCTTCGGGTTTCTAAAACAAGGATATTGCGATGGTGACCTCCAGCTTTATTGCCCGGTTGAGAGAAGTGCAGAGGATTTTTACCGGGATTTTGCAGCTTTTTGTCCTCAAAGTGTTGAAAAATTGAAAGATAGCAGGCACTTTGATCTCATGTCTGCCAAAGATTTGTATTATCCGGATGGATTGTTTGACCCCTGGAATATGGATAGAGCCCTTGATCAGTATTATTTGCAATCACAATCAAGCGGCAAAAGGCATATCAGGGCAACAGCCGAGATGTCATGGGCTCTGAAAGCAATTCCCGGGGTTGAATTTCTGATGGCCTATGAGGCAAGGCTTAATTATTTTATACCGGGAAAACCCTGGATCAGTATTTGTTTGTACGATATAACCAAGTTCTCCGGGGCAACAATTATGAATGTCCTTAGAACTCATCCATTTACGATTAACGGAGGCTTGGTGACTCATAATCCGTATTTTATCCATCCCGATAAATGGCTGGCTGACCATGCTCCTGTTTATTTGAAAAAAGGTTAGTTGAATGAATCTTGCACACGAATTATTTTTATTAACAGCTCACTTGTCCCAGCTGAGAAGTCAGGATCATCATATTCAACTTTTTATTGAAGGCATCAATGATATATTCTTTGGTCAGGAATTTGCCTGGCTTTCCGAAAAAGGAACCGGCAATAATCTTCAGATACCGGTTAGTACCAGAGCAAAAACCTATGGGATAATTGTTTGTAGGGGAGAGTCGGATTTTGATGCTGAATCTTTTGCTTTGTTACAAAATGCAATTCAGATGTTAGCGATTGCCTTGGAGAAGCTTGAGCAGGACCACTTTATTTCTGACCAGCAGCTGCACCTTCAACACCTGGTTGCTGAAAAAACAAGGGAACTCACCAGGTTCAACAATCATATGGTTGGGCGCGAGGTTAGAATGATTGCCTTAAAAGAGGAGGTTAATGAACTTTTAAAGAAAATGGGAGAGCCTGAAAAATATAAAATCAGCTGCTCCCTGCCCACCTGACAGAATCATGGAAAACATAATCGGACATATCCTCAGATTCACTGGCCGCGACTTATCGGTTTATGCTGATTCATTCCTTCAGAAGATCATTAATAAAAGGATTGTTGAGTCATCAGTAAAAAATGTAAGTGATTATTTAATGTTTTTGAATGATAATCCAGTTGAGGAAGAGATTTTATTGAATTCCCTTAATATTTCTTATAGCTTGTTTTTTAGAAATTTGCTTGATTTCTCCATTGTTGAACGGTTTATTTTTCCTTCACTGCTTCAAAGAAATGTAAACAAGCAATCATCAAGCATTCGAATTTGGTCAGCGGGTTGTGCGGACGGTTCTGAAGCCTATTCCTTAGCCATTATAGGGAATGAGTTGATGACCAACAGGCTTAATGGTAATCCTCCGTTAATTTTTGCAACTGATTTGTCTGAGAAAGCACTGGTGAAAGCCCGGACAGGAGCTTATTACGGGGCGTCATTGCAAAATGTTACTTTAAATCAATTGGAGACATGGTTCACCAAAACCAACCAGGTTTACCGGGTCGGCGAAAATTTGAAAAAGTGTATTGAGTTTTCGCATTATGACCTGCTGGACACTAAAACAGGTTCGCCGCCATCTGCCATTTTTGGTGGGTTCGACTTGGTGACATGTTGTAATGTACTAGTCTATTATAAGCGCGAAATCCAGGAATTGATCCTGGAAAAGCTCTATCGATCATTAGGACACAAAGGTTTTTTAATGGTGGATAGTTCGGAAAAGGCTATAGTAAAGTCATTCAAGGGTTTTCGATTGTATTCAGCTTTGGGCAATATTTTTGTAAAAATTTAGAATGTCAAAAATGAATTTTAATAACATTAAAATCAGGACCAAATTGCTCCTGGGCTTTAGTGCCATTTGTGTAATGGTAATCGCCTTAGGGTGGTTGGCTTTTTTTCAATCCAGCAGTATTTGGCAGAATACCAGGGACTTGTATAATCACCCATTTAAAGTAAACATTGCGGTGAGGGAGATTCAAACTGGTATTACGGCTATGCACCGATCCTTAAAAGATGTTGTTTTATCGGACAATCAATATTCAATGAATAAGTATCTCAACCTGATTGCACTGGATGAGAATGAAGTATATAAGAATTTTCAAATTGTATACGATCTCTACCTTGGAAGCAGGTCTACGATCGACAGTGCCTATACAGTTTTCACGAATTGGAAAGGCATCAGAGATACAACAATACTACTTTGCCAGGAGGGTAAAGTTAAAGAGGCTGAGTACCGGACCACTCATGCCGCTGAATCTTACAACAACCAGATGATGGCTGCGGTGAAGAGGCTGAGCGACTTTGCCATGCAAAAGGCGAATGATTTTTATTCTTCCGTTGAGCACTCAAAGAATCAATTGTTATTGCAATTATGGCTGGTAATAGGACTTATTTTTATTTTGATCTCAATAATCGCTTATACCATCATGCAGGCTATAGCAAAGCCGCTCAGGCTATTGATGGTAGCCACCGAAAGCCAGCAGAAGGGTGATTACTCAGCTCGATGTCAGATGGAATCAGCGAGTGAACTCGGCCAGCTTGCAGCCTCATTCAATCAAATGGCTGCCAGCATTGAATCCGAAATCAGGATCAAAACAGGAATAACGGAAATCTCGGATTCAATGCTTGGAAAAGATGATTTTAACGATTTCGGGAAATCACTGTTAGGCACGATAATGGCTCATACGAATTCCATTATCGGGGCCATTTATATCCTCAATGAAGAATCAGCTGAGTATGAGCCGAAATTCACGGTGGGGATGCAAAATGATAAGATGAAAAACTTCTCGGCAACCAATTTTGAAGGCGAATTTGGAAGGACACTTTTAGAGAAGAATATCACATTGGTTAAAAGCATACCCAACGATTCTCTTTTTGATTTTCAAACAGTTACAGGAACTTTTAAACCGAGGGAAATATTAAATATTCCGATTTTGCAAAACAAGGAGGTTATTGCCATTATTTCATTGGCCAATTTAGTTGGATATGACTCTGAGATCATGGAAATGTTGAAAGTTGCCGAAAAAAACCTGGTTGCCGGTCTGAGTAGCATTTTGGCATTTCAGAAAATTCGTGAGTATTCGCAAATGCTTGATCAGCAAAATACTGAACTGGGATTTCAATCAAAGGAGCTCAGGCTGCAGAAGGAAGAATTACATGAACAAAATGCTGAACTGGAAATGCAGAAACGCCAGATTGATGAGGCCAGTCGATTGAAAAGCGACTTTTTATCGAGCATGAGTCATGAACTGCGAACACCATTAAATGCGGTAATTGCCCTTTCAGGCGTCCTTAGCAGAAAGCTTAAAGCCAAGATTCCTGATGATGAATACAGTTATCTGGAGATAATTGAAAGAAATGGAAAAAACCTGTTGACATTGATCAATGAAATTCTTGATTTGTCCAGGATTGAAGCAGGAAAAACCGACATTCAATTAAGCAAATTTTCCCTGAAAGAAGCCGTGAATACCATTATTGATACGCTTCAGGTACAGATTCAACAAAAAAACATAATTGCTGATAACCTCATAGATCCTGACTTTCCATTGATATTTACTGATCGGACCAAATGTCACCATATTTTGCAGAATCTGATTGGTAATGCTGTCAAATTTACTGACCATGGATCTGTTTGGATCTCCGCAGAACAATTTGAAAATGAGGTACATGTTTTAGTTAAAGATACAGGTATCGGAATTTCTCAAGACCAGTTGCCGCATATTTTTAGTCAATTCCACCAGGTTGATGGTTCTGCTTCCCGAAAACATGAAGGAACTGGTTTAGGATTAGCTATTGCTGACAAATACAGCCGGCTTTTGGGAGCAAGAATAACGGTTAAAAGTGAGCTGGGACAAGGATCAGTTTTTACCTTGATTTTGCCGATTGTTGATTCGGAAAGAGGAGCGATGGCTAATGCAGGTTACCTAGAAACATCTGCCCATGATACTCAGTCTGGTGGTACCAGAGGGAATCTGCGTGGGTTTGGCAAAACCATTCTGATTATTGAAGATAGCGAGCCAGCGATCATCCAATTATCGGAGATACTGACTGAAAACGGATACCTTATAGAAATTGCCCGAAGTGGGATTGAAGCGCTGAAGAAGGTTAAAGTCAAGATTCCTGATGCCATTATTCTTGATTTAATGATGCCTGAAATGGATGGATTTGAGGTGCTGGAAAACATTCGGGGCACTCAGGCAACGGCCATGATACCTGTACTTATACTCACTGCCAAATATTTAAGCAAAGACGAATTAAAACAGTTAACTGCCAATAATATCCATCAGCTGATTCAAAAAGGCGATGTTGGTAAAGATGAACTTCTGAGCCATGTGAGGAGCATGTTAGATTCAACGATAAAAGTTGATAAGGTTATTCCGAAAAAAGCTGTTCCTGTTTCGAAAAAGGGTGAATTGACTATTTTGCTTGTGGAGGATAATGAAGACAATGTTAAAACCGTGCAGGTATTATTAGCGAATCGATATAATCTGATTATAGCGAGGGATGGAGTTGAGGGAGTTTTAAAAGCAACGAGCATGCATCCTGATCTGATTTTACTTGATATATCTTTACCAATTAAGGATGGGTTTATGGTTCTTGATGAGATCCGCAATGATGAATCATTGGTTGGGGTTCCTGTTATCGCAGTGACAGCCAGGGCGATGAAGGGAGATAAAGATCACTTTCTGAATTATGGCTTTGATGATTACCTATCGAAACCGATTGATAGCGTTGTTTTTGAAGAAACTTTAAATAAATGGATTTTGGCATAACCCGAGAACAATTTTGCCTTATGATTAAGATTTTAGCCATTGATGATAATAAGGACAATCTGATTGTTTTGCAGGCCTTGTTATCAGATGCATTTCCCGATTCTAAAATTTTGTCGGTTCAATCCGGAGCCGAGGGAATATTGGTTGCATTGACTGAAAATCCGGATGTGATTCTCCTGGATTTGGTAATGCCAGGAATGGATGGATTTGAAACCTGCAGGAAGTTAAAACAGGACAACTTTCTGAGGCGGATTCCGGTGATTATCCTAACTGCTGCTAAAACAGAGACTGCCAGCAGGATCAAAGCCCTCAAGCTTGGAGCTGAAGCTTTTCTGGGGAAACCAATCGATGAATCGGAACTGGCGGCTCAGGTATCATCAATGGTGCGAATAAAGAAGTCGGAGGATACGGTAAGATTGGAAAACCTAAGGCTGGAGGAGGTGGTGAAGGAGCGCACCATTGATCTGCTGAAGGAGTTGGAGGAAAGGAAGCGTACGGAAGCGGAACTGAAAAAGTCATACGAGGAATTGGATTTGAGTAAACGAGCTACCTTAAACCTGCTTGAAGATCTCAAGTTAGAAATGGACCAACGGCACCGGGTTCAAAGTGAATTAATATTGGCCAAGGAAAAAGCTGAAGCCAGCGACCGGTTGAAAACAGCCTTCATGAATAATATCTCGCATGAGGTTCGAACACCGTTGAATGGTATTCTTGGTTTTGGAGAGCTGATCATCGCTCCGGATTTGACGGAAGAGGATAAGGAGCTTTATTTTAGAATTCTACAAAGCAGCAGCAACCGGTTATTAAAAACAATCAGTGATTATATGGAAATTTCATTGATCGTTTCCGGAAATATGGAAGTTTGTCCGTCCTTGTTTCAGCCGGATGATCTTTTGGATGGAATTTTCGAAAGTTTTTACCCGCATGCAAAAGCAAAGAATCTGGAAATGATAGTTTCCAAAACGGAAAATGCCAAAGGTTTTATTCTTCATTCAGATCCGGAGCTGATCAGCAAACTGATTATCAATCTGGTTGATAATGCCATTAAGTATTCGGACCACGGGACAATAGAAATTGGTTATCTGACCCTGCCAGGTGTGGTTCAATTCTTTGTCAGAGACAATGGAATTGGAATCAGTGAAGACAAGCAGGTTCAGATTTTTGAGTATTTTATGCGAGAAGATGAGACCCATACCCGGAAATTTGAAGGAAGCGGTTTGGGATTATCCATTGCCAAAGGGTTGGTTGAATTGCTCGGGGGAAAGATATGGGTTGAATCGGAAAAAGGAGTGGGTTCAACTTTTTGGTTTACAGTTCCGAGGATTTAGGAAGCAGACTATCGGCAGTTTTTAATTATAATTGGATGAAATGGAAGAGGTAAAGATTTTGCTGGTTGAGGATAATCCGATTGATGCAGCATTGGCTATTCGTGAAATTAGAACGGGGGAAATTTGCTTCGATATCCGTGTGGTTAGTACTTTACATGAGTATATTAAAGCATTAGAAGAGTTTGGACCTGATTTGGTCATTTCGGATTACATTTTACCTGATTTTAATGGAATGAGGGTGATCAATCTTGCCCTTGAGAGAGATGAATTATTACCAGTAATTATCATTACAGGCTCTATCAATGAGGAAACTGCTGTTAAATGCATAAAAGCTGGTGCGCAGGATTATATTTTTAAGGAGAACCTTAAACGACTCCCATATGCAATTGCTGATGCTTTAGAACTACGAAGGATTATTGCCGAAAAGAATAACGCCGAGGCAGCTTTAAAAGAGAGTCAGGGTAACCTGGAAATGTTTTTTCAGCAATCGCTGGATGGCTTTTTTTTCATGATGCTGGAAAAGCCGGTTTTTTGGAATGATGATGTTAATAAAGATGAAGTCCTTGATTATATTTATCATAATCAAAAGGTTACTAAAATAAATCAAGCTATGCTCGATCAATATAGAGCCAAGCCTGAAGATATGCTTAACATGACTGCCGCTGATTTTTTTGCGCATGATCCGGTACAGGGTATGCGGGTATGGCGGCAGTTTCTGGATGACGGCCATCTTATCATAGACACTGAGGAACGGCGCATGGATGGTACTTCCATGTGGACCGAAGGGGAATACCGATGCATGTATGATCCGGAGGGCCGGTTCACAGGACACTTTGGACTTCAGCGGGACGTAACAGAAAAGCGGCTGAATGAACAACGTGTCATTGAGAGTGAGGAGCGATACCGGTTGCTGATAGATCATATAGGTGAAGGAATTGCTTTGGTGAATCCTGACGAAGTGGTTACAATGGCAAATCCGGCAGCGGATGAGATTTTTGGAGTTGATGTGGGAGACTTAGTTGGTCGGAGTTTGACCATTTTTACTGACTCCAGCCAATCCGATTTAATAAGAAAACAGACTATCAAGCGAAAATCAGGAGAAACCAATGCTTACGAATTAAGGATTAAAAGATTTGATGGTTCAACCCGTGATTTGTTAGTAACAGCGGTTCCGCAGTTTGATAAAGGGAAAATATTCATGGGAACTTTCGGAGTTTTCAGGGATATCACTGAAACAAAGAGAGTTCAGGATTCTATTAAAAAGCAGTTGGTGGCATTGACTCAACCATTGGATGATCCCAGGGGGATAAGTTTCAGCACGCTTTTTAACCTGGAAGATATTCAAAGCATACAGGACAAATTTGCCAGTGCCACTGGTGTGGCATCCATTATAACCCTGCCTGACGGAACTCCTTTAACCCAACCGACCAATTTCCGCCGCTTGTGCAAGGATTTAATAAGAAATACATCAAAGGGGTTATCGAATTGCTTTAATTCTGATTCTGTGATTGGACAGACAGTGAACGCTGGTCCGGTGGTTCAGAGATGTTTAAGCAGTGGCCTTTGGGATGCTGGAGCAAGCATTATGGTGGGAGGTAAACATGTTGCCAACTGGTTAATCGGACAGATAAGGAATGAAGCTCAGAATATTGGTGATATGGTTTTTTATGCCGATGAAATAGGCGTTGACAGGGAGGAGTACAGGAAGGCATTCGAGGAGGTACCTGTTATGACTGAAGAGCAATTCCGGAAAGTTGCGGATGCACTCTATACCATTGCGAATGAGCTTTCGCTGAAAGCCTACCAAAACATTCAACAAGCCCGCTTTATTTTAGAGAAGCAAGAAACGGAGGCTGCTTTAAGGGACAGTGAATTAAAATACCGCACTTTGGTCCAGTATTCGAGTGATCCGATTTTCAGTTTCAATCCAGATTTAAGTTATCGCTTTGTAAACGAGGCATTTGCGAGAGAATTCGGCAAACCACCTGAGCAAATAATGGGAAAAACACCTTTTGAGATCTTTACTGATGAAGAAGCTCAACGGAGGCTAAATGTAGTAAGGGAAGTTTTTAAGACCGGTGAACACGGTCGAATTGATGTCAAGGTATTAACTGCCAATGGGGAAATGAAGTTTTTTACCACTATGGTTGATCCGGTTAAAGACAAGGCAGGCGAAGTTTTGTGGGTTTCCTGTATTTCCAAAAACATAACCGACATCAAACTTGCTGAAGAAGAATTGATCAAAGCCAAGGAAAAGGCAGAAGAAAGCGACCGCCTGAAATCCGCTTTTCTGGCAAATATGTCGCATGAGATACGCACACCAATGAATTCGATCATTGGTTTTGCCGAATTATTGACAGAGGAAGAGGTGAGCCCGGAAGAGCGAAAGAAATATGCCGGTTTGATTGAGCGGGGGTCGGAGCAACTATTGTCTTTAATAAACGACATCATTGATGTTTCGAAAATTGAAGCCGGGCAATTAACCTTGTCACCGGTAAGAGTGGAGATATTTGAGTTGATTGAGGAAATCTACCAGATGTTTTTAGCAATCAAGGTGCGCATGCAAAAGGATCAGGTTCATTTACTTATGGATATGTCAGAAATGGAGCCCAATACCGTTATCCATATTGACCGCAACCGTTTAAGGCAGGTATTAACCAATCTTGTGCACAATGCATTAAAATTCACAGATTCAGGTTCCATTATTTTTGGTTGCAAAAACACTAATGATAATGAAATCCGATTCTTTGTAAAGGACACGGGAATAGGGATTTCACCTAAAAAGCAGGAATTGATTTTTAAAAGGTTTCGTCAGGTTGAAGAATCTACCGGACGCACCTCTCGGGGAACTGGTCTTGGGTTAGCGATTTCGAAGAATTTAGTACACTTGATGGGCGGTGAAATCGGGGTGATATCGGAATTGGGGGAAGGGTCGGAGTTTTGGTTTTCGGTGGGAAGAGGCGTTTCGAGGTAGGAGGCGCTGGGAGGTAAGAGGCGCTTCGCGCTAAGAGGCGCTTCGCGCTAATAGGCGCTTCGCGCTAATTGCGCTTCGCGCTAATTGCGCTGCGCGCGGAAAGAGAATCATTGTATGGATAATTTTTTAGTAGCGTCAGCGAACCAATTAGCTGAGCGAAGCGAAACCATTATTTTGTGTGAAGCGAATCCATTAAGCTGAGCGAAGCGAAACCATTATTTTGAGTGAAGCGAATCCATTTTTCTTAACTTTACGAAAACAATCCTTATGAGCACAACCGTAATCAGAAAACCTGTAAGGTTCAACAGCGACCCTAAAAGAGTTATTGCCCGGTTTTTCTTTCCTGGCCCGGAAACCCGTGTCCAGGCTATGATACAAAAGGTGGTTAGTATGCCTGAGGAGGCTGCCCGTTTGACGCTGAACCAGTGCCTCCGCGACTTTTCATTCCGACACCGGAACATTTCACGCATTTACCAAAAGCATTTTGATCGGGTTTGTGATATTATGAATGGCAGAAATGGAGACCTAAGCCAATTAACTTCCTACAAAAAGTTATTGATTGGGGCCTATTTTACTTCTGAGTATTCCATCGAATCTGCTGCCTTTTTTAACCCATCGATGGTAGAGGATCCGGACCAAAGCGGACTTCAGGAGGGAGAAAAGAGAATTATCATGAGTTTCAGGGCAACAGGTGAAGGCCATATTTCCTCCATTGTGTTCAGAGGAGGGGTATTGGATGCAAAAAACAATATGCAGCTGATTTCAACTGGAAGATTGATTGATGAAGCCGAAGCCATACGAAATTACATATACAAAAAAGATATTTTTTCACAGAAGCTTTCAGAGATGCATGCCAACCATAGCATGGTAGGGCATGTGATGGGAAAATTGCGCGAAGAGTTTGATTATAACGAACTGCTTCGGGCTTTAGAAGAAACCAGGCGGGAAACGAATCCTGATGAATCTGAGAGAAAGGTTTTGCAGATTATTGAGTGGCTCGGTGATTCACATTATGAAATATCTTTTTCTCTTGACACCGGAATATCTGACCGTGTTATTTTCCCCATCGCAGCTGCAGAAAGCAATGGCATTGAGGATGCCCGGTTTATGAAATTCACGGATGATGACGGTCGCGAACGTTATTACGCAACTTATACCGCTTATAACGGCCACACCATTTTACCAAAACTGGTTGAAACCAAAGATTTTTACACATTTAAAATAATGCCTATTCACGGGGAGAATGCACAAAACAAGGGCATGGCACTTTTCCCCAGGAAAATCAATGGTCAATACGCAATGTTGTCCCGATTGGACGGGATAAATAATTTTATCATGTTTTCGGATAAAATCAACCTATGGAATAGTGCAAAGGTTCTCCAGCAGCCGAAGTTTCCATGGGAATTTATCCAGGTAGGAAACTGCGGATCGCCGATTGAGACCGAGTATGGCTGGCTGGTTATTACGCATGGGGTAGGAACGATGCGAAGGTATGTTTTGGGTGCCATGTTGCTGGATTTAAATGACCCCTCCAAAGTAATAGGGCAATTAAGTGAACCCTTGATTGCACCAAATGAAGAAGAACGCGAAGGTTATGTGCCTAATGTGGTTTATTCCTGCGGTTCCATTATCAACAATGATGAACTGGTGATACCGTATGCCATGTCTGATACTTCTTCGACCTTTGCAACCGTTTCGCTTAAGGAGTTGTTAACCAACCTTGCACCATCGGCACTGAAAGCTGGTTTCCAATCTGAAGAGCCAAAAACAAGGATTTTGGTGGTAGAAGATGAAGTCCTGAACCAGAGAGTTATTGCTAATTATTTGAAAATGTCGGGTTATGAAGTTGAGGTTGCATCAGATGGGATCATTGCGCTTATGAAAATCGGTAAAGATAAATTTGACCTCATCCTTTCAGATATTGCTATGCCCAACTTCGATGGTTATCAACTGGTTGCGTACTTAAAAGAAAACAATATTGATATACCCGTGGCATTTCTGTCGGGCCACACCAGCTGCGAAGATGTTGCAAAAGGTTTGCTTTTAGGTGCAGTAACCTTTATTAAAAAACCGGTTGATAAGGAGCTTCTTTTAGATAGAATAGCCAGAATTTTGGAGTCCAAAGTTATCTAAATCGCTGAGCTATCTGGTTTGACCAAAGATAGGCGATTGTACTCTCGGCTCCCTGGTTTCGATTGATATTAAACTCTTCGATTCCGTCGTTGCATCCCTTTGTTTCTGCATCATACACAGGAAGGTTCAAATCATTCCGGCCAAAAAACCAATCATATGAGCGCAACAACTTCTGGATTGCGGATGGGTTATTGGTTGCACTCCAGGCACTCTCGTACATAATCATCATAGCCAGTGCATCAATTGGTTGTTGGGCGAATGAGTCATACTCACCATCGAGACGTAACCATTTGTGATTGCCTATTAGGGATAGCCAGTTGTTGTTCAAGCATTTGGATTCAAGAAACATGCTGGTTTCTCCGGCAACAAAAAGGTAATCCGGATT
>CAIXKO010000049.1 GCA_903919925.1 uncultured Bacteroidota bacterium | reverse complement strand
TGGATATTCCGGTGATGTTGACCCCCTTGTCCGGTCATATTGACCCCCCTCAGGGATGATGATTCAGAGAACTCGAATGACTGACAATTTTACCGATTTTTTCTTAAATTCTCTCCACGCAATTCAATTCTGTATGCGCTATGCACCAGTCGGTCCATTATGGCATCTGCCAAGGTTTCTTCACCCAAGACATCATACCAGCTTTCAACAGGTAACTGGCTGGCAATGATGGTAGATGACTTTCCATGGCGATCCTCGATCATTTCCATCATATCCATTTGCTGCTGCTGATCCAGATGGGAGAGTCCAAAATCATCGATGATCAGCAAATCGGTCTTCGAGGTCGTTTCAAAAAACTTGTAAATAGTTCCATCCTTCCGGGCTATTTTAGTTTTCATCAGGAGTTTCTGGAAGTTGTAATACGCTACCCGGTAGCCTTGAGCGCAGGCTTGATACCCAAAAGCAGAGGCCAAAAACGACTTTCCACAACCGGTTGCACCAGTAATGAGAACAGCTTCTCCTTTTAATATGTACTCCCCAGTTGCCAGTGTCATGATCAGGCCTTTGTCCACCCCTCTGGAAGGGTCCAGTTTAAGTTCTTCAATGGATGCCTGATAACGGAACCGGGCATTCATTCTCAGGCGCTCAAATCGCTTGTTATTCCGTTCTTGTTCTTCGGCCTGGAGCAACAGTTCCAGTCCTTCGCTTAGGGTAAGCTCGTTTTGCCTTCTGGTTTCCAGCAAAGCCTGCCAGCTGCGATTCATTCCGTGTAATCGCAGGCGACTTAACTGTGATTCAATTTGCATCATAAATAGTTAAAATTAAGTGGTTAAAAATCAATGGTTGATTGCTTATAATAGTCACTTCCTCTGATGTTTTTATGAACCGGCAATGGTTTTGCCGGCGCTGCTGCCGGTTCGTCGGTCATTTTATTCTTCAGGATATTGGCGACAAACCGATAAGAGTAGGTCTGGTAATCAATCGCCATCATGCAGGCTTTAGAAAAGACATCTGCTTCGGTTTTTCGCTGCAGGCTCATCAGCCCGTCGCAGGTACGATACAGTTGCTCGGGATGCCTGTTCTGTTTAAAAAGCAGTTCGACGAGTTGATACAGCACATCGGATTTTGACTTGGCTTGATCCAGGTAATAGTTCGGACTGCGATCCTTATAATGCTGGTGCGCAGAGCACAGGTGATCCTTAACACTGCTGTATTCTCCGGGTTTGTAATCCCGCACATGAACCGCAACCTGCTCTCCTTTAGTGTAAATATGAACCATGGTACGGGTATAGATCACCTTCACTGTGGATCCAATGTGCACATAGGGAACACTGTAATAATGCTTTTCCGGATACAGGAGGATATGATTGTTTTTAGCCACGGTTAACTCCCTGTAAAACTTTAACTGGAAAGGTTGTTCCGGCAGGGGTTGCAGTAAATGTTTCTCATCGGCTAAATACTTTTCTTCCCGGGAATAGGGCTTTAACTGCATCCGGGTTTGGTTGTGATCTTTAATTTTTCCTTTGATGGCGAGATTGAGCGAAGCCAAATCGAAGAACTGCTCGTTGCGTAACTTGGCGTATACCCGGTTGTAAATCATTCCTACCTGGTTTTCTACCAAGGCTTTATCTTTGGGTCTGCAGACACGGGCCGGGATCACAGTGGTTTTGTAATGGTTGGCAAAGTCATCCAGGGCTCGGTTAACATCGGGTTCATAGCGACTGGCTTTCACAATGGCCGACTTCATATTATCAGGAACCAATATCTCGGGGACGCCTCCAAGCTCTTGAAGACAACAGCCCAGGGCGTAGAGAAAATCTTCCACGCATTGGCTCCTGACGGCCAAGGCAAAGCTGTAATCAGAATAAGGCAGGCAGGCCACGAACACCTGACATTTAACAACTTCCCCGGTATCCCGGTCAATATACGACAGCGGATCGCCGGCAAAGTCGATATAGAGTTTTTCTCCTGCTTTGTGCGTAAGAACCCCCGATGGTTTGCGGGCAACCAGATGTTGCGACAAATGGAAGTTAAACTGCGAGTGGCCATACCCGCTGGGATAGGACTCCAGATACTCTTCCCAAAGCAGATGACGGGTTACCCCCTTCTTCTTCAGCTCTTGAATAAAGTATTCCAGATTGTTCTTAAAATGCTCGTAACGCTTGTCCTTGTATGCTGGGTTGCCGGCATGGAACTTCCCTTCAAGGATCGGATCGTCTAAGCTCAGTAAAGCCTTGATAGTTACCGGGGACAGTGCTATTTTTGACAGGTAAACCTTAACCGTATTTTTGCTGATACCCAAACTGCGTGCAATAAATTTTATGCTCTTGCCCTGCTCATGTAACTGCAATAATTGTTTAATCTGACTCATGTGTTTTGGTTTTCCGGCCATTCGGTTGTCGTATTAGTGGTTTCTCAACCGCTAAATGAACCAAAACCTGAGGGTTAAATCGAGAAAGGGGGTCAACATGCTCCGGTTTCGCACCCCGCCCCGCCTTTTAACAAGGGGGTCAATATGCTCCGGAATAATTTACCTCTTTTTCAACTTTAGGGGGGGCAGTATCTGCCGGTATGTCATGAAAAACAAACCAGAAAAACCGGAAAATACCCGGTCAATTAAACCGGATGAGGGGGGTCAGCATGCTCCGGATTATCCA
>CAIXKO010000048.1 GCA_903919925.1 uncultured Bacteroidota bacterium | reverse complement strand
TTTCAGAATGGAAACACCCGTATTTTTAATAGTAAAGGTTATGCTGCTGGTCAATCCCAGCTGTTGCCCTCCAAAATCACCGTTTTGTGGAGTAACGGATAAAATCGGGGTGGTTTCGCCGGTTGCAGGTAACGCAAAATTCATTGATTTCACTGTTGCCTGCCCTATCAAAGTGATTAGGCTCAATAGAACAAGATATTTATTCATGGCTACAGATTTTAAATATCATCCGACATGGAGACCTGTTGGAAACCCTAAAGTTACTGAAAACTTACGCGGCTTTAAGCAAAACTGAAGCTATAAAACTAACCGGAAATAAAAACTGGTATTCAATGGATTATCACAAATTACTTAATCTAATCTGGGACCCCGTGGAATGCGATCCACCTCACCCCCGGCCCCCATAGCAGTCAACTTAAGGCTTACGGGCAATAGGGGCGGGGTGAAATGGATCACACCAAAAAGGGTAACTCAATCATCAACACGTCGTAACTTGCATCAAAGACAAATTGTAAAATGTGAATTCATAGAAAATCTCCAAATATTCTGCTGTCTCACCTTTGCCATTTACAATTTTACTATTAATTCCTTCAATGGATTGAAGAATTTAATAGTAATTCGTTCAGTACAAATAAAAATTTAACAGCGAAGTACACAATTTCATCTATTTCCCTATAGCCAGGAAGAAATTTCGAAATCCGCCAAATGGTACTTTTTTGACAACGGCATCCGGAACGCCCTGATCCCTGACTATAGCCCGATATCCCAACGATTGGATACCGGGCAACTTTGGGAAAACTATTTAATCAGCGAAAGGATAAAACAAAACTTTTATTTGCAACAGGACAAATCGTTCTTCTTCTGGCGCACTTACGATGGGCAGGAAATTGATTTAATTGAGGAATCAGAAAAAATAATATCTGCCTTTGAATTCAAATTGGGCAACAAAACCCGAAAGGCCCCGCATGCATTCTCCACCAATTACCCGGAGTCGGACTATGCCGTTATAAACCGGGATAATTATCTGGACTTTATTTTGGATAGTTAGAAGAACACCAAAATCCCATCTTCCTCAAAAATCATCAGATTAACTTCAGCTTAACCTGGGCGCAGCCGATAAATAGGCCTTCGCTCCATCCAAACTGCCCCAGAACATATTAGCCTGCTCCTGAAACACCTCAAGGTCAACAGCAGGATCCTGAACTGTTTGCATGAGCCCAATTTCGATACTACCCTTTGCAGTAGCTTGCTCGCCGGCTTTGAAACAAGCTTCGCGGATATTTGCCATTCGATCAGCATAAACAGGTTGAGCAATCAGCTCAGCCGCAGGTAGAAAGAATTCACCCATCAAATAAGCATTTTCACTGTGCGAGGCCCATGAGCGCAAGGTAGTTTTCAATCCATCAAAGTTGTGCTCCACATCGGGAAATCCCGCGGCGCTGAAAACCACTATCCCCTGCTCTCCCTTCTCAGGATATCTGTCGGGATGCATCACATCGCCCGATTCATTGGTGAGCATATAGGGTTTCATCAAAGGAAGCAGCCTGTCGAGAAAGGTTTTCATCATTCCGGTAACACTGAAAATGTAAAGCGGTGAAGCTAAAACCACCAGATCGGCGCTCCGGTACTTTTCTCTCAAAATATCCATGTCATCTTTATGGATACAGGCACCCGGGGTTTTTGTCCAGCATTGGTAACAGCCGTTACAACAGTTTATGTTAAAATCCTTCAGGTTAAAATACTCGACATTAGCTCCCGCGCTACTCGCTCCTTTAGCAAATTCCCTTGCCATCATGGTTGTTTTGCTAAACTTTTCAGTCCGGGGCCCACCGTCGAAAACCGCAATATTTCGAATTTTTCCCGGAGCAAATGATCGGTATTGAAACACAGGTGAAGCAGGTTTCACCATCTTCCTTTTTGCTTTTTTTACTGAAGGTGAAAACATTTCAGCGAAACGGAGCATGAAGGTGGCATCGCCCTCAACCTGAAACTCTCCGTTCAGATAAGCCTGGTCGCTGGAAACTTCTCCATTGGAAATCCTTAGCCATAAATCTGAATCGCACCGGATAACCGTCCTTGCCGATTGGTGCTCTCCCTGTTCAAACTTGCATTTCCCGCCACTAATTTCCAGGTAGCAGGTAACCGGCTCATTGCCCGAAAGGTAAAACTGCACCGCAGCATCCACCCCTGCAGCTTTTTCGCGGTTCAACCCAAATGGCATCGAAGTAAATAAATCTCCAACCGTTTTAAAATGAAGCTTTTCACCGGCTACTTTCCCCATCAGAATACCCGGAAGCATAATGGTAGCAGGCAGTCCCGCTGCTAAAAGAACCGCAATCGGAACCAGCGTGGCAATGATGGTGTTATAAGCCTCATCGGTATGGTAATGAACGATGCTCAATGCAACCGATGCAGCAAACAATCCGGCCCAGATATAATTAATGATCAAATTGATTTTCCGGAACTGGCTTCCTCCCGTAATGGTTTCTGGAAACCGGTTTTTGGAGAATTCCACCGTAAAAGGTTCCGCTTTAAAAAGAGGTGGGAAAAAGGCAACCAAAAATAATCCAACGTACATGGCAGCAATAACATTTTCAACGTAAACCTGTCCTGCTGCCGGCCAAAACAGAATGGCCAGTAATCCCGCAACACTGATCGCACAGATTCCATATACAAAGTAACTCTTCACCCGGAGAACCAAAGCCAGGATCAGATCCAATACAATAAGGCCGGTGAAAATCCAAACAAATGGCAGAAGATTTGGAATGCGGAAACCAGCTCCCTGAGCAAAAACATTTATCGCAATCATTAACGCAAATGGGAGATATGATAGGAGGTTTTTCATGACGATCTGAATTAATTGATTAATTGGTCCGCCAAAAGTATGGGCACCATTGCCGGTTGCCAAATTAAAGGGACGAATGGTCAGGTTTTCATTCGAAACGGATTCCTTTGGGACCAATGGGACAACCAGGTTTTAAACGGGAAGGGGGTAACCTAGTTTTTGAAGCTCTCAATGATTTCTTTTGGGAACGATCGGGATACAGGGATAGCAAAATCCAGCTGTTCGATATGGAGACTGTAATTGCGTGCATTCCCGCTGAACCGCTTAACATGTGCGAAATTTACAATATAGGAGCGGTGGCATCTTTTTATAGTATCGATACCTTCCAGCTGAACACCAATTGCAGTAAGGGAATTCCTGATAAACTGCCTCTTAATTACCCGGTTCTGGTAATAATACACCAATACATAATTCCCGTTCGACTGAACACAAATAAAATCTTCGATGGAAAGCTCCAGAAATTCCTTAATATTTTCGGAAACAATTTTGATACGGATATCATTATGATTATCTGATGCTTGTATCCTGCTTGTTAAATCATCTGCAATCAATTCATGCTTTCGCGATAAGTATTTTTCGGCATATAAGGTCACAAATATGATCGGGAAAATGCCCACAGCCACCGTGCTGAGCTCAAATACCACCAAACTATGCTGTTGCGATACCCCATCCCCAACCGTTGCATTGTACAGCCAGTTAAAAAACCCGATAGTAAGAATCTGCCAGAAAATGAACCAAATGTTTTTTCTGACTGTCCAGTTATCGGGATTGAAAACATCGCGGAGAATCATGGGTAGCAGATAATAGCTGAAAACCATTACCAAAAAGGTGATGGCAAAGAACCCGGCAATGAAAATGGGTTTCCGGTATTCGATCTCCGAAAGTCCGAATGGCTGAAAAACCATCAGAAAAACATAAATAAAAACCGAAAAAAGGAAGGGTACCAGAATCCGCTGCCCGGGTGATTCGAAAAACGGGAAAGGCCGGTTCAGCTTTTCTATAAAACCCTTTCCAGTAAACGTTTCGTCAGGCATTTGATATCTGTTTTTGCGTTTGCTAATATATAAACAAACTTTTCATCATGGTAACCGGGATAAACTACCTGGCTGGATCTGGTTGAATCGGGCTTTCCTGAAACCTGCGCAAAAAGATTTTAGGTGATTTTATAATCGATTTGATACATATTTCAAGTTGGAATTGAATATTGTATAAACTAATTCTTTCTTGAATTTTAAAGCCTTTACTTCCTTTCCTCCTGCCCTCCTGCCCTCCTGCCTTTCTGCCTTTCTGCCCTCCTGCTCTATTTTGGCCCAGCCCCCTCCTTTCCCAAATCTAATTTTCTAACCTCAAAATCATCACAACCCAAAAAGGTTTTCACTATCTTTGTTTTATCCCCCATTAATAATTTGATTGCTAATTCTTTTGGAATGAAACCATTTACCCGGTTTGCTTCAGCTCTTACAACGGGGTTTATCATGATGATTGCAGTATTTATTTCTTGCAATAAAGGAAACCTCCCTCCTGTTGCTACAATGACTGCATTCCCTACATTCGGCGATACCTCCGTTCTATTTGATTTCAATGCCGAAGGTACCACTGACGATAAAAACTACCCGATTGGGTTGGCTTTTCGCTGGGACTTTGATGGTGACGGGGTTTGGGACACCGAATACTCCAAAATTAACGCCATCGCATTTCAGTTTAAACTTCCCGGGAAATACAATGTTACGGTGGGCGTAAAGGATATCGACGGCCTTACTGCCACTGCCTCCGACTCTGTTGAAGTGTATGGAAAAAACAACAATATCGATACCCTGCTTGACCCCCGCGATGGGAACCGCTACCGGATTGTAAATATCGATGGCCGTTGGTGGATGGCCGAAAATCTTCGGTACGGAATTGAAATCTCAACAGATCGGGAACAGACCGATAATGATACCGTGGAAATGTACCGTAATCCCCACTCAAAATACGCGGATACCGTTGGCGGGGTCTACCTCTGGCTCGAAAGCATGAACTACCACATAAATGAACCGAAAGGCATTTGTCCCGATGGGTGGCACATCCCAACCAAACCGGAATGGGAATCTCTCTTTCTCCCGCACAAGGACCTGTCTGCAGTATATTATCGCGAGCTTTATTCTATACAATATTACGGCAAGAATGGCTCTTCAAACCTCAATCTTGATCTCAATAACGGTGCTCACCGATCGTACGAAGATGGTTCATTTGAGTGGCCTTATTCTGTTCATGATGGTTGGGATACCGGTTTCTGGTCGTCAGATTCCCGCTGGAATGAGGAATGCTGGAAATACCATCCGTATGTATGCTGGTTCTGCAGCATTGACCTTCATCTGGAGTATGATTATTGGTGGGGTTGCGAGGAACTAATGGCATCGCGGACCTCCCTGACCAGTTATTTGTCAGTTAGATGCATAAAAGACAATTAACAGCTTAAACATTCATTATGAAGAACATCTATTTATTGGCAGCTATTCTTCTGATGGTTTTTTCTTCCTGCTCCACCAAGCTGGATCTGGTTAATACTGCCGATCCGATCCCTGTGGTTTACTTTCAGATGAATCCGAACGATAACATAAATTATCTAACGCTAACACGAACATTTTCTGGTGATTCCAATGCTTATAAACTCTCCCGAAAAGCTGATCAGGTATTTTACGCTAATGCCAATATCCGCTTGGAGGCCTGGGTTGGTGATTACAAAGTTGATGAAACGTATTTCGAACCTTCGGCCCGTACCAAAGTTCCCGGGATTTTTGCAGAAGTTCCAGGGTATTGTTACCAGTCCAAACACTTGTTGCATCAATCTAACTGGGAGGTAACGCATTTCAGGTTAGTCATATCGGGACCGGGCATGGTGAGCCCGGCGTTTTCGAAGATTGCCCTCGTGGGGCCGCCAATTATCAAATCACAATACGATAATCAGATCTCACTGTATCCGAAAATGAATGAAATCGGAATTGCCCCGGGGCTTGGTACCGCCTATTGCGATTTGATCTGTGTGTTCCGTTACCGGCAAATGGAAGGAATCTGGGTCAATCATTCCGATACTTTTCTTTTACGCCGAGATATGCGGTTTGAAACCGGCCGGACCGATTATCTGTATGCCGAGCTGTTCTATAAACAGGTTGCAGCTAACATCAAACCCGTTAACGATACCATTGTCAGGAAGTTCACCTCGCTCGATCTGATCATGTATGCCGGGGATATCTATTTCAGGGATTATGTTGATACCTACAGTAATGCAGGAAACCTCGATTTACCGCCCAAGGGAAATATCACCAACGGACTGGGATTATTCACCATGCTTCGTACTGCCATAAAAGACAACATGAAGCTCGATAGAATAACGCATGATTCTTTGTGCCTGGGGCAGTACACGAAGCAGCTGGGGTTTGTGAGGTGGTGAGGAGGCTTTCCAGATTGAACCACTTAAATAAACTCAAATGTACCTGGCAATAAGTGAGGTTAATCCTCAAGAAGACTACCTTTGACTCTTGACTTTTGAGAATGGGGAAAAAAGGCAATTTGATATGAAACCTTATCTTGACTTTGGTTTATTCCAGGAACTAAAAGATTTACGGCTCTTTAAGACGGTCAGAACAAGTTTTGATACCATTGAATGGGAGAATGAAGCGGATCTTGATCCGGAGCTGCTATATCAAAAAAGTATTCGTATCGAATAAAAGTATAAGCTAAACACTCATAACCCGTCGTTTTTCAGCCACCAACAGCTGTATTAACTATACTAAAGATTATGAGGCACCTGATTGCCATATTCTTCATCCTGTCCGCAAGCTCCTGCAGCAATGACTTCGATGTGGTAATTCCCGCTAAACCGACAACCTTTGTGTATTGCGTTCTGAACACCCCGGACTCTGTTCATTATATCCGGATAAATAAATCCTTTATCACTCTGGATAATGTATATGATTATGTTAAGCGTTCAGATTCTTTGTATTATCCGGATTTAAATCTTTTAATTGAATTGACCGATAATAATTCACGGATTGTTTCAATTAAACCGGGAAAAATCATTTACGAACCAAAAGATTTCGGATTATTCACACAAAATCCGAATATTCTTTATGCCTTTAAATTGAATTTAAAAGATTACCTGAATGCAAAACTTCGGCTGATTATTCCACAGAATGCCGATACCATAACCGCCGAAACTGCTATCGTTGCAGATACCGGCAAGTTTTTGCTCCCGGGCAAATGGTCGTCCACCAAAAGCATGAGTTTCTTCGGAGGTTGCTATAATTTACGCTGGGAAACCGGCGGCGGGGCTTTCCATTCAATGAGTTATACTTTCCATTATCGCGATATTCTTGCGGATGAAACCATATCCCGATCCTTTGAATATATGTTCCAATATGATTTCGGACCCAATGCCGAGCGGGAATTCTGCCTGCGCCTGGAGGATCTGCTTTATACCATAAATTCGAGAATACCGGATCGGCCGGAAGTTGAGGTGCGGATGTTTGACTCCATTGATTTTCATATCGATACAGCAGAAAAGTTTCTGTATGATTACGCGAATATCTTCAGGGAAAATCCGTCGGAATTTGCCCTGATCAATTTCACCAACATAAAAAATGGCAGCGGCATTTTTTCATCCCGGTCATCGATTCATCTTACGGGCATGCGGCTGGATGTTCAGGCGCTTGATGCTCTGATTAATAGCGTGACTACCAAACATCTGAGATTTATTCGGTATGAATGATTCAGCAAATATTAGCTGATAGATTAACTATCCGGAGATATCGAAACAATTCATTATATAGACTAACTGACTTGAATTGGCTACCGGTTAAGCCAAGTTCAGATATTTCGATGCAAATGAAATATTCAGATTTGTTAAGAATTTTCTTTTGAAATCCGTCTGTCAAAAATAAATGGTACTGTGCTGATTACTTTGCAGGAAAAAATATCGGGATGAAGTGGGTTTAAGATGATATTGAACTCATCCGGAATAATAACAGTCGGCACCCTGAGTGCCATGCATTCCTTTTTTCGTAAAAAAGACGTACCAAAGTTCATGGTCTCACTGCTGTATGGGAATTGATCCCAGCCTTTTACCAGAATATTCGGGGGGACATTCAGGATTTCTATCCTTTCAGGTATCTCAAGTTTAACCAGTAACAGGTCCTTTTGCAGATTTGCAAAACTTGCCACATGAACAATCTTTTCCCAGGCTGCCAGAGAAGCGTGCTCTGCGGCATAAATAATTAAGCTGCCCTTTTTGTGCCACCTGCCAGGTCCATACAAACCTCCAATTCCATCGAGGGCTGCATGTTCACTTTTGGTAATCCTGTATACAATCATCAGGCAGAGAATCCGTATTCTATGGCATTCAATTCATCCATTACCAATTGAATTCCCGAAAAGGTATCAAGGTATGAAACAGGTTTTTCCCCACCCATGGCGGAATTTTCCACATTCAGCCAGTTTCGGAATTTTTCCATACTGCCGAACGTATTGTTTCCCAGTTTGAAGAGCTTAGCAATGAATAATGCCCGTTCTGACGGACCCGGAGCAATATATTGATCGGGTTCCTTTTCCTGAATCGACCGGGTTGAGATCCTCAAATAGGAGCTAAGTTCCTTCAGGGTTAATCCGCATTCACGTGCCATAGATAATAGCCATGATTTTGGAACGCCTTTTCTTGCCCCAGCTAAAAAATCGGTATCCGATGTTTCAAGTACATTCATGTTGAAAGCGAATTAATTCGCACAAAGAAACGAATATTTTCCGTTTCAATTCCTGACTCAGATTTTTTATCGGTTTTGTTGATGATTTCTTTGATAGTTTCTAACAGCATGAAAGCAAATCATGTCAACAACACAACATGTCAAATAGCTTTTTAGGCGAGGTACGTCACTCGCTCAAAAGCATTCTTTTGTCGGTATGATCGGTGCGGCTTCAACCATTCCTTCCCAATGTGCGTAAACAAATATTTTCCGCTTTATCAGGTTCTTTCTCATCATTTGCTGGTCCTTTTAGGAGCTCTCGCTTTCGTGATCAATTCAGCATCCTGTATTTTGCGCCCCAATTCATCATCTTTGGCTAGTTGTAAGAAATCCTTTTCAAGTCCAAGCACCTTTAAAACATTAATAGAAACAACCATAACCTTCCGGCTAAAAAATGTTTCAGGTGGAGGTCACAATTTAAAGAAGCACAAAGACATCGAATTCATCTCCGATACCACCAGCGTTAATCCGCATTCACGTGCCATCCCCACGCAGATTGGGACTCTCAATTTAAGACAATCCGCAATCGTAATTAAGATAATCCGCAATCGTATTGCTAAATATACTAACTTTGTTGCAAATAATGTAATTATGTGGATTGAAAGAAACAATACGGATAAGATTCTGGAAGCTGTTCGAACCCGACCAGTGGTGTTATTAACCGGTGTACGGCAGGCTGGGAAAAGTTCGTTGCTGAAGAAACTCTTTCCCGTAGCCGATTATGTTACTCTGGATAAAATTCTTATGGCTGCCCAGGCTCAGGAGAATCCGGAACGGTTTTTAAGCGGTTTTACAAAGCAGGTTATCATTGATGAGATTCAGTATGCGCCCGGACTTTTCCGTGACCTGAAAGTTATTGTGGATCAGGAAAGAGAGGTTAAGGGTAAATGGATTCTAACCGGAAGTCAGCAATTTCCCCTGATGCAGCAGGTGAGTGAGTCTTTGGCGGGAAGAGTAAAGATCTTACGACTAGAATCATTAAGCGCCAGTGAGTTAAACAAAAGCAACCTGTTGCTTAATCCAATTGATCTGTTGTGGAAAGGAGGCTTTCCTGAGATTTGGGCAGAGGGGTTACCAGCCGCTGAATACTTTGATGATTATATACAGACCTATCTGGAGCGGGATTTGAAACAAATACTGAATG
The DNA here is from genome assembly GCA_903919925.1 of uncultured Bacteroidota bacterium. Taxonomy (GTDB): domain Bacteria; phylum Bacteroidota; class Bacteroidia; order Bacteroidales; family UBA12481; genus UBA12481. The sequence continues at coordinate 5,865 of CAIXKO010000048.1, read as the reverse complement.
TTAGCAACTTACGGGATTTCAGGCGGTTTTTGTCGTTACTTGCCGTGAGGGTGGGGCAACTCCTGAACTACTCGGATTTGGCGAAAGATGCTGGCGTGGCGCCCAATACCATCAAAGCATGGGTAAATGCACTGGAGGTGTCAGGTTTGATCTATTTATTACCACCCTATTATCATAATCTGGGTAAGCGGCTCATAAAAGCGCCCAAAGTCTATTTCTGTGACAATGGACTGATTAGCAATCTGCTCAATATTGATTCGGCAGATGCATTGGAACGATCACCCCACCGTGGCAGTATATGGGAGAATTTTGTTTTCACCGAAATGATTAAAAATGGATATGTCACCGGTAAAGATCTTTTCTTTTACCGGGATCAAAATGGTGTTGAAATTGATTTTATCACCGTGAAATCTGGTAAAACCAACCTGATCGAAGCAAAATGCTCAGAGCGGCCGGATCCGAAAAAGCTGAATTTCAGAAAAGTTGCATCCATTTTCCCCAACGGGGTTTCCAGCTATTGTGCCTGCACAATCAACGAACCCGGAGTAATTCAGCTACAAGAATTTGGACTGTACAATCCATTATCTGGCACCAGCGCTCCAATATGAATGCTATCAAATGAATAAAGGATAAATAACCAGGTACCAGGGCTTATGCTAACCCAAAATCCAATCTTGGCCCAATGTCAATCTTTTTATATTGCACTAGTTACGTGATTTCTCTGCGGTTCTCTGCTCTTCCTTTGCGGCTCTCTGCGGTTAAATCTTTCTTTACCGGTAGAGTAGAGCGGGAAGGGTAAAATCCCTTCCCTGCCCCCTCATCAATCCGTACGTGCGGTTTTCCCGCATACGGCTTTCCTACAAACTTCGTCATTGGCATTCACAATAGAGGTTAACGGATTGCAAATTTTGTCGGGTCAATCAAACCATATTTGGTTGTCAGGACCTCAAAGGCATTTTGTCCATAAAGCCTGCTTCTCCGTTGGCTCTTGCGGCCATAGTACCGGTGTAACCTTGATGAAAGGTAAAACCGGAGTCGTCTTTTGCTCATTGCCGGATAACTAACCCCCTTGATTGTAAAGTAGTTCAGCCATCCCCGGATTATTGTATTTAACCCTGCGGCAACGTCCTGTGCCTTGCAATGTCCGTGAGTCATCAGATAATCCTTCACTTTATCCCGGATTTTTTGCTCCGACTTCTTACTGGGCATAATGTTCCAATATTTAGTACTTCTGCCCTTAATATCCCGATCGTAGCGTACAGTAAACCCGAGAAAGTTAAAGCTCTCTTCCCTTGCGTCGATCTGCCGGGTTTTCGTCTCATTGATCGTTAAACCCATTCGATCCAACAGGCTTTTGAGCTTTCCGGTTATTTCAGCCGGTAAAGTTTTCCCCATCAACACAAAGTCATCCGCATACCGGACGATCCGAACTCCGTGTTTCCCAAACAAACTTCTTGTATTGTTCACTATCCTGTCCAACAGGTGGAAATAAACATTGGCCAGCAGTGGTGATATTACTCCACCTTGTGGTGTTCCTTTGTCGTTCTTCTTCCCACTCGTGTATTTACCCCTTCACACACAGAAACTTTCAGCCACTTATTGATCAGCTTCAGTAACCGCGGATCGGCGATACGCTCCTTCAGGGCCACCTGAAGTTTGTCGTGTGGTATCGTATCAAAGTACTTACTCAGGTCGGCATCATATACAGCTGTCTTGCCTTCTTTCAGGTTCTCTTTAATCGCTGTCATCGCATCTTTCGAGCTGCGATCTGGTCGAAAACAAAAAGAACTTTCCTCGAAGTCTGCTTCATAAATCGGCTCCAGTATCATTTTACATACCGTCTGTGCGATCCGGTCCCGTACAGTGGGTATACCCAGTGGGCGTTCCCCTCCGTTAGCCTTGGGTATCATCACCCGCTTGACTGCTTGTGATTCATAGGTTTGCTTTCGCAAATCTTCCCCAAGCTCTTCGAGATAGGCTTCAACTCCATATTGCTCCACGTCTTCTATAGTCATCCTATCCACCCCCGGAGCTCCTCCGTTGGTCCGGACCGATTTCCATGCTTCCCGTAGCATATAGGGTATGAACATCTTATCATACAGCACGTAAAACTTATAGCTGCGCTCTTGATTGGCCTTCTGATATAGTTTCTCTTGCAATGTCTGTACTCTTTCTGCATCCGGTATTTCGTTCCGCCGTCTCTTAAACAGCTCTCCTTGTACCGCCACTTCAACTTTTTCCTGATCCATAACTATCAATTCGGTTTGACTAACATTCTTTGAAACATCATTTATAGTAATGCCCCTTCGCTCCTTCCGCTTTTACCTTTCCGGAAATCTACACTAATACGGGCATATCCGACTCCCTCGGCAACTGGCGGACTTCACCGGTCCCGTTAGGGTCTCCCACGTTCATGCGCTACCTTTGTGCTGCACGCAACATCATCCTACTCCGGGTATCTGTTGGTTTGCTTTTTACCGTTGCTTCAACCAACATCACAGGTTTCATCAACTCTGGAAGACTGACCGATACCTTAGCGTAACGAAGCCTAACTGATGCAGCTTACATCACCGTTTCGCCCGAGCTTCGCAAGGCTCGTTTCCTAACAGTGCGTCGGGTTAACTTCAACCAGAACGGCAAATTGGATCGTAAGGTTCTTTCATCCTTATAGGTATTTATTTATATTTACGCACGCCTCGTGGCGCACCAGAGGGCAGCAGAGTGTACTTTTGCAGTTGCTAAAAGCCATAATCCAGGATTGTTATTATTCATTTAACCCAGGCTAGGTTGTGAAATGTTTTAATCCAGCATGTTTCCCCAAAATTTTAAACCCTACATTGCAGTTTCAAACCCGATCTATATGCCGGTACGGATATTTCTGGTGTCACTGCTTCTGATCTGGAACTTCATATCCTTAATGTCTCAGCCAAGGGAAATCGTTGTTAACCTGAATAATCGCGACTTTCGGGCATCCGATCATTTCAGGGATATCTACTACATTAAACTGGAGACTTCCACAGAATGCTTATTGCGCTATCCAGCCAATATGGTCATTGACAGCGGGTTGATCTTTATCCAGGATATGGATGTTTACGCATTCAATCTTGCCGAGAAATTTCTAAACGGATTTGGCCGGATCGGTAAAGGCCCCGGCGAATATGCAATGGTTACCGATTTTACGGTGGATACAAAGAAGAAAAACGTTGAGATTCTTTCGGGAACTCTCATCAATTGCTACACGTATTCAGGCCAGTTTATCGCCAAAAAAACTGGTTTGATTGCCAATTCATTTGGGAAAATACCCGATGATAATTATCTGTACTACAACAATTATCGTCCGGTTTTAGCCAGAGGAGATGATCATCAGAGGATTGATCAGATAATAGTTTTGGCGGATGAAAAAGGCCGGATACTAACGGATTTAACTGACCAGATCGATCATGTCGGGAGGTTCCCGGCAGGCGGAAGTCCGGTTAATATTGAGTACTGCAGGGATTCCCTTCAGATTGTGGTTGATCGAAATCCATCAGTTTACCAGTTAGATGGGATCCGCCTGAATCAGAAATATCATTTCACCTTTATTCCAAACAACCTGCCTAAACGCCTGCCGAAGAACCACGGGTCATTTACCAAACAGGAGTATGCTGATTTCCGCGGGGATAATATACAGACCATTTATTCTTTCCGTGAATCCGGGAAAATAGCGACTTTCTGGTTCAGGGATAAACAGGGATTGTTTTATTGTTTTCTCTTTAAGCCTGGCGGAAAAACTTTCATTATCGACAGGGAAACTTTCCGAAACGATTTGAACCGACTTCCTTTCGGAACGATTCTGAATGTGGATGAAACCTGGGTAACTGCTGCTCTGGATGCTTCCGATCTTATCGATGGAATAGATGAGATTATAAAGAGCCTGAATGTGCGTGACAAGGATATGTATCTGAAATCCTACGCATCACTGATGGAGATCTATAAGAATACCAAAAGGGAGGATAATCCCGTTCTGGTCAGATACCGGCTAAAGTAGTTTAATACTCGTTCCGGATTATCAAAAGCCATAACCTTTTGTTTATCGGATTTCGCCGGTTTCAATAGGCAAAGTTCATTTCGTTTTACTAATTTTGATAGAGAATGCGAATGTTGATAATTTAATTGATAGTAAGCAGATGCCTACAGTCTTGCGAATCGGACCATACAGGTTTCATTTTTACTCCGACGAGTACAATGAACCTCCCCACATTCATGTTGAGGCGGCCGATGGGGAGTGTAAATTCTGGCTTGGTCCGGTTAAGCTTGCTGTCAACCGAAACTTGGCGCCAAAAGTTGTCCGGATTATTGAAAAGTTAGTGTTTGAAAATGAGGTTTTTTTAATTGCAAAATTTCAGGAATATCATGTACGTTGATAACATTCAAATAGCGGAACCTATAGCACTAAATGCCTGGTGTACAGGTAGAACCGTTTTCATTGAACTCACAGACGGTAGAACGATAGGGTTTCCGGCGGCCAGGTTTAGAATTTTGGCCAAAGCAACAGATGAACAGTTGAAAGAAGTCACTGTCCGATTGAACGGCTTTGCTCTTCGCTGGGAAAACCTCGATGAGGATATTACGGTTAAAGGGATTGTTGCAGGCAATTTTCAGTTGCCCTTACCCGAGTGAAATTAAAAGGAATGTAGATTCAGCCCGGGGTTGTGAAGCGGCTGTGTTCTCGAAAATAGTGCCATGCCGGTAGCACCCCATCAACATATTTGCTACCTTTGATCATCCCCCATTAAAGTATCTTTTACTATACTCCGCCGGAATGAACTCAAATAGGAGATTTTCTATTAATCGGATTATCTGCCTGGTTATCATCATTCTATCTATTCACTCCTGCGATAAGGGGAACCTGCCACCGGTGGCCAAACTGACCATTTTCCCACCTGTCGGCGATACCTCAATCCTGTTTGAATTCAATGCCGCACAATCCGAAGATGACCGGAGTTATGCGATCGGCCTGGTTTTTCGATGGGATACCAACGGCGATGGGGTTTGGGATTCCGGATTTGAAAAGGATAATACATCTGCCCATAAATTCCTGGTGCCGGGAAATTATCTGGTCAGGATGGAGGTTAAGGACCTCGATGGATTAACCGCCATTGCCCTGGATACCGTGGAAGTGTTTGGGGTAAATGCAGATACCGGCAGGTTCCAGGACCCCCGCGACGGGAATGTTTACCGGACCGTCAGAATTGGTGGATCCTGGTGGATGGCCGAAAACCTGCGGTTCGGCAAGCTGATTCCTAACAGCCGCGAGCAAACCGATAATGATACCGTTGAAAGATACCGGTTCACCGACTGGAAGGAGTGCGATACCGTTGGCGGCGTGTATTCCTGGTTTGAGGCCATGAATTACAATGTGGATAATCCGAAGGGCATTTGTCCGGATGGATGGCATATCCCCTCGCATGCTGAATGGAATAAGCTCTATCAGGCCTTTCCTATGTCTTACGCTCACAAGTATTTTGGTAAAGAGGGATTATCCGGGCTTAACCTTGATATCAGCAATTCCGGCTATCAATGTGAGGATTTGTTTCATGAAAATTTCTATGATGGCGGTTTTTGGACCACCTCTTACGTGCTGTCTCCTACCGTGTACAATGTTTGCCGTATCATGTTTTCAAAGAGTGACGATGTTTATCTGTACGGCGAATATTGGGAGAACTTCAGATCTGTTACCGCCAATCGTTGTGTAATTTATAATTCATTGCGTTGTAAAAAGGATTTCTAAAAAGACAATTTATCTGAATGAGAAACAAATTGCCCATCCTGCTTGTCTGGTCCGGAATTCTGATCTCCTGCTCCAATGAGTTTAATCTGCGGACC
>CAIXKO010000047.1 GCA_903919925.1 uncultured Bacteroidota bacterium | reverse complement strand
TCGGTCTGGATAATTGCTTGCAGGATGTTATGTTGAATTTGTTTTTTTTCAGTGATATCATGAACAACTCCAAAAACTGATTTCCAATGGGCAACATAATTAAATAATATTTCTACAGATACTAATGAATTATCCTTTTTTACGCATTCTAACTCTAGTTCCCAGGATTGGTTTTGGGGTTGATCCTTGGTGAGAAAGCCCTCTACTTCTTCTTTGTAATCAGGCAAAACCAATGATGTAAATGTTATTCTACTCATTTCCTGGCCAGTGTATCCAAAAATCCTGTTCATTGCCTTATTAACATATTCAAAACCTGCATTACGGCAAATGAAAACTCCGTCATTAATGTTTTCTGAAATAAGCTTGTATTTTTTATTGTTCAATATCAGTTGCTGCTCCAATTTTATTCTTGCTGTTATATCCCTGCTACTTCCTCTGATCCCCATGTATTCTCCTGAATTATTAAACACATTCCGGTTAAGTTGTCCAATCCATCTGATCGTTCCATCGGACCTTACGATCCTGTATTGTATTTCATTGGCATTGTCTTTCGCATCGAAGTCCCTGGCCTTTTGGCTCCAATACACCTGGAGATCGTCCGGGTGGATAATGTCTGTTAGCAGCTGTGGGTTTGCTTCAAACGCCGATGAATGATAGCCGGTTATTCTTTCACAGGAAGAGGAGCAATAGATAAATTTGCCATTCGGATCTATCCAAAACTCCCAATCGTGAGTAAAGTCAGCAACCAACCGGTATTTTTCCTTGGTGTCTCTGAGTGCATCGTTGATTTTCACTAATTCTTCAGTTCGTTCCTTAACACGGCTTTCGAGATCGGCATTGAGCTGATTAAGGGCCTCCTCAGCTCTCATGCGTTTGGTGATTTCAAAATAAGTACATACAACCTGCTCAACTGATCCATCCGAATTTAATTGCGGCACTGCATCAACCAATAGCCAGACACGGTCCCTGGTAACGGGCCTGTATACACCCATCACCACCTCATGTATTGCCTGACGGGTAGCAATCGCCTGAGGAACCGGGTGCGTAGGTCCCGGAAACGGAGTGCCATCTTCATGAATAACATTCCAGTCAGCATCAAACGAAGTTTTTCCCAAAAGCTGGTCCTCAGTGAGCCCGAGCAATTCCAATCCCTTTGGATTGCTTAATAGTATTTCAGCATTTGGACCTTGCAGCAGAACGCCTACCTGCATGTCCCATACTAGTTTTTTGAAGCGCTCTTCACTATTCTTCAAGGTTCTTTAAGGGTGAGGGGTAAATGGTAGAGGGTTAAGTAAGGGTGAAGGGTAAAGGGTTAAGGGTAAAGTAAGGGTAAAGGGTTAAGGGTAAAGGGCAAAGTAAGGTAAAAGGAAGGAGGGAAGAAAGAAGAAGGAAGCAATATAATAAAAAAAATCCGCGCAAATCCGCGCTGCGCAGCATCCGCGTCATCCGCGTGCCATTCTTCTCCTCATCCGCGCTGCGCAGCATCCGCGTCATCCGCGTGCCATTCTTCTCCTCATCCGCGCTGCGCAGCATCCGCGTCATCCGCCTGCCATTCTTCTCCTCATCCGCCTGTCTCTTAGTTTCTGAATCTGATTTTTGTATATTGGAGGCATAATATATAAGTATGAAAAGGACCATTGTAGTGAGCTGCTTTTTCCTGATTGCTGTACTGGCAAATTCGATGTTTGCGCAGGAAATGAATCAGAAACTCTATCGGATATATGCAGAGGACTTTAGCCGGATAAAATCAATTGAACAAAAGGGTATTACCGTGTATAACCTTAAACCTGGTTCCTATATCGAGGTTCTGGCGTTACCGGAGCAAATCCGGAACCTGAATATCGAAGGAACTAAAGTTGAGTTCCTGGCAAATAGTTTCAAGGAGTTGTATAAGGGCCAGATGGATCTAAAAAATATTCCTCCGTTTCATAACTATCAGAATACCATGGATGAACTGATTGCTTTGGCTGCCAATTATCCGGATATCACCCGGCTCGATACCATCGGGTTTTCTGTTTTGGGTCGGGCAATTTGTTGCTTGAAAATTTCCGATAATCCGGGTGTTGATGAGGATGAAACACCGATCCTCTTTGTGGGCAATCATCATGGAAATGAGGTTCATAGCGTGGAAGCAACCTTATTTCAGATCAATTATCTTTTAAGTAATTACGGATCAGATGCAGAGGTTACCAATTGGGTAAATTCTAAAGAAATATGGTATGTTCCCATGACCAATCCCGATGGGAGGGAGGCAATGACCAGGGGCAATAATCATGGTATTGACCTCAACCGTAATTATTCATTTGAATATACACCCGGTGGTGATCATGGTCCTAATGCTTTTTCGGAGCCGGAAACTCGCGCCATCAGGGACTTTGCCGCAAAATTCCCTCCGGTTATGAGCCTCTCCTATCACACTTCAGGACAATATGTATTATACTCGTGGACGCACACCGACCAGGCAGCACCCGATTCAGCAGCAATGGTTTACCTGGGTAGCCTGATCAGCGGATCCATCACTTCACCTGTTGGACTATATACAATCCGGCAGGGGGGCCGATGGTATTTTACAGCCGGTGAGTATTGCGATTTTATGTATGTAAATCATAACACACTGGCTTTTACAGTTGAAATGGGAACCAGTCAGGCACCTGATTACAGCGTGATTCCCGAAATGGTTGAAAGCAATCTGAAAGGTATGAAAACCTTACTAAGGCAATCGGCACGTGCCGGAGTTACCGGCTTAGTAACTGATACTTTTACCGGTTTGCCGGTGGAGGCAATCATAGATATTCCCTCGATCGATAATCAGGGCAAATTACCTCCACGTATGAGCGACAGCTTATTTGGCAGGTATTACCGGTATCTCGAGCCCGGTAAATACAATTTTCAGATTTCTGCTCCTGGCTTCCGCACTATTGTTAAGGAAGTCACCATTTCAGCCGATAGTCTTACCCACTGGAACATCAAATTGGAGCGTGCCGCCGCTCTTCTAGTTGAAAAAGTTATTCTTACCGATACAAAAACCGGGAGTACCACCGGCAACGGGGATGGAATCATCAATCTGGCCGAAATTATCGGATTTTCTTTGTCACTCAATAATATTCAATCGGTTACGGCCATTGGCGCTTATGCCAAAATCAGCTCTGCCAATCCTTATATCAGGTTTTACAACGATAACCTTACTTTTGGAACCATCCTTGGCAATTCATCAAAATCATCATCCGATACCGTACTGTTCCGGGTTGATCCGCGTTGCCCCGATGGTGAAAAAATATTAATAACCATTTCAATAGGCGATTCGGGAGGATTTGGATGGATGGAACAGTTATCCAGTGAGGTTTTTGCACCCAATCTAAAAATCAGCAGCATCAGAATCAATGATTCAGATGGTAACAATAACGGGGTTTTTGATAATGGAGAAACCGCAGACATCGAAATGTTGATCATCAATAGTGGCCGCCAAAAAATCCATGACCTGATTACCGGACTCAATACCAATGATCCCTTTTTTCGCGTTCTTTCCGATCCGGCAGAAACGGATCAACTAGGTATTGGTGAAACATTTGCCTTCCGGTTTAATGCCTCACTCGCGGCAAATGCTCCTCAAGCCTATTTTGCCGGGTTTGCTGCAAATATTTCCAGTGCCGAGGGATACACTGCCGACTTTGCTTTTAGGTTGAACAATATTCTTGGCTTTTTTGATGACTTTGAAAGCGGTGTAAACGGTTGGAAGCATCAATCTTATGGTACCACTGCCAATAACCACGATGATTGGCAGCTTGGAACTCCTGCCGGGAAGGGCAGCGATCCTGATCATGCCTTCTCTGGCGCTAATTGCTGGGGGAACGATATGGGGTGGGATTCTTTTGAAGGCACCAGCTGGGATGGCCTCTATCAGGCAAATGTTTACAACTACCTGCGCAGTCCGGCTATTGACTGTTCCAATCTGACCGGTGTCGGGCTAAAGTTTATGCGATGGCTCACCATCAGAAACAATGATTTTGCCCGTATCAAAGTCAACAACCAATTAGTTTGGGAAAGTCCTCAAGCCGGAAAAACGGACAAGGATTGGACCGTTCAATCGATTGATATTTCAGATATTGCCGATAATAACCCTTCCGTTTATATCACTTTTGAACTCGAAACCAACAGCACGGCGGCCCTGGGAGGCTGGAACATCGATGATGTTATTGTGGCTAACGGTCTGTTCTCCGGCTCCCAATCGGCAGGAAACAATATTATTTCTGATAAGCCGGTATTGTATGATGCCTGGCCAAATCCGTTCAGTCTGATTACTACCGTACCATTTTACAATCCTGTGGATGGCCGTGTTGAGGTCAATATATATGATCATAAAGGGAATAAGGTAAAAACCCTTTTATCTGGTTATCAGCTCCCGGGAACGCATCAAATTTCCTGGGATGGAAAAAACGAAAACGGTCAGGCAGTTCCCCCGGGCGTTTATTTATATGAGCTTAAAGCAGGGAATTTTGCCGGCACCAAACGGTTGGTGCTGATATATTAAATGATTGAAAAAAAACGATATGAAACAGTTTAAGATTTTATTGGTGGGGTTGTGCCTGCTGCTTTTGGGTTGTTCAGCCCCCAGGCCCGATACGGTTTTCCAGTTATCAACTATCGATGCGCTGCTGGCGGGAGTTTATGAGGGCGATCAAACCTGCGGGAGTTTGCTGAATCATGGTGACCAGGGAATCGGTACCTTCAATGATCTTGATGGAGAGATGATTGTGCTCAATGGCACCGTTTATCAGATAAAGTCCGATGGAAAGGTTTATCAGCCGGCAACCAGCACCAAAACTCCATTTGCATCGGTGTGT
>CAIXKO010000046.1 GCA_903919925.1 uncultured Bacteroidota bacterium | reverse complement strand
TGCTGGTACCCGGGTTTGCTCAGTATTTTCTCCATGTGGCCAAACGATTGAAAGTTGCCGATAACCTGCACGTGATACTTTTCAGCATATTCACTGAGTTCGGCGATTTGTTCCTGAGTAATCCCATCGTCAGGTGCCAGGGTAGGATGCTGCTTCATTTTGAACACATGCTCAGTGTAAAGGGTAATGGCATTGAGCTTGAATGCAGCGAGCGTCCGAACCTCCTTTTTCAGGAATTCCATAGTTGGGATTGGCCCGCGGCTGATATCATCCTGCCAGCCACGTATAGGAATATCGGGATAATCCTTTATGGAAATACAAGGAACTGACCGGCCAGTCCGGTTTGAGGTAATCAGTTGTGATAGGGTTTGAATGCCATAAAAAAGCCCGGCTCCTGACGTTGCAGTAATACTGACTTCTTTGGGTGTTATTTCCAGCAGGTAGCCTTCATCGGACTTGCAACCGATGTCTTTCCGTTTTTCGATCCGTATGTTTTTCCCCGAACTTTTCTGGTTGAGGTTTACCGTGAGACCGAGTTCCGTTTTCAGGAGTTCAGTAAACTCTTCCACTCCAATATTTTCCAAATATTTACCGGTGATATTGACTTCATTGGAAAATTCAAAGCTCCCAGGTTTGAGGATAATCTGTTTGGGCACGGGGATCAGGTAGAGTTCCTGGTTGAGAGGCTGTGCCACGAGGGCTGCGGATAAAAGAACTGCAGGGACTAAAGCAAAGAGGAAAGTTTTCATAGCTCAAAGAAAATAAGGTTGCCAACTCTAATTACGGAATGCCGCTAAAGGGCCTGTGACGCTTGTCATGTACACAGGATTCTGTTTGTAACCACTTGGCGGGTAAATACATTCGTATGGTCCGCCATTATCTGGACCCTTCAGCCTGAAATCGGTTTTGCGCAGGTGATCGATATATTCTTTTGCCAGTTTGCGTGCCGCCGGCTGATCAACCATGTTTATCGCCTGGCAAACCCAACCGGTAGCAGTGGCCCAGTAAGCCCCATTCTGATAAGTGTTTTTTGCGGCAAGTGATTTTTCCCAGGCGGTAGTTGAATCGAAATCATCGGTGGTGAGAACATGCCTGATTTGGCCTTCCATAGCGAGGGTTCCTTCCAGATAAGCCTTTGCCAGTGCACTGCAGGCCTTTTTGCAATTTGGACTATCCAATGCTCCGATCGATATCGCAAAGGCCGTGGCCCAAACATCCGGTTGCCTGCTTTTACCAGTGCTGGCACGCAACATTCCGCGATTATCGGCAAAAACAGGAATCAAACTGCTCCTAATCCTTTTTGCAATGGATTGGTAAGATTCTGATTTTGCTGAATTTCCCATATGCTTCCATAAATCTGCCAACTCGGAGGCAGCCCGGTATCGCAACAAAGAACCAAAACATACCTCACCGGTCATTCCGATAACATCGCGGAATCCAAAATCGCAGGTTGGCATGGAGTCGCTGATAACAGCTAAACCCGATTCAGGATTAATTGGAACCGCCTCAAATGCCAACTCTAACCTAGTGATCAACTTGCACTGGTTGATGATTCGATCAAGAACCTCCGGATCTTTAGCTAAACCAACACAATACCAGGCCATGTGGATAAAGTAAAACTGATCGCAAAAGGGTGGCATCCTCCAAATTTCATTGCCTTGATTTACATAATCATAAGTCCCGGGAAAATAAACCGGCTTGCCATCATTGATTCGTATATGATCCGGTATTGACCCGAGCGGCACGAGGCTGCCTGTTTTGGTGGTCCAGGTAGAATCCGACTGACGTGCTGCTGTATAGAGCAAAATATCCAACTGTTCCTGAAAAGTTATGTATCCGCACTCCAGCGACATGGCATAGTCGCGAATCCAGAAGGAGGGATAACAATCTCGTCCTCCCGGTTTTATCAACGTAATTCCTGACCGGTTGGGTCCAAAACCCCGGATTGCCGGAGGAAGTTCCTTGCCGGGTAATATGCGTGAACTATCGACCACGACCCGGGTGAGATCTTCCAGAAATGCCAGATCTTCAGTAGAAACCAGCGGAGTTTTGGCAGGAGAACAGGCCACGCAGAGGAACAGCAAAATGACACTGGCTATTTTCATATTATTTTAGAATTAATCGGATTACCCTTCTACTTTAACTAATTTTCGATTCTGGTACCTGGCTGGATTATCTAGCCCGGGGAAAAAATGATTGGACAAAGTTTGTGAAATAATTCAGCTTAGAAATGTAATTTCAAACTTTAAATTCTGACAAATTTATGGAACTTTCAATATCCGGATTAACCTTTCGCATTGTGCTGTTTTCCTTGCTCAGCCAGATCCTGAGCTCACCTTTGCCGGGTCAGGATAAAGGCTCATTTACCGATACGCGCGATGGGCATATCTATAAAACCGTTACCATCGGCAAGCAAACCTGGATGGCTGAAAACCTGGCATGGCTCCCGGCGGTTGATCGGGCGGCAACCGGGCTATTTGAAGTTGAGTGCCGTTATGTTTATGGCTATGAAGGTATTAATGTTGATGAGGCCAAAGCAAACACAAACTATCAGCAGTATGGTGCGCTGTACAATTGGATTGCGGCACGGAGCGCTTGCCCATCGGGCTGGCACTTGCCAACGGATCAGGAATGGATGGTGCTGGAGCAATTTTCAGGCCTTACTTCCTCAGAATCCACTTTAAGGGACTGGAGAAACTCGGGAGAAGCCGGCACAAAACTAAAATCACTTGATGGCTGGACAGCAGGAAATGGTACCGATATCTTTGGTTTTGCAGCCCTGCCAGCCGGTTGCCGCGGTTATGCTGGATTTCAGAGCAAAGGTTATGCAACCTATTTCTGGACAGCTTCCACCATTGACGGCGACAATGGGTGGCGCAGAGGAATCTGCTCCGACCAACCTGGAATCAGCCGGCAGGAGGACCGGCGGTATTTTGGGGCATCGGTGCGATGCATAAAGAACCAGTGAGGTTGAATGAAGAATTTCATCTTTCTTACCTCGATTTTGCCTGATTCAATAACCTTTTAATCCTTGAAATATAAACCCATGAAAAACCTGTCAGCTCTCATCCTGATCATCATCACGCTGTTGTTTTCCAACTGCCGGCAACCAGCAGAAAGTGTTCCCGCCGGTGCAATTCTCTCCGATCTGATTCGTCCGATTGATGGACGCAGCATGAGATCGACCTCTACCAAAACCGATTCCCTGGGCAAACCAATTGCTCACAATGCCGATAATTCAAGGGTTATGGCGGGAAAAACGAAAGTGGTATTGGACGTAAAGGGACCCGGAGTAGTTACCCACATGTGGTATACTTTTCTTGGTCCGGGCAAACATCCCTGGGCCATTAACGGATCTGCCACCCATCAGGAAATGCTCATTCGAATATACTATGATGGCAGTGAGATTCCGGGAGTTGAGGCTCCCTTCGGTGATTTTTTTGCCAATTGTTTCGGTAAACGGTCCGAGGTAATCAGCATGCCAATTATTGTGGAGGATGCTGATTCCTACAATTCATTTTGGCCAATGCCTTTTCAAAAATCGATCCGTATCGAAATCGTCAATCAGAGTAAAGAAAAGAATATCAATTTGCTTTATTACAATATCGATTGGATAAAAAAGGATAAACTCCCCAAAGAAACACCTTACTTCTACGCTCAGTACCGCCAGGAATATCCAACAAAGCCAGGTGATGATTATGTTATTCTGGAAACCGAAGGCAAAGGGCATTATGTGGGTACCGTGATGGCTGTACGCACCCGCAGTCCATCGTGGTTTGGTGAAGGTGATGAGAAAATTTACATCGATGGAGAAAAGGATGCCTCCATCTGGGGCACTGGTACAGAAGATTATTTCCTATCGGCCTGGGGACTAAAAAGTGGAGTCAATACCCCCTATTTTGGTACTGTATATTTCGATCAGTGGGGTATAGTTGGTGGCCACACATCGGCTTTTCGCTGGCATATTGCTGACCCGATCGTGTTTAAAAATAAAATCAAGGTCACGATCGAGCATTTCGGATGGATCTCGCCGGATGAGAACATGGAGCGGCGCGCACACAGCTGGAATGAGCGGGAAGATGATTTTGCTACGGTTGCTTACTGGTATCAAACCGGTATTCCAACCTGCAAACGGGAAACTCCTCCTGCCGAAGACCGGATTTTACCCAATCTTGATATTATTATTCCGGCCAAAGAGGTGATAGCCAATAAAGCGTATAAAGGCGGAGATCCTCAGATTCAGGAAGATCTGGAGTTTTACATGAAGGGACAATTACTCTTTTCGCCGGCAAATGACCAGGCTTCTGTTTCTATTTCGTTTAATGTTGCTGAAAAAAAGCCCACGCGGCTACTGCTGAGTGTTACCAAAGCGCCTGATTACGGTATCTGGCAGGCTTATCTTAATGGAACAAAGGTGGGGAGCCCAGTGAACCTTTACGATGAAACGGTTCATGAATGGGAGCACCACCTGCTGGATTTCTGGCCCGATCCGGGCGCGTACACACTCGAGCTGAAACTGATTGGCAAAGACCAACGATCAACAGGTAAGATGCTGGGCATAGAATCAGTGCGGCTGCGTGAAAGACGACCGAGGGTTACCGGATTTGCATTTAATAAGAATGACGACTGGAAGAAGAATCCGATCTTGTACGAATAGGACGGCGGAATTCCTGCTTTGGAGCTTTAACCGGATGATGATCAATCAGCGGGTATGGATGATCATCGCGAACAGGTATGCGGATGGCGATAAGTTTTTCGATGTCCTTGAGAAAAGT
This sequence comes from uncultured Bacteroidota bacterium, assembly GCA_903919925.1. Classification (GTDB taxonomy): domain Bacteria; phylum Bacteroidota; class Bacteroidia; order Bacteroidales; family UBA12481; genus UBA12481. Next base: position 2,683 of record CAIXKO010000046.1, on the reverse strand, counting down.
TTTTTCCTCCGCATCGCAGAATGAGTAGGCTGTTCCGTTTGCCCCAGCCCTGCCGGTACGACCAATACGGTGAACATAAGTTTCCGGAATATTCGGGATCTCAAAATTGATAACAAACTCCATGTCGTCCACATCAATTCCCCGTGCTGCTATGTCAGTTGCCACAAGCACTCTGGTACTTTTTTCTTTGAAATTGGAAAGGGCCTTTTGCCGGGCATTCTGACCTTTATTACCGTGAATAGCCTCAGCTTTAATGTTGTTACGGAGCAACACCTTAACAACTTTATCGGCTCCATGTTTTGTTCGGGTAAAAACCAGTGCTGTCCTGATTTTTGAATCCTGCAGCAGGTCGATAAGCAACGCATTCTTGTTGCCTTTATCCACAAAGTAAATGTACTGCTGCACGGTATCCACAGTGGTTGCAGATGGCGTAACCATTACTTTTTTAGGATTATGCAAAATGGTAGCTGCCAGTTTAACGATCTCGGGAGGCATGGTTGCCGAGAAAAAGAGCGATTGCCGTTTTACGGGAAGGGCAGCCAGTAGTTTCTTAACATCATGGATAAATCCCATGTCAAGCATCCTGTCGGCTTCATCCAGAACGAATATCTCGATATCTTTTAAAGTGATATATCCCTGGTTCATCAGATCGAGCAAGCGGCCAGGTGTGGCAATCAAAATATCAACTCCACGTTGCAAAATAGTTGTTTGCGGACCTTGAGCCACCCCTCCAAACACAACGGTAGAGGTTAACCCGGTATATCTTCCATATGCTTTAAAACTCTCATCAATCTGAATGGCAAGTTCACGCGTTGGGGTTACAATCAGACTTCTGATTTTTTTGCGCCTGTCGTTAATATGTTTTGCATGAAGGAGTTGTAATATAGGCACTGCAAATGCAGCTGTTTTTCCGGTGCCGGTTTGTGCGCACCCTAATAAATCGATTCCCTGTAAAACGATGGGTATTGCCTGTTCCTGAACAGGTGTTGGGGTGGTGTAGCCTTCTTCTTGTAATGATTTAAGAATCGGTTCAATAATGTTTAGCGAATGAAATTCCATGAAAAAATTAAGTGAAATAATTGAATATTAATAATTTACAAAGGTAATACAATTATCCGGATAAAAAGTTTAAAAAATACCAGCCCAATGGCTCCAAAACCGGAAGAGTAACCAATGATGTCCAATCAAAAAAAAGTCTTAATAACCCTGATCAAGCCAGAATGTTACCTGTTTTCTTCATCGAGAAGTTTGGTGGATCTTTTCATTACTTTCAAAATCAAATACAAAATTCCACTGGCAATCGTAGCATAAAAAAGCCAGTTTATTGAAATGATATCGATTTTATGAATAACATTTTCAGTGCATTGAAACAGAAAAAAAACAATAAAAATTGCAAAAAATCCATTTTTCTCTTTTTTTAATATTTTTTTCCAACTAAAAGGGATATTTGGTTTAACCCGATTTTTAAATGATGGAATAAATGCCGGAGTACGTTTGGCCCAATCCAGATAAATAGCTCCGAATTTTTGTCTTAAAAATTGCTCTTCAGCAAACATGATCCGCTCATAATAAACCCAATACAAAAAAGCAAAAACCAAAGTAAACCACATATTCCCCGTTAAAAAAGCAATACCAAGCCACATAAAGAAGTTTCCCAGATATAGCGGGTGCCTGACAACCGAATATATGCCGGAAGTATTCAATTCATCGGCAAGCTGGCCATGGGTGTTTCGGCCTGAAGTATTTTTAGGGGTATGACCCACTGTGTAAGTGCGTATTCCAAATCCGATAAAACAAACAAACAGGCAGAAGAACCGGTATATTTCTTTCATTTCGGCATCCTGAAATTCAGGGGATTTTAACTCACCTTGAACAAATACACCTATACCTGCCACGAGAATAATCAGCGGTAAAATTCCACGATACCTAAAAAGGTAATTACCTTGTTTTTCAAACTCTTCTAATAATGCCATCTAATAAAAATTATTCTGCGAAGATAGGACATCCCCTTCCAATATCAAATAATGATGATTTTTGGTTATTCCCGGATCACGGTATCGTAATGACCCGATCCTAGCTGGATAACTTTTCCATCACCTAACCGAAGAGTAGCGGTGCTGTTTGGTGGAATAACAACGCTGTAAAACACCTTGTTCCCTTCTCTTTTCCATGAAGAAATGATTTCTCCAAATGGTCCGGTATGTTTCGCTTCAAAATGGGTGAGTCCTTTTACAAAATGAGGTTCCAGGATTACATTTTTAAATCCGGGCTGACCAGGATCGGGCCTGATACCGCCAAGTGCCTTATAAAACCAGGCATTAATTTCACCAAACATGATGTGGTTTCGCGAGATATCGGTATTTGCTTTAAATGGCCAGTTTTCAAGCAATGTTGTGGCACCGTTGGCTATCCAGTAACCCCAGGAAGGAAAAGTTTCCTCAGAGGCCAACTGATAGGCCAAATCAGGATACCCGTTTTCACTGAGCGCATTCAGGATTGCTTTGGTTCCGAGCAAGCCCACATCTATGTGATTATTATCGGCAACCACCCTGTTCTTAAGATTTTCAGCCACTTTAGCGCGCATATCATCCGGCACTATACCCCAGAACAATGCGGTGCTCAGTTCCGTTTGAAAACCGCTTCCATATATTCCGGTTTCTCTATTCAGGTACTTTGTGTTGAT
>CAIXKO010000045.1 GCA_903919925.1 uncultured Bacteroidota bacterium | reverse complement strand
GTCAGATCCTTGCTGTAGATAATCTTACCCGGATTGAGTTTTGCAGGCTGGATCTTGCCCACGCTGGTTGCCGGGATATTCGGATCGAGCTCGGAAATTCCGTACCCTTCGGGCACCTGTGGGATATTCTTTACCCCATCGTACCAGGTGATGTCAACCGGAGGCATGTTTTTCCGTTCGGCAAACCTGAAAAGCAGGGTGGAAGCCATCGGGAAGAAAAATTTGTTGTGCCCTTCAATTTTTACCGGATTGATTTCGTAGGGCAGGCCCAGATCCAAAAACTGATGAACCGTATCGATAATGTGCGCCCCCCAGTCACCCAGCGCTCCCATACCGAAATCATACCAGCAGCGCCACTGGCCGTTTATGTAATCACGATTGTAATCGTGGTGCCGGGCGGCAGAGTGCCAGGTATCCCAGTCAAGCGTTTCGGGGATCGGCTCGCCGGCTGGGAATTTCGTCATCCTTGGGTCCCATCCGTGCCAGCGACGGGCTCCGTTCATGTGCGCGGTAACCGCCGTAACATCCTTGATTATCCCGGCTTCCTGCCAGGCTTTAAATTGGAAATAGTTGCCTTCGGAGTGCCCCTGATTGCCCATTTGTGTGGCTACCTTGTATTTCTTTGCAGCTTGTATCATTAGCTCCACCTCGTTAAACGTGCGGGCCATGGGCTTTTCAACATACACGTGTTTGCCCAGACTCATGGCCAGCATCGTGATCACGAAATGCGAATGGTCGGGAACACCCACCGATACCGCGTCGATCTGATTGCCCATCTTGTCGAACATCTTCCTGAAATCCTGAAAGCGCGGAACATTCGGAAATTTCTCTAAAACTTGCAGCGTGTGCGGTGCCCCCATATCCACGTCACACAAAGCCACAATATTTGCTAATCCTGTTTCATACAGGCCGATAACATCCTCACCTCCCCGATTTCCTATACCGCAGCAGGCCAGGTTTACCCGTTCTCCGGCACCCGCCAAACCCGATGAAAGAAACGGTTTTCCTGAAACCATTGCAGGGACCGGATTCCCTGAACCCGTTCGCGTGAGGATCGTTGGAAATGAGGCAGCTGCCGATAACGCGATTGCTTGTTTTAAAAACTTTCGGCGCGATGATTCATTGGAATTCATGATACTTTGATTAGTTTTTTACGAAATAATCCCATAAAACGAGTGGAAACTTTCATAGCGGTAATGTTTAGAAAATTTCAGCGTGAAGGTAAAAACTCCTGTCGGATTTCAGAAGCAAATTAGGATAAGGCATTTCCGGATTAATTTACATTGCTCCTCTCTAAAGTGCACACAAATCCCTGGTAATTCTCCCGGTTCACAATCTCAAACCGGTGCTCCGGATAGGCTCGCTGAAATGTTTTAGGAAGATAGGCTTTGGTGGTCGGGTTCCATTTGAATTCAAATGCATTCAATATTCCATCCCTTTCTTCGATATAATCAATCTCTTGCTGGTTTTGGGTTCGCCAAAAATACCGGTTCGCAAAAATCCGGTTATTCCCCAGGTATTTTATCCTTTCGCTGATCAGGAAGTTCTCCCAAAGTGCGCCGATATCGGAACGTAACCCTGCCGGACTGAATTGCTGAATGGCTGCATTTCTCAATCCGTTGTCATAAAAATAGATCTTTCTCGATTTATTAAGCTCGTTGCGAAGGTTGCGGCTAAAGGAGGGCAATCGGAACACGATGAATGCTTTTTCCAGAAAGCCGATATATCGTTCAACAGTTTCATTATCCAATCCAACCATTTTACCTAATTCATGATAGGAAACTTCATTGCCAACCTGAAAGGCCAATGCCTGAACCAATTTCTCCAATGCCGCAGGTTTCTGAACTTTTTCCCAGGTTAGAATATCCTTATACAGATAACTATTTGCCAATTCAGTTAAAATTTCCCTGGAATCAGCCGGATTATTAACCACATCCGGATAAAACCCGTAAACCAAACGGTGTTCCAGCAAACGCTTCTCTTCAAGAATCCCCGAGTAATGAAACAACTCCTCAATGGAAAGCGGATACAGTGTGTACTCCCATTTTCGGCCGGTTAGCGGCTCATTCACCTTATTCGCAAGTTCAAAGGAAGAAGACCCGGAAGCTATTATTTTCACACCCCGAATCTCATCAACCATGATTTTCAAACATAAGCCAATGTCTTCAATCCGCTGTGCTTCATCAATCACCACCAGCTGGTTATCACCAAATACAGCTCGGAATTTTTCAGCACTGGGATGAACAAACAACTCTCTCACATCCGAATAATCACCGTTGAGCCATAACGATTTTCTGTCCTGACCCTTGACCAATGATTTCAAAAGCGTGGTTTTCCCGGCTTGCCTTGGACCCAGCAAGATAATTACCTTGGAATCTGGCAACCTGCCCGTAATGCTCAGCGAAATTTGACGTCCGATCATTGGATCATTTTTTGATAAAAATACAAGATTTTGCGATTTCAACCGCAATTTATTATTCTTTTTTGCGAATTCTTCCGCAATTTCACTGAAATAGGACTTTGGTTACAGCAGATCCCGAAAAGATTTTTAGGAGTTAACAAATGTAAGGATATGGCAAGCGCAGACTACCCAAAGTCTGGGAAGCCTGTTCGTAACTATTGGCCGTTGCGCAGGAAACCTGGAATTAATCTCCGGTTAAATCAAACTTCCCCTCCCAATCAATACTTTCTTTTTACCTTTAAATCCTTTAAATCTAAACCAAAAGGCCTTAACCAGACTTACTGCCCTAATACCGGCTGATTATGAAAATTCTGCACTATCTCCTTCTTTCACTGATTTTTGTACAGCAAATATCTTTTGCACAGCACGATGGGGCTCTGCGTTACAAAAACGCTTCCATCGTCCTGAAAAACGATCGCCTGGTGGTTGGTACCGATAAAATGGAGCGAAAATGGATAGTCACTAAAAATGGACTGAAAACGGTGAGCATCAAGGATCTGCAGGCAGGCCGGGAATATGGTGCAATAAATGGCCAATACCAATCCGACTGGGATCTGCCGGGTGCTATCACAGACACCTCCACCGCGCGCATGGTGGATTTCAGCGTAACGATAAACGATGATAACGGCTTTACAAACAAGCACCTGCAGGGTGTTACCACCATCGAGTACCCAAATGCCAAACTGCTGGTGAGGCACATAGTCTGGGTTTTTCCCGATGCTCCCGGCATCCGCACACAGCTCCAGATCAGGGCCATGCCGGGGTTCAGCCCTGATGGACTGCCCGCC
>CAIXKO010000044.1 GCA_903919925.1 uncultured Bacteroidota bacterium | reverse complement strand
CGCGGGCAGTGGCAGGTCCGACACGACGAACGGATCGATGATCCGGATGCTGCCCGTGCTGGTCAAATACACTTCGGCATAGATGCCATTCCCGTCGCCAGGTATGGCAGGATGACATTCATTCCCCTGGATGTTGTGGCCGGAAAAGCCCTGCCCCTTGTCGGTGTCGGGATTGTCGGACGAGGAGGTCCCCTTGCGGATGATTACGGCCAGACCATTTTCCCCATTGGCATTCACGCAGGACGTGATGTCGAATTTTCCACGCGTCCAGACCCCGTTGATCACGCCGACCTTCGTGCCGTTCACGAAGACGATGGCGTTTCTGGATATCCCCTCGAAATTGAGCCAGATCCTGCGCCCGGAGCAGGAAGCCGGAACCTGGAACCGGGTCCTGTACACATAGTCGGTATTTACAAAGCGTGCCCGGATGATGTCCATGTTCTTCCCGTAATTCGGATCGGGAAAGGTGCCGTTGTTGACCATGCAGGCGAGGATGGTTCCCGGCACCGTGGCCTGCATCCAACCCTCCGGAACAAACGCCGCTTTCGAAACAGTGGTTCCGGCGGTTTTGATGTCGGAGTAATTGAGGGAAGGGATGTCATGCAATTGCCAGCCGCTGTGGAGCATTACTCCATTGTCTTCAGGCGAATCCCAGGGCGCCGGGGACTGAGCCGAAGCAGAGGCAAAGGCACAAAGGACAGAGCAGATAACCAGCACGAATGATGACCTGTAACGCATGTGTTCCGCCTTTCGGTAATATTCTGTTTTTAGTTGTGTTCTCAGTCTGGGAATAGTTTTCTTCATACGCTCTGCTTAACTTGCTTCTTGAGAAATATCTTCTGAATATCTTCCAGCGAATACCAGAGCTTTCATCTTTTGATGATTGTTTACATTTTTTAAAGTTTCCTGATCCAGATATTCCGGTAACTGACTTCACTGCTATGGTCCTGCAGCATCAGGGGCAGTTCAGGTTCCGACAGCTTGGATTCCGGATTATGGGAAGCAGTTGGCTCTCTTACTTCAACATGGTTTTGCACCAGCACCCCGTTATGAAATACGGTGAAATAACCCGGTTCAACCTGTTCTCCCTTTTCATTGAACTTCGGGGCCATGAATATGATATCATAAACCTGCCAGCTGTCAGGCTGCAGGGAAGCATTCACGAGAGGCGGGTAATTGCCGTAAAATGCTCCAGCCTGGCCGGTAGGATATGTTTTATTCTGGTATGAATTTAAAACCTGGATTTCATATTTGCTCATCAGGTATATTCCCGAGTTGCTGCATGCCTGTCCCGTTTTCCCTTGCTTCACATCTTCCATGGATGGTTTCCACTCGATATGCAACTGACAATCACCGAATTTCTGTTTAGTCATAATATCCCTGGCCCCGGGTTTTACCGTGAAGCTATCTCCGGTAACAATCCATTCCGGTGCTCCTCCCGTTTTCACACTCACAAAATTCACCAGGGTATCTTTATCGAACAAAATGATCGCATCGGAGGGTGGAGCACCATTTTGTCCAGGGGTCACCATCGAAGGCTCTATTAAGTCGGGATACCACTTCCTGACCATGCTTTTTTCTTCTTCAGTTAACAGGCTGATATCAAATGGCTTATCCTGCTCCCGGACTCCCTTTTGGTTCAGGCGGTTCATCAGGCTCCAGTTCCGGCTATGCTGGCCGGGCTCAGGATCAGCAGGTTCCCGGGCTTCAAGATCGTAACGGGTAAAGTCGATCAGGTTGCCGGATTCATTTTTTTGCCAATCACGCAATATCGCCATCCGGAAATCTTTGTTCATGAACCACTGGATCTCCAGTTCAGGCTCAGATCCGCAAATACCGGTGCCCCTTTGGACAAACTGATAGTTCAGTTTATCATTGTTCTTGTACTGCTCACGCCAGAGCATACCAAATTCGCCCTGTGTAATGCACTGCGCGTCAGGCCAGCGCTTCCTCATCTCACTGAACCAGAGCAGCATACCCTCCATTCCGTTGCGCCCCTTATATCCATAGACTTTGCGCCCTTCAACCAGACATAATTCCCAGGCACAGGTTACCCAGGCAAAACCATTCAATTTGAAACCCTCGTCGAAGTGAGTAGCTGTCACGGCAAGCATTTCCTGAGTACCCATCTCGGTCCCCAAGCTGATTACTGTTTCTATCGGGCCTACCCCCTGCCGGCTGCCACACCATCTTCCATCAATCATCCTTCCTCCCGCGTATCTTGCAGACAGGAAATCCATCGTCCAGCCATCCAGATTCACACAATCGATCAGGTCATCCTTACCCTGGGCAGGTTTTAAGAAATGTTCCTTTGACGGGTAGTAAGGATAGACTATCGATCCGTCCCCATCCCCGTTGTCAATGGCATACTGGCTCCAGATATTGCCCTGGCAAACATGGATCCCTTCCTCCTCGGCCAGATACCGGAGATTTTCCGCTGCCAGATAACCGGCTAAAACACTCAATGGGCGATAACCGCCACCAACCATATCCGAAACCATCTTCAATCCGTCGTGCAGGTCGAGGTTAACCTGCTCACGGGAATTATACATGTTGGCAAAATAGCCGCCCGGAATAAAGGTAATCTCATCGCCATATTTTTCATGATAAGACACAATCAGCTTCTTCAGATCACGATAGGCAGGGCGCTCATCCTTCAGGGCCAACCAGCTGAAAGCCCAGGTAATGCGCGCGCCGGGCCAGCCCTTTTCTACGGTTTCCCTGAAAACACGGGCCTCTGCCGGAGAGTGAATACTCGACTCATCTTCACCGTTGGTTACATCGCGGGAGGTTTCAATCTGATTTACCCGCACAACCGTATTAAAAGTAAAAAAACGGTTGCCCAGAAGCTGGTTTTTTGTTGCTTCCTGCGCGGAAAGCGATTGGGCCGTTACCAGGCAAAAGCAGGTGAGGACCAGGATCGTTAAAACAGACGGTTTAATTGTTTGCATATTGGTCTTTACAATTTATTAGTTAGGTTTCATTTATGTGATGTTGTGACTGGTGTTACTTCCAGCTTCCACAAATCGATAGCTTCTTTCATTTTTTCAGTGCGGTCCGGATATTTATCCTTAATGTTGATTGTTTCCCGTATATCCTGACTCAAATTGTACAATTCAACACTATCGCCTTTAGTCAGCATTTTCCAGTCCCCGTCCCGCATGGCTGTGCCCAGCTTGGGTTCGTATCCGAAAAAAACCTGCCGGTCGGGTATATCTGACTGATTCAGCAGGTGGTCGCTGATGCTTATCCCGTCAAGAACGCGTTGCCTGGGTATATCGATGCCCACGATATCCATGATGGTGGGAAGGATATCCATCCCCACCGTCAGCTCATCGGAGGTCCACCCTGCCCTGATATGACCGGGCCATCTCGCTATCGCAGGCACGCGGTGCCCGCCCTCGTAATTGCTGAATTTCCCTCCGCGGTAGGGTCTTTCACCCGGGCTCATCCGGACATCCCCGTTGTCGGAAAAGAAGAAAATAAAAGTATTCTCCTCAAGGTTACATTCTTTCAACGCGTCCAGGACTCTCCCCACGCTCCGGTCCAGGTCCTCGAGCATCACTTTGTACCTGGCCTGCGCTATCTCTCCGGTAAGCGGAATGTCTCTGCCACGGGTCCCTGGCGTATCCGAAGGAACCTGGTAGTAATTGTGAACGGCCTGGTGCGCGACGTACAGGAAGAAGGGATTATCCTGATTGCGTTTAATGAAGTCTATCGATTTTTCAGTGATAATGTGCGTTGAATACCCAACCTGTTCCTTTTTCACAGTACCATCATACCAATCCTTATGCCTGAGGTAATCGGTTCCTCCGGGCAGGAACCCGACAAACTCGTCGAAGCCGAATTTGGTTGGATTGTTCTTCAGTTCGCCACCCAGGTGCCATTTCCCGAACAGTCCGGTCCTGTACCCTTTCTGTTTCATCAGTCGGGGAATGGTCAGTTCTGTGGAATCCAGACCCGGTGTTCCCAGCTGGCTGGTAATCACATCAACGATCCCCACACGTTGCTGATACCGGCCCGTCATGAGGGCGGCGCGGGTAGGACTGCAAACGGAGCCGTTGGAGTGGAAGTCCCTGAACCAAACGCCCTCCCGCGCCATCTGGTCCAGTCTGGGTGTTTTAATCCAGCCGTTGTAAAGGCTCATGTCGCCACAGCCCAGATCATCCGCCAGGATAATAATTACGTTTGGCTCATCTCCATCTCCGTTTTTTCCGGCACAGGAATTAAGAATCAACCCGGGAAGAAGAAATAGCAGACCCTGGCCCCAATGAGTTGATTTTCTGTGTATTTCTTCCATCCTGTTCTATTTCAGATTAATAACTCACTCCCGAAATCCACTTCCGGTAAAGGTATTCCTCAAGTCCCTCCCTTTCCTTTTTGGTCAGTCTGGAGTTAAAGACGAGTACTTCCGTTAACTCGCCCTCCCAGTGACCATCTGTAACCTTAAAGGATTTATTAATCACCCCTGCAAATTCATAAGTAGCAATGTAGAAGTCCTTCGGCATAGCGGCTTCACGGGGATTCACCTTCACTCCGTTAATCCAAACATTCCCATTCAGGGTGGATGGAGAAAGGGTATCGTTAAAAAGCTTCCCGCCATACGCTCCGATGCCAATCAAATGATCAAGTTCCCTCCATGGAGCCGTTCCTTTTGAAGCAAAATCGCTCTCTTTCCTTACCATGATGATGGTCTGGTAGTTTTTAACCGGGGCACTCATTCCCTGAATCCATATAGTTTTCCAGCTCAGCACCGGCTTGCCATTCTGCCTGTTGGGGAAATAATTGAAAAAATGAAAGTCGGTATCGCCAACCTTACTTTTCCCGCCGTTTGCCGAACCCCTTCTGAAAAGCTTTCCGTCCGGGTTTCCGTCAGCATTGAGATCCTCAGCGTCCAGCCACATCTGAAGTTCAGAACTCTTGATATCCCCCGGGAATATTGCTTTCCGGGCATGCCAGTCTGCTTTCTGAGTGATCGCCACTCCAACCCTGTTCACGCTTCTGGCGCCGGTTTTCAGGTGACAGGCCTCCACGTAGTAATTGCCAGGTTT
>CAIXKO010000043.1 GCA_903919925.1 uncultured Bacteroidota bacterium | reverse complement strand
TGTTGGTGTCAATGATGCTGAAGCTCGTTACATACAAAAACGTAAAAATAAGGAGGGTGATGGAACTACCGATACCATCAAATCTCCTATGCCGGGTAAGGTTGTAAAAGTGCTGGTTCAAAAGGGCGACCATGTTGAAAAAGGACAAACCGTTGTGATACTTTCAGCTATGAAGATGGAGAGCGAATACAAATCAGGATGTAACGGCATTGTATCTAAAGTGGCAGTGAAAGAAGGAGATACAGTGGATGGCAATCAGTTAATGGTAGTGATAGGAAAAGAAGTAAAGAAAAAAGCATAATTCAGTAAAACGATGATTGACAAATATAAAGAACTGGAAAGAAGAAATTTGGAGGCAGAGCTGGGTGGCGGACAGGATCGCATTGACCGTCAGCATGCAGCAAACAGAAAAACAGCCAGGGAACGTGTAAATGATCTTGTTGATCCTGGAACGTTTGTTGAATTTGATAAGTTTGTTGTGCATAGAATCCATGATTTTGACATGGAGAAATCGATCATTTCCGGTGATGGCGTAGTAACAGGTTATGGAAAAATTGATGGTCGGTTGGTCTATCTCTTCGCTCAGGACTTTACCGTTTTTGGCGGGACAATGAGTCGGACCAATGCGGATAAAATCATTAAAATAATGGATCTGGCAATAAATATGGGTGCTCCCGTGATTGGCCTGAATGATTCTGGCGGGGCACGGATTCAGGAAGGCGTACAAAGTCTCGCGGGATATGCCGATATATTTTACCGGAATGTGATGAGCTCAGGAGTTATCCCTCAAATCTCTGCTATTCTGGGTCCTTGTGCTGGTGGAGCCGTCTATTCACCTGCAATAACCGACTTTATCGTCATGGTAAAGGAATCCAGCTACATGTTTGTTACCGGACCTGATGTTGTCAGGGAAGTTACTCATGAGGAGGTCACCAAGGAGGAGCTGGGAGGTTCAGTTACCCATAGCAGCAAAAGTGGTGTCACTCATCTAACGGCTGATGACGATGAACATGCTATGCTCATGATTCGCGAGCTCTTTGGATACCTGCCCTCCAACAACATGGAGGATCCTCCATTTGTCCATACGCTTGACGAGAGCAGCCGCGAAGAACCTGAATTGGATCAACTGATTCCATCTGATCCAAATAAGCCGTATGATATGCGGGAGCTAATCGAAAAGGTCGTTGATAATCGGAATTTCTTTGAAATTCAACCTGCATATGCCCCAAATATACTCATCGGCTTTGCCAGATTGGGTGGTCGAAGTGTAGGCATAGTGGCTAACCAACCCGCTTTTCTAGCAGGTGTTCTTGATATCAATTCGTCCGTAAAAGCCGCACGTTTCGTCCGTTTCTGTGACGCTTTTAATATTCCACTGATCACTTTTGTGGATGTTCCCGGATTTTTGCCAGGAACTGTCCAGGAGTTTGGCGGAATTATCCGTCATGGAGCAAAACTCCTCTACGCTTTCGCGGAAGCTACCGTTCCAAAGATTACTATGATTACACGAAAAGCTTACGGTGGTGCCTATGATGTGATGAGCAGCAAACATATTGGTGCAGATATTAATTACGCATACCCTTCTGCCGAGATCGCCGTGATGGGTGCTGATGGTGCTGTCCGCATTATCCATCGCGATAAATTGAATCCTGAACAAAAAGCAGAAGCAGTGGAAAACTATAGGGATGCCTTCTCAAATCCATATAAGGCCGCAGAGTTGGGTTATAT
>CAIXKO010000042.1 GCA_903919925.1 uncultured Bacteroidota bacterium | reverse complement strand
TGAAGGGTAACTGCTTTGCACTCCAGGCACGAGATCCAGAAATACATGCGTACCCTGGGGTGTTCCATTGCTGATCCACAATTCGGTACCGTATTTTTCATCCCGGATAACACCATAGAAATACCCGTCAAACATTACGGCTTCTTTAAAGTCCTTGCCCAAACTGCGATCTTCATCGTCATATCCGGTCAGCCTGATGGTTTTCTCCGGCGTTCCATCGGTATACCAAAGTTCCTTCCCATCAGGATCAGTATCCATTGCAAAAATCAGCTGATCGGAAAAAGCGGTTAGAAATTGGATATAAGTACTTGCATAATCATGATTTATCACCCGCTCAGCAGCTTGATCTGTTAACATGATGGTGCCATTTGCGGTTTGATCTGTTACCCATATTTCCCTTTTGACCTTGGTCCCAGTGACTGTGTTTGCGGTGAAAAACCATTTTTTCTCTGATATTAGAAGCTGCTGCTTATCCGGATAATGGTAAAAGTTCCATGAATGACCGGTAAGCTGATTCAGTGAGGTTACGTTTTCATCTCCGTTGGTCATCATCAGATCGTTGCCAGCCAGGTAAAACAAGTGGTCCTTATTTTTTGACAAAAGGATCGGGTCTGGAGGGAACTTATCGGTCAGGTAATTGGCGTACAACTTTGCCTCATCGGGCTCCCCATTGGTGGAGAACAGCCGGAAGTCCCATTTGGTAACATTCACTTTTGGTCCACCCGAAAAGAAAAGCCGGTTGTTGAAAACGATTTTTCTTCCTCTTGTGTCATTTATACTTTCCGTTACCATCATATTCTCCACCTGTACGGTATTCTCCAATGTGCCATCGCTCGACCAGAGTCCGGTAAAATCATAATAATTCATGCTCTGAAAATCCTGACCACCCAATGCCGTGAAATAGAGTTTATTCCTGAATTCAACCAATCCGCAAGGCTGCCCGTGTTTGACCGTATCAATGTCCTTAACCAGACGACTGCTGCCAGTGTACCCCCCGGTAACCCATAACTCCGGGCCAAAAGCTTTTGTATTGGCTGAAAAAAAGATTTTGTCACCAACAGAGGTCAGTTCGCGTATTCCTGCATTTTGCCTTTCACTATTGATATCCCGTACTAGAAAAGGGTTGCCTGCCGGGTCACCTAAAGCAGTTAATTCATTATTGTTGTAACCAATTGATTTCGATATGTATAGTAATTCGTCAGTGGGAAAGGCCCAATGCACAGATGTGAGCTGTGGTGCAATCGGCAAATCAGTTTTCCGGGCCAAATAAAGAGTACCAAACTTGGTCAGTACCAGGCAATCTTTATAATTGAAATATTCATCGGGGAAGAATTGGCCGGTGAGAGAGAATTCCTTTACGGTGTCTGTTCCCGATACCACGCGAAAATAATCGGTTCCACTGTTGGTTGAGGAAAAAAGGATGCCATCCCGGGTTTTAATCAGTCCGGATGCCTGAGCCTGATAGGGGAAATCAAACTGTAACTTTCTGATCTGTAAATCTTCCAGATAGTATTCCAGGGAAATGGCTGAAGATTTTCCATTGTAAACAGTTATAGCTAAAACAAGCGTGTCGCCATTCATAACCATTTTATTGGCACCGGAATAGAATCCAACAGGTTCGGTCCATTCTTTTATTCGCCTTATATTTAGCCTGTTGGCATCAGCTAGCCATAACTCATATTTTTCCTCAACTCTGCTGATGAAATAGTATTTAGTCTGATTTGAAGCGATGGTTATATACGGATATTCAGTAGCTGAGCCTATTTTGCCCAGGAGCTTTGTACCTTCTTCGGTATAATCGGAATAATACAATTCGCCTGAGAATAATTCAGTTAAATTCCAAAAAAACACGCCTTTAGCACCAAAACTCACCCGAAAGATATTCTTGTTATACTTGAAAACCGGGTGGATATTTTCACCGGAACTGTCACTGACATAGATGTTTTTACCACTATAACAGATAAATAGCCGTTTTCCGTCGGTTGCTATTTCTGTTGCGGAATACATATCGGCAAAGAATTCCTTAATCCTGATGGTCCCTTCGCGGGTTCCGTCCGATCGCCACAGGTAATGGCGAAAGTTTATGTCCGGACCCAAAAAGTACAGATAATCATTCATTACCACTGCACTAATCCGGCTGCCGTACATCCCTTCATACCAGATCGGGTAAAAGATGGTACACTCATGCGTCACACATTGGGTCCCCTTTTCGGTACCATCCGTAAC
>CAIXKO010000041.1 GCA_903919925.1 uncultured Bacteroidota bacterium | reverse complement strand
GCTTAACCGGCGATTTTCCTTATCGATTTCCAATACAACAACTGAAATTTCATCTCCAATGGAGCAAAATTCAGCAGGATGTTTAATTTTCTTTGTCCAGCTAAGGTCTGAGATATGTATCAAACCGTCAACACCTTCTTCGATTTCAACAAATACGCCAAACCCGGTAAAGTTGCGAACTTTAGCTGCGTGTTGTGAACCGATTGGGTAGCGGGTTTCGATATTTGACCAAGGATCCTGACGCATCTGCTTGATGCCCAAGGACATTTTACGGTCTTCGCGGTCGAGAGTCAAAATTGCGGCTTCGATTTCATCTCCAACTTTCAGGAATTCCTGAGCGCTGCGGAGGTGTTGTGACCATGACATTTCAGATACGTGGATAAGACCTTCAACGCCAGCGGTAATTTCAACAAATGCACCATAATCAGCCATCACAACCACTTTACCTTTAACTACGTCACCTACTTTGAGGTTAGCGTCGAGAGAATCCCATGGGTGTGGGGTTAATTGTTTCAGACCGAGGGCGATACGTTTTTTATGATCATCGAAATCGAGGATAACCACATTAATTTTCTGATCGAGGGTAACGATTTCTTCCGGATGATTTACGCGGCCCCATGAAAGGTCGGTAATATGGATAAGACCATCCACACCGCCGAGGTCGATAAATACTCCGTAAGAGGTAATATTTTTAACGGTACCTTCGAGAACCTGACCTTTTTCGAGTTTTGAAATGATCTCCTGTTTCTGGATTTCAAGTTCAGCTTCGATAAGTGCTTTATGGGAGACAACAACGTTTTTGAATTCATGGTTGATTTTCACCACTTTGAATTCCATTGTTTTTCCAACGAAAATATCATAATCGCGAATAGGTTTAACATCGATTTGCGAACCTGGGAGGAAAGCTTCGATACCAAATACGTCAACGATCATACCGCCTTTAGTACGGCATTTGATATAACCTTTAATAATTTCGCTTTTTTCGTAAGCATCGTTAACACGATCCCATGAACGCAGCGCGCGTGCTTTTTTGTGTGACAGCACCAGCTGTCCGTTTTTGTCCTCGAGGGTTTCAACATAAACTTCCACTTTATCTCCGATCTTAAGATCAGGATCATAGCGGAATTCATTTAAGCTAACTACGCCTTCGGATTTGTAGCCAATGTTAACTACTACTTCACGTTTGTTCATAAAAACAACCGTTCCGTCGATAACTTCATTTGCTCCGACAACTGACAGCGTTTTGTCAAACATTGCTTCGAGCTGTGAGCGTTCTTCGGCGCTGTAACCATCCTGTTCGGCTTCATACTTATCCCAGTCAAATTCCTGACCGGTAAGTTTTGTTGCAGTAAGCAGTTTAATTACATCAACTTCATCTTCTTCCTCCTCAACATCAGTTTCTTCATCTTCCTCTTCGGGAATAAATTCTTCTTCATCAAGATCTTCCTCCAAAAGGGCAATTTCGACTTCATCCAAGCTAACTTCAGCTTCGATTTCCTGGTTTTCGGTTTCCTGAACCGATTCGGTTGCCGGGCTTAAAATTTTCTCGGCTTCCGCTTCAAATGGTTTTTCTTCGATTTCGGACATTTTGTAAATCTCAATTAATTAATGCGTTAGACATTATTTTGACAAACTTGGGCGCAAAGGTAATGAATTTTCAATTAATGGAGAAATTCGGATGAACACATAACTCAAATAAATAACCATGCCGGTAGGCATCTGACCATAAAGGCCATTGGCATAGCTAGCCACCATAATTCCAAAGATTCCAGCTGAAAGCCCGGCCATAATTTGCCTGATAACCGGATCCTGCAAATTCCACACGATCAAACAACATCGGCCCAGCAGATAAAAGAGGATAATTAAGTGAAGCAAAAGGCCAACGACCCCCATTTCGGCCCAGATTTTCACAAACCAGGAATCGGTTGGAGTTTGGGCCAGAAAAGTATTGGGGCTGAACCGCATCCCCCAGTTTCCAGCAGAGCCGACTCCCCCACCGATCGGCCGGTTAGCCAGATAAACTTTTAGTTTTGCCTGGTTTTCCAGCCTCACTTGAAATGAGCGGTCCTCTGAAGGTTGAACGGCAGTACGAAGCCGGTAAATCTGATAGTTATTATTGGCAATCGTTGTGTAGCGTAAAAACCCATATAAACCTCCGACAAAGACTATTCCGATAACAAAAATCTTAAAATTCTTACTCAGAAAAAGGTAAAGCATTGCACCAGAAGCGGGTACAAACATTGCGCCACGGGTACCAGAAAAAAGCATACCCATAATACAAATTACGGCGACGATCATCAGTAATCTTTTCCGGCGTTTTGGACCGGGACCCAGGCCCATAATTGCAGCAACAAGAGCGACATGCCCCATGGAAGCTCCATATTGCCCGGCATCCGAATAAAATGAAAAAGCTCTCAATTTTCCCTGTATCCGGTGGGTAAGTGCTCCACCGTTATCAAGCCAGGCAGTTTCCCAGGGATCTGTGCCAATTTGGATTTGCTGGATTCCTTTGAGGGCACCCAATACAGAAACAGCAAACCAGATTACCAGAAACAATTTCAGGTCCTTTTTATCTTTAAGAAGCAAAAATCCAGTGGTAATCATCAAAATTTGATACAATGCCACCCCTCGCATCGCGTAAAACCAAGCAGCAAAACTAACAGATTCGGGATTGCCAATTTCCATTATCGTATAGGCCAACCAAATCAGTGAAGCAACAGTAAAATCATTACCGGTCGCTTTCCAGTTCAGTTTGCGGCCCTTCCCGAGGATTAGAGCAATCAGGACGAGTGCCAGTATTGCATCAACTGCTAAGCCAAAAGGAATATTTGCAGTAATATAACGTGTTATTCCAATCGCGAAAAAGGAAAAAGCAAATGCACTGTACAACCCGAACCTGGGATCCAAAAAAATCCGAAAGAGAACCCAAACAATACCTGGAAGAATAATAATGACAAATCCAATGACAAAACCTTTAGATGAAATTGCCACAGCGAGGAAAATAGCTGTAAAAAACAGCAAAAGAAAATAGAATGGTTTCTTTAAAACTTCAGAGCCCGTGTCCCGGAAATCATCATTCATGCAAACCCCGCTTCAAAAATGGTTTTACCAGATATTTCAGATAGTTCCAGCCATGCGGAAAGATTTGAAAGACATTTGTTCCCAGTTCCTTGCGCAACAAAAGATTACCCACTATAACACCGGCTGTTGCATTTAATATGGTACATATTGCAACACCGGGTAGAGAGGACCAGAAATAAATAACCAGGATATCGCCAATTATATTGCAGGCTGCCATTATCAGAACCTTGAACATATTATACTGAGGACGGTTAATGGCATCGAGCGTAATTCCACTAAAACGATCCATGGGTAGTAGAATCGCGTAAATCAGAAAAATCCAGAAAATCACATAAGAGCTTGCATATTCCGGCCCACCCAGCAATAGTACAAGTGGTTTAGCCAGGACGAATAGAAAGAGTGTTAATGGAAAAAACAGGATCGTAACGAGACCGGTATAACTGTAAAATATTTTCCTGACCTCTACTAAGTCATTCAATCTGCTAGCCTTGCTCATAGATGGGAAAGCAACCGAAACCATGCTTCGGATTGGAATTTCAACAATCTCGATCAGCTTGATCGGGATGCTGTAATAGGCAACATCAGCGGCAGCCATCATGATACCAATAATAAAGGTATCAGAACTTTTTAAAAGGTTACTGCCAATTTGAGTAACCAGACTAAAACGTCCAAACTTCAATTGAGATTTCACCTGCTGCCGGGTAGTAAAACGCAGGTAAGAAATGGAGGCCCAACCTTTGAATAACGAAAAGGAGCCGGCAAGAAGAAATGAAGACTGGTGTGCCACTACGATCCAAAACAGGTCGACATGAAACCAGAAATAGTTAAGAGTCAAAAACAAGAAGAACACACCCATATTCATTCCTCTTAGAATGAGGATATTTCCAAACTTTTTATTGGCCTGAAGAATGGATAATGTGGTATTTAAGGGAAGAATAATGATTGAAAGAATCGGGTACCAGGTAAAGAACAAATCAAATCCCTTATGATGGATCGGCTCAGAGAAAATGATCAATGAAGTATAAAGAATAATCACTCCTGTCATTGTCACCATTATCGACAAAAACCAGGCAGCACCGATAAGCCGCTTCTGCTCATTTGGATCGGTGGCCCCTGCCAGATGACGGACCAAAGGTGTGCTGGTAATTCCTGACCTGATCATTTCCATGAGCGACATCCCGGACAGGTAAAGGATATATTCACCAAAATCCGTTTTATTAAGAGTCCTGGCTAGCAAAAATATACTGGCGAATCCAAGAAAGGCAAAGACCATGTTACCCGTAAAAGACAGGAAATTATCGGTCTTAAGTATACGTGTGACCTTGTCCATAGCAGTTTTTACACTAATTCCAGAGTTTTTAAATCTAAGTTAACGATTTTCTTGACCAATTTTCGAATCAGGCTCCTCCGCTTGGGTATTTCACCTATTATCGCCTCGAGCTGATCAACCTGACAACCATTGAGCAATGCCAAAACGGTATGATTAATTGATGATTGGTACAATTTAACAGCCTCCTCATCGGCCTTGTTCCAGGTTCGGGTAGCCCGTCCGATTAAGATCGACAGGTGGCCTGATTCAGTGAGATTGGCCGGATATTCCTGAATAAGCAGTGCTGGCAATTCGATTGCAATGAACTGGTATCCTTTGGTAAGAAAGGTATAGTTACGTAATAACTCATTGATATTATGAGTACTTATAAAATTATCCGGGATAGAATACTCATAGTCCCAAGCTTGCTCAGGCTGATCGAAACTAGTGAACCGGCGCTTGATATCTTCATTCGAATTTTTATCTACAGGTTTCACATACAACACTTTTGATCCGCTGGCACGAAGTTTTTCGACAATCCGTGTTGCCAGGTAAGTTTTTCCTTCATTTTCACGCGTGCTGATGAAGAAAAGCGCAAAAGGCTGGTCGGAGCGATTTTTCAGCCGGAGGTCCTCCAGCCTGATTCGCTGAGCGATCTGGTCCACGGAACGTGAGGCAATGAG
>CAIXKO010000040.1 GCA_903919925.1 uncultured Bacteroidota bacterium | reverse complement strand
GTATAACCCTCAGTAGTTTTCCTACTTGAATGCCCCTATAAACTTTGTACGTAGCGCTAACCAGTTCCGTTTTCAAGAAGGAGACTGGCAAACAAATGTTGCAGGGAATGAACGCGGACTTTCTTTTTATTCCGGCTTTCCTAATGGGATTCTTTATGATGGCCTTAATGCTAACGCCAGGTTGCAAAACCAACCAATTCGTTCTCCTGTCCCTTATTTACTGATCATAATTGGGTAAATCACAGAGTTTCAATACCCAGTAGAGTTACCTGAAGTCCCACGAAGTCATCCGCCATCAGCACCAGTATTCTTTACACCTTATTTCTTCAGCCCTTTTGCCGTACGATCTTCCAGCTTGGGTGCCGGGGTTAGTTTTGCCGGGGCCACCTTAACCAGCTTCATTACCTCTTCCACCACTTTCTCGATTTGCGGATCACGGCCCTGAACCAGGATGTTCGGATCATCCCAAACCGGGAAATCTGGCGTTACGCCAATGCCTTCCCAAAACCAGTTTCCATCATTGGCATACAAGCGCCCATCCGGAACCGTAATGCTGCCGCCATCGATGAGGCTGTGCCCGGTGGCCGGACCAACCAGAATTCCCAGCGTACGCTCACCTACAATCGGACCGGCCTTTAACTCCTGAAAAGCCCAGGGGAGGCCATCGCCACCCGATCCGGCCCAGCCGTTAATGAGCATGCCCTTTGGACCATTATTGGTTTTTATCGGTTGTGTGTGGTCTTTGCCATAGCGCCAGTGCAAATTATAAACTACCGGCCGTTTCAATAGTTCCAGAAACCGGTCGGCCAGGGCACCACCTCCGTTGAATCGTTCGTCAATAACAAATCCGTCCTTATCGAGCTGGCCGTAAAACATTTTCACCAGTTCCAATTGTCCCTGAGCTGATGTGTTTGACATATAGATATATCCCAGCTTGCCTCCCGATAATTTATCAACCATTTTCCGGTTATTCTCTATCCACTCCAGGTACCGGAGGTTAATCTCCTCACCCTGGGTAAGGCATTTCACTACCAATTTCTGGCTGTCTTCGGTTTTACCTGTTTTACTTACGGTGAGTGCTACGGTTTTGCCCGATAGGCCTTCAAAAGGATAGTAGGGATCCATTTTGGGATCAAGGGTTACATCGTTCACAGCCAGAATGTAATCGCCAACACCTGTGCTAACACCCGGCTGGTCAAACGGTGAGCGGGTATCGGTGTCCCATGCCGCCGGGGTAACTATCCGCTTAATCCGGTACTTACCATTTTCCAGTGCCCACTCGATACCCAGATAACCGGTTTGCACGGGCCTTATACTTTCTACATCACCTCCTGAGCTGTAAGTATGGCCTGCGCTGATTTCCGATACCAATTGGGTTTGTATATTGGTGACATCCCAGCGTGTGCGGGCAAATTCTATCAGGGCGCCGTAACGCGTGCGCATTTCATTCCAGTTTACTCCGTGCAGGTTGGGATCGTAGAAAAAGTCGCGGTGCCGGCGCCAGGTATCAGTAAATATCTGCCGCCATTCCTCACGCGGTACCAAATCCATAACCAAATCACCGGTTGGAACTGGTTTCTCAATCTTTTGACCGGCTGCCGGCTGGATAATTCCGTATTTCCCCTGGCTCGATACCAATAGCGATTTTCCGTCGGCTGTTACCACTGCCCTGCTGATATCGGAAATTACCGGCTTTTCCTCACGCGAGGTGAGATCATACACCACCAACGATGAGGATTGTTCATCTGATCCGGTATTGGGCGACCTCCAATAAACAATTTTACCTTCAAAAGCCTTTACCCACCTGATATTACCGGGTTTGGCAGGCAAAATCACTGCACGGGATTCAATATTTTCGAAATCAACCTTTACCACCATTTTAGAGGTATCCTTCACAGCTTTTTTCTCCTCCTGCTCATCATTTTTAGCGCTCAGTAACGAGGGTGAATCTTTGGTTAGGCTGATGGCCGCTATAACAGAGGAATTGGGATAAATCCAGGTCCCGTCATTCAAATCGGAATACTCAGCGGACATGTTGCGGTTAGTCAGGTAAAACAAGTACTTGCCATCCACACTGAACACCGGGTCATTATCGTTATAAAAGCCGCTGGTTACCTGGTTGCTCTTGCCTTCTGCAATATTGTACACGAAAAGTGCATTGTTGTTATTGTTCGTTCCCAATGCATAAGTGATCCATTTTGAATCGGGCGACCAGGAAATGGTGTAACCCTGGGCACCACCATGGCCCAGCGTATATAGCGTGTTCCCAACGGTTTGTGTTTTTCCGCTTTCAGCATCTATCACAAATATGGTGTTGGTTTCATCAACAAAAGCTATTTTTTTACTATCGGGCGCCCAGTTTAACCCGTATCCGTAACCCTTGTCCCGCTTGGTTAGTTTTTTGGGTTGGGTGTTGCCGGCAGTAGGTTGCAGCCAAATCTCATATTCCCCATCACGATCGCTCCAGTATGCAATGGTTTTTCCATCGGGCGACCAGGATGGATCCCGGTCAAAAGAACCGCTCGATTGGGTAAGGTTAATTACATAACCTTCAGTAGCCGGAACATTGAACAGCTCACCGCGGGCCTCAAATACCACCCTTTTGCCTCCGGGTGCAGCAGTCATGTTATTGATGCGCGATCCTACATTTTCCGACCGTGGTAATTCCACCGATAGATCGGAAATAACGTTTACCTCAACAGGCTTATATTTCAGCGTTGCCAGATCCATCAGGTATAACGTGCCACCTGCTTCAAAAACAATATCCGATTTCCCGGCAGACATGTGCGTGATATCAAAATCCTTGATTTTTGTAACCTGACTGATCTGCTTGGTTTTGGTGTCGTATACCCAAATGTTCAGCCGCATATTTTCATCACGATCCGATAAAAAATAAATTTTATCACCCACCCAGGCCGGTTTTCCATCTGTTGCATCGTTTTTTGTGATGTTTTCAGCGGTATTGGTTTTCAGATCGTACAAGATAATATCAGAGGCCAATCCTCCGCGATATCTCTTAAACGGATAGTTTTCAGTGATTCTGGTAATATAGGCAAGCTGATTGCCATCGGGCGAATAGCTGGCCAGAATGGCATAAGGAACTTTCAATTTCTCCGGGAAACCTCCCGTGGCATCCACTAAATATAGATTGGTCATGGCTCCCCGGCCACTCTCACGGGTGGAGGAAAATAGCAGGCGCTTCCCATCCGGATGCCAGTCAACCAATTGATCATTAAATGATTGATATGTTACCCGTGTAGGTAAACCACCAATCGACGGAATAACAAAAACATCTGCGTTCCCATTGTAAAAAGCCGTGTAAGCAATCGATTTTCCATCTGGCGAAAACCGCGGCCACGATTCTTCACCCGGCGAATGGGTAATCTGAATAGCGGTGCCGCCTGTTTTTGGCATCACCCAAATATCGCCGCCATAAACAAAAGTGATCTGATTATCTGATACATCCATATACTTCATCAGTTTT
>CAIXKO010000039.1 GCA_903919925.1 uncultured Bacteroidota bacterium | reverse complement strand
TAAAATGCAGGCCTATCCAAGTGATTGCAAGATGTGCCACAATGAGGATAACTGGTTGAATCCTAATTTTAATCACTCAGCAAGTGCCTTCCCGCTTACTGGCGTTCACGCCACTACACAATGTGCCAAGTGCCACACAGCTGGTTTTACGGGTACCCCAACCGATTGCAACTCATGCCATATCGGGCGTTACAATACGGCTCAGAATCCAAATCACTCAGCGGCCGGAATTCCGGTACTTTGCGAAAATTGCCATACTACAACAGGATGGACCCCTTCATCATTTGATCATGTTACCACCGGATTCGACCTTACCGGAGGCCACGCGGCGGTTTCCCAGTGCTCACTTTGCCACAAGGGAACCTTGCTTAATGCCAAACCTGATTGTATTTCATGCCACCAGGTTCAGTATGACGGAGCTAAGGATCACAAAGCACAGACTTATCCGGTTGATTGCAAAATGTGCCATACTTCAACCAACTGGCTGAATCCTTCATTTAACCATTCAACCACCAGTTTCCCGCTCACCGGTATTCACCTGACCACCACCTGCTCAAAGTGCCACGTTACCAGTCTGGCGGGAACAAAATCGGATTGCAATGCCTGCCATGCCGCTGAGTATACCGCATCGCAGAATCCTAACCATGTGGCTGCCGGGCTCCCTGTTCTTTGCGAGTCATGCCATACCCCGGCTGGATGGAAGCCATCATCATTTTAATCATGCCACTACCGGGTTTACCTTAAATGGGGCTCATACTTCGATTGTACAATGTTCGGATTGTCATAAAGGTAGCGTGGTTACTACACAGCCGGCCTGTATTTTCTGTCACCAGGTACAGTATGATAACGCGAAAGATCATAAAACCCGGCTCTATCCAACCGATTGCAAGATGTGCCACAGTGAAAACAACTGGTTGAATGCAAGTTTTAACCATTCCACCACAACTTTCCCACTAACCGGAGCGCACGCTACAACTTTGTGTGAAAATTGTCATATCACCGGATTCACCGGAACACCAACCGATTGTAATTTCTGTCATTCTTCAAAATACACATCGGCCCAGATACCAGGCCATGTTGCTGCCGGACTGCCGGTTCTGTGTTCGGCCTGCCATAACACCACCGCATGGAAACCATCATCTTTTAATCATAACACTACCGGATTTGTGCTCAGCGGTGGTCATTCGGTGATTGTGCAGTGTTCCGATTGCCATAAGGGAAGTGTACTGACAACCCAGCCCGAATGTATCTCCTGTCACCAGGTTCAATATGATGGGGCAAAGGATCACAAAACACAAATGTATCCAACGGATTGCAAGATGTGCCACACTTTTAACAATTGGCTGAATGCATCGTTTAACCACTCCACAACCGCATTTCCTCTTACCGGAGTACATGCAACCACATTGTGCTCAAAATGCCATTCGGCCGGTTATACGAATACCCCAACCGCGTGCGTATCCTGCCATCAGGCAAATTACAGCGCCACAACCAATCCAAATCATACCAGTATTGGAATATCGGTTAATTGCGGTGACTGCCATACCACAAACGCCGGGTGGATGCCTGCAACGTTTGCCATACATGGTAATTACTGGGTTTTGGCCGGCGCTCATTCGGCGATCGCAACTAACTGCGCATTGTGCCATAAGGGCAACTATATCACCACGCCCAATACTTGTGAAGGTTGCCATTTAACCAAATACAATGCAACAACCAATCCAAAGCATTCAGCCGCGCAGTTCCCAACGGATTGCGAAGTTTGCCATACGGTGGTTGCGTGGAAACCATCCACCTATAATCATGATGCCCAGTATTTCCCGATATACAGCGGAAAACATAAGGAAGCCTGGGGTCAGCAATGTTCAATTTGCCACACCAATGCAGCAAATTACTCGGTTTTTAACTGTTTATCGTGTCATAACAATCCATCGGAACTTGCCAATTATGATAAGCATAAAGCGAGGGCCGACTATCGGTATACGAGTTTAGCCTGTTACACCTGCCATCCCCGGGGATCGAAAAATTGAAAGCCGGTTATTTTACCGGTTCCAGATACAAGTCTTTTCTCGAAAGGAGATGATCGAGGTTGGCAACACCATAAACCACTACTGCGGTAACCACTGATGTATGGTTTTCATATTCAGCGATACTTTTATTGTACATATCACGCTCGGTGTGCCAGATTTCACCATAATCAAAATCGTATCCCTTGGAATCTGCGGTGCCAAAGCTGAGGGTAGGGATACCGTTCATGGCAAAATAAGCATGATCCGATCCGCCAGCGCTGGTTGGGCGCGGCCTGGGATCGCCGGTGCGTTTTGATAATGTAAACGGGAAATCGGGATTAATGCTGTTCAGAGGTTCACAGATACTTGCAAAATCGTCATACATGGCTTCCGGTACGCTTAAGCTGTTTGCTACAGTGGGGCCCCCGTCGCGATTGAAATAATTGGATATTTTATCCCAGTTTTTACTGTTTTTGGCAACATAGCTTTTTGAGCCCAGCAGTCCGAATTCTTCACCTGCCCATAAACAAACCAGGATGGTACGCTTTGGTTTTCCACCGGCAGCCATTATCAGGCGGGCCGCTTCCATAGCCGGGGATACACCCGAGCCATCGTCCACACCGCCCGATGCCACATCAAAACAATCGAGGTGGCCACCCATGATCACATATTCATCCGGATATTTGGTGCCTTTGATTTTCCCGATTACGTTATAATATTTAACCGGGCCCATTTTAAAGTAGTTCCGGATATCAAACTCCAGCTGGAAATACCGGCGTTCCTTTACCATCTGCTCAATGATCTTATACTGTTGATCTTCCAGCTTGATATCGGGCACCGTAGGCAGTGTTTCGAAAGTCATTTTATCGATATTTCTGCGATCATACAGCGATTGGAGGGGAACCGGGGCTGACTGAATAATTCCCAGGATACCGGCTTCGCGCATTTGACGGTAGAATAAGGCAGGTTCTTCTTTCAAGGGAAAAGGTTTCTTTTGTTCAGCATCGCGGTTCCGGCGATTTTCCATCATGATATCGCGGTTGAGCTTTCCGATCGAATCATTTTCAACGATTATTTTTGCCCTGCGAACATCGCCATCAGCAGAATAATCAATCGGCCAGCCGGTATTCTGACCGGAGATCAGCACCCAGGCGCCTTTGAGAACTCCCTTCATTCTATCGAATTCGGCCTGCGATTTTGGCTCGATCACCACATGCCCCCGCTGCACTCCATGGGTTCCGGATGTGTAGGAAGGAGTTATGAAATGTAAACTCATTCCGTTCTCGCTCAGCAAACGGCCAAACCAGGGTCCGCGGTTGAATCCTACAGGAAGGGTGCCGGCTTCATCGAGCTCAGTTTCCATTCCCCATTTTTTGAATTGAGCAACACACCAATCTGCAGCATTTTCATATGCATCGGAGCCTAACACTCTGCCACCGAAACGATTGGTTAAAACATCCAGATGATTCATCGTCTGATTATCGGTTTGACCGATTTCGATGATTTTATCAACGATCTTGTTTTTCTGAGCCTGTACCTGGCTAAAGGTCAGC
>CAIXKO010000038.1 GCA_903919925.1 uncultured Bacteroidota bacterium | reverse complement strand
CAATTACTATCTGTACAACGACCCCACACAGGCAAAATTCGTATGGATCCCATGGGATAACAATGAGTCGCTTCAGGATGGCAAGAGCGGCGGAGCAATCAACATGGATCTGAGTGGAGTGTCCAGCCAATGGCCAATGATCAGCTATATTAAATCCGACGAAGTATACTATGCTCAGTACAAGCAATTTGCCAAAGAATTTGCTACCACGGTTTTTGCACCTGATAAAATGGTTGCCACCTACGATTATTTTTCTGGCCTGATCAGGGAATATGCGGCGAAAGAAGTGACCGGTTACACCTTCCTCCGGTCGGGCATCACCGGATTTGACGCTGCCCTGCAGCAGCTCAAAACGCAGGTCGACCAACGTTTTTCCTTGGCCGGCAAACTAAATTAGACGGGAAATCCCGAACGAACCGTAGGGGCGCCCCTTGTGGGTGCCCTCTGCAATCGGGAAAACCGGTAGGGGCGACACTGAATATGAGAGGGCGCCCACATGGGGGCGCCCCTACACGTTATTTTTTAACAAATTTCCGGGTGATCACATTCCCTTGTGCCTGTATCCTCATTAACCAGATGCCCGGCGACAGATCCCCAACCGCGATCCTGCAAACCCGGGATTCCGGTTTCATCGATAACACTGTTTTGCCGGACAGGTTAACGATACTGATTTCCCTGGCATCCTCTTCGTTCATTTCCACAACAACAAAATCACCAGCCGGATTTGGGTAGATCCTTACCTGGTTTTCTAACGCGATATGATCAATGTTCATGCTGCCATCGCAATGAAACAGATAACGTGTCAGCGATTTTTCGAGATCAGTTTCACGGTCAGCATAAAATGTTTTTACCTCCTCAACGGTTTTGGAATTGGGCAAATCTAGCGTCAGGTTTCGGGTCCTGAGCAAACTTTCAGCATCGTTGAGTAATGCGTTGATCCTGCTTTTATCTGCCGCAAGTGAATGGATGAATTCACAGGCAGTGGAATAGTAAAGCTGCTTGAGTCCGGGGTGCTTCAATATCCGGTTAATCATTGGATTATCAATGGAGTAATATCCATTGTACAGGTTGAAATCAAAACGGTTATAGGTGGCCATCGATGCATCAAGATCCCAGGATATATATTCAAACCTACCCGTGGTGGTGTTGTGATAAAGGAAATAATTGTGGCCCGAATCGTAAAAGGCATCGGTTTTGCAAATAAAAACCTCAATGGCCAGCGATTTCAGGAAACTCGTTACGTTTAGATACTTGTTTATAGAATCTAAAAGGTGGCTGTCGGCCGTATTATAAACCGAATTTAAAAATGAGATCAGGTCCGAGCGGTTATTCTCCGTTTCATTGGTCTCCAGTTGATAGCAATTGTAAGCCGCAGGATCAGTGCCCAGCCAGCTCAGGTTAGCACCCTTGGCATCGGCCTTAAACAGATTTCCGCCGTTGTTTCCATAGTTCCAGTCTAAAAACACCTTTTCCACTTCATCAACAAGTAAATATAATCCGATAAAAACTCCATCGAACCAAAGCTCAGCAAATGAAGTACGCGGAGCAACCATCCCATAAGTTCTCCAGATATTAAACCCGGTAAATGCTTCTATCAGATTGTGCGAGTGTAGGTTAACCTGTTTTAATCCATCGAATTTCTGACCTTGGCGGAATTCATTGAATTTTAGCCGGAACGGCTGGTACTTATTGTCATAATAATATTCGCTGAACCCGTTTCCCTTAATCCTCACACCTGTGGAATCCATAACAATGCCATCGATCTCCACCTTTAATGGTGTGAACTGCTTTCTTATATAGCGCCGGGTTATAGAATCCCAGTCGGCAGGGTTGAGCGATGTGAAATCGACCCGATGTATCCTGGTGTTGTCGAACAGGTTAACGCCCTGGCCTGTTGCCGTTTCGGTAAAAAGGGAGACAAACAGAAGAAGGAGGCAGAGGGTAAGGGCTGATTTCAAAATCTTTGGAAATTAATCTAATTAGTCAGTTGAGATAAACGAAGTTGAATGATGAACAGCAATCCGGACTGTCGTGATTCACAATGCTGACAAAATTAATGGCTATTTTATGATTATTCATACCCGGACAATACAACCAAATTGGTACGGGCAAAAATTTCACTCAACCCGTGCCAGAATTTCCCCCAAACATCGTCAAACAATTAAATCAAAGAATCAGATTCACCATGTTTAAATTGTTTCAAATTGCTTCTCTGTTAATTATTGCAGTGTTATCCGGCAACGGATTATATGCCCAGAAGTCCATCAAATTCAGGTTACCCGATACCGGCCAATCCGGAAGTTTTACCTCCACGGCTGGCGAGGATTCCGACTCGGTAATTAATCCCCAATCCTTAACCGATAATGGCGATGGAACAGTTACCGATAACGTTACCGGATTGATGTGGCAAAAAACGGATGGTGGGGAAATGACTTTCGAAAATGCATCAACCTATTGTAATAACCTGATATTGGGGAGTAAAGATGATTGGCGGCTCCCAACTAGTATCGAACTTTTCAGCATAAATAATTACGATTATCAGAATCCGGCCGTCAATACAATCTATTTTACTAAAACCCTTGCGGAGTATTGGTGGACCAGTGAGGTTCAAACCGGTGATGCTTCAAAAGTATGGGTGGTAAACGCTGGTGGGGGAATCGGCGCCCATCCAAAATCGGAAACAGTGAGCGCGGGCGGAGTTAAAAAATTCCATGCCCGGGCGGTTCGTAATCTGCTGTCTACAGAATTTACTGTCGCTCACTTTTCTGATAATGGCAATCAAACCATTACCGATAATTATACAGGACTAATCTGGCAAAAAATCCAGTCGGCAACTACCATGACCTGGGAGGAGGCTCTGGCGTATAGCAAAGGATTGACACTTGCCGGAAAATCGGATTGGAGATT
>CAIXKO010000037.1 GCA_903919925.1 uncultured Bacteroidota bacterium | reverse complement strand
GGTTGATGATGTGGGATTGGCAGGGAGCGTTGATGAGTTTTACCCAGGCTTCAAAAAGCAATCCGGAAATTATGGCACCCGATGCCGTTGAAAATCTGAAAAAGGATTTGGATTGGAAAATGTCCACTGAAATGGGGTTGGAAACTTTTGAATTTTTAGGGAACCAGGGAGTATACTCAATGGTTTTTGGACTCACCGGGAAATTGGGTGGTGAGGCAATGCATAAAGCGGGATTTAACTGGTGGGGTATGGCAGCTATAGATGATATAGCCATTGCGGCACAGGAATCACAAGGCTTTTGGGGCCGGTCGATGAAATTCTGGTGCGGGTTCGCTGATTTTACCTTTGGTCAGATCAATCCTTTTTGGAACATGGCTTCTGCTCAAGGCACCTGGAAAGAGATCAAGGAAAAATATCTGCAAACTTTAGACGAGGTTTTAGAAGAAGTTGCTTCACCTGAAATAAGCCGGAAAATACTGGTTGGCTTTTTTGGAATGGATCAGGAATATGCCGATTTTATTGCCGAAGCGTTGGTGGAAACCTATAGTGGAGCTAAAGAATCCAATAAAACACTGGCATTGCATGAAGCTTTGAGGCTAAATGAAAATAAGAGCAAATGGCAGCAATTGTCGGTAATGCACAAACTTTATTCTGAGAAAACAGAGCTCCGCTCCGATTTGGTGAGAGAGATGAAAACGATTGAAGCTTTGATGAAAGCGGAAAAAATGAAATCGGAATTTGAACTCATGCTAGCCCGGGAAGCACTGGCTGATTGGGATTTTAACCGGCTTATACCTAAAGCAGAAGAGAGGCAAAAAGCAGAAACCGAAATTAGCAACCAGGTTGAACCGCTCACAAATGAAAGAATAGCCACCGCTCTGAATGATTTGGACCAGCAATTGGGGCAGGCAACTTCTCTGGATGCCAGGGTAGAATATTTAGCCGCATTTTTTGAAGATATTACATTCAGCTCTCAGCGAAAGTTATTCGAAAAAAATGTCCAGGATGCAAATTGTATAAAAAGCGATCAGTGCCGAAGAGAAATTTTAGACATTATAAGACACCAGTTCCTCAAACAATTTTCATCAAAATATGCTGATTATTTTGTGGGCTTTACCCTTTATGGATCCGCTGCCCATCCTGAATGGTTAGCCTATAAACGGCTTTGGAGTGACCTGGATATTACTGCCCTTCTTAAGGAATCCACCCCTAAAGAGATCAGGGATCAGTTTAAACAGGACTTCGACAAATTCTTTAATGAAAAAGCACAAATGCCTCCAGAGGCACTTGATATTCACTTGTTTGCCGATACCCGTCCTACCTTCCGTGCCCGAATTCCTTCAACATTATTAACCGAAGGCTCAGCGCTCTCTCGCGCACTTTCGGAAAACCCTTCCCTTGCTCAGAAAATATACGAGGAAAGCACTGAAAGCCTCAAATTACTTTGGCAAAATATGGTTGATCCCGAGCGTTATCTTTTACCTGGAAACCTGTACATTTTCAACTATTTAGTAAAAATGGTCGGCATCATGCAATCGGGAGAAATCGTAATGGAAGGTGGTCATTATCAACTAAAAACCGATGTTAGCAGCTTTAGTGATGTGTATGCAAATGTTCAATTTGACAGCTGGATGGGTCTCGATATTTTGTTGGATCACCTGATGCATATTTCTCATGCACGCGAAAGCAATATCAAAGACATGTATGCTTACAGTAAAGATTTGGCCAAATACAGTATCAGAATTCTTTTGGGGAGAATTATTCAAACCACCGGGGGGATCAAAATTCTTAATGAAGCAACCGCCGATCAGGTTGCTCAGGCCGGGGGATTGGAAGCTTATATTGTGAAGGTAGCCAAAGATCTTACAGCTACCCATGGAACTGACTATCTTTGGTTAACGCCTGGTCAAATGGTTTTGCTGGATGAATGGATCATGCGCAAGGAGGCAAAACCTTTTGGTGAAATATTCCAAAAAAGGGCTGAAGCCGGCACTCCTCTAGCAGAAAATGATCCCAATCTGGATCGTTACATCGCTGATCATATTAATGAAACCGAAGCTTTTTTGATGGAAAGTATTAAAGTTACCATTACCAGTCAGGCAGCCTTTTTAATCCAATTAATGACAGAAGCAAACGGAGAGCAGAATCCGGATAAAAAAAGAGCTCTTGAGGCAAAATTCAGGCAAATTTTGTGTTCGCAGGCAGCGTTATGGAAGCGGCTTCGTCCCCAGGAAAGAAAGCTGGTACAGCTGATGGCTCCAGCGGATTCGCCTTTCTGGAAAATTATTGAAACATATAATGAACTGGAACAAAGGTCAATAAATCAAAAAGGAGATCCATCTGCATTTTTTGTGAATACTTACTGGCCTATCTACATTTTAGAGGAGGACCGGGAACCTCAACTTCCAAAGTTCCCAAACATAAATCATGTTTTTCAACAGCCGGTGCGGGTCTCCAAATAAAAATGCTATACAATTTCCAATCCCAGTAAACTATCAATAATCATTTGATGGAGGGTAATCAAATCCAGGTAACTATCTTTATCTTCAATCGTCCTGCTTACTACGGACATCAATTCTGATGTTTTTATTTTAGTATCATTCAGATAGGAGATATGGTAAAGGTTATGCTTCAGGATTTTATCACGGATACTGTCAATCAGCAACTTTCGTGTTAAATCAGGATCATTGCTGTGAATTAAATAATGCTTGTCAAAAACAATATCGCCCACTTCGATTTCTGACTTGTCAAACTTTTTCAGAATCTTATCAAAGAAATCCTCTATCCCGATAATTAATTCATAATCGCGCCGGGGTTCAAACCCGATCTGAAACTTGAGCGGGCGTGTATCCGATTCTGTCAGGTTAATCTCCCATTTTTTGTATGGAATCGAAATTTTAAATGTTGAAAGAACGTTTCCCGGATTATGACTTTTTGAAAACGTGCCTCCTGAAATTGCACTGATTTCTTTGAAAAGCTCTGTTTTAGCTGTTACGTCGAGATAACCGCTAGTCCGGGTAACATAGCTTCCTTTCAGTATTTCAGCAAATCTATTGGGCATGACCTGGCTTTTTAGTGTTGTTTAAAGATACCGCTTTTCCCCTGATTTCATTTAGTATTATTCCTTGACAGGAATGGAAAAGATGAACCGGCTTCCATATCCGAATTTGCTTTCCACCGAAATTGTTCCTCCATGTTTTTCAGCAAATTCCTTGCAAAGCAACAAGCCCAAACCGGAACCTTTCTCATTCCCGGTGCCGCGGGTAGTAAAACTGGTTTCTATTCTAAAAAGCTTTTTAATCATTTCCCTTTCAATCCCGATACCGGTATCAGAAACGGTAATTACAATCTGGTCGATCTTCCTTTGTGCATCGATATTGACTTTACCACCTTTGGGGGTGAATTTTATGGCATTTGAAATCAGGTTCCGAAGCACGGTTCGGAGCATTTCCTCATCGGCGGTTATAATTACTTCTCCTTTGGTATCATTAAAAAGTTCTATGTTTTTTTGATCAGCATTA
Source organism: uncultured Bacteroidota bacterium (assembly GCA_903919925.1). Lineage (GTDB taxonomy): Bacteria > Bacteroidota > Bacteroidia > Bacteroidales > UBA12481 > UBA12481. The sequence continues at coordinate 32,245 of CAIXKO010000037.1, read as the reverse complement.
TACTTAAGATTTCCGATTTCCGATTTTACCAGGCCATTGAATAAAATTGCCTTGGGCGCAAATGGAATAGCACCTTGCTGCATTCTTGCCCAATTCAGAAGGTTTTCCAACAGCTTGTAAGTATTTTGTGCTGCTGAATAAATGACTTCGGTGTACTGGAGAATCGAATCGATGTCAAGATCCCTTCCCTCCTTTAGCAACGTGCCGCTAAAGCCCAGAATTGCGTTGAACGGGCTAATCAGGTCATGAGCGATAATGGAGAAAAACTTGTCCTTTGTAGCATTCAGTTCCTTGAGTTGTTCATTTTTAATTTTAAGTTCAGCTTCCGCTTTCTTGCGCTCTGTAATGTCAACAGCCGATCCTTCTAATATCCCCTTTTCCCGGTATACAGTAAACGACATGAGAAAAACTTTAACCGAACCCTCTTTTGTTAGAATCTCTGCTTCGAAATCATTCACAAAACCACTTTGCGTAAGTAATGGAATCAACTCATCTCTGCGTTTTGAATTAGCATAGCGGAGGGTCGAGGGTTGATCAATTATCTCTTCTTTTGAAAAACCCAGCAAATCAGCCAGCTTCTGATTGACCTCCAGAACCTTGGAACCATCAATTAGTGTTCGGAACATGCCAACCTGGGAGTGTTCGAAAAGGTTGCGGTATTTTTCTTCACTTTCCTTTAACGCTTTTTCGGAGAGTTTCCTTTCGGTAATATCCTGAAATAAGCCAAAAACTCTTCGGTTCTCCAGATCTGCCCTGCCGATCGACTTAACGGACCGACGATTGCCTTTTGCCGTAATAATTTCTGAATCAATTTCATAAGATTCACCTTTCTCAATAGCCCGTTGAATAGCTTCATCAACAGCTGACAAGGATTCAGGGGAGTAAAACTCGAAACGTTGATCCACTGTAGGCTTAATATTTAAATCAACTTCGTGAATGAGGTTCATCTCTTTGGTCCACTTAAGCTCTTTGGTATCAATATTAAATTCCCAACCTCCGATCTTTCCAATTCTTTGGGAATCTTCAAGCAATTTTTGGGCTCTTTCTTTTTCATTTTCTGCCAACCTACGTTCCGTTATATCCCCGTAAACAATGGCAACTCCATATCCTTCGATTGGAATAGGCGTTGCTGAAACATTGAGCCAGGTTATCTGGTTATCGCCTTTTACAATTCCCATCTCGACATCGTTTACCGGGCGAGCTTCCTCCATGGCCTGTACGCTGGCAAATTCCGAAGCAGGCATCGGTGAACCATCGGATCGGATTATTCTCCATTCCTGGCCGCTTATTTCCCTTTTCTCCTGTTCTTCACGCGATATGCCCAAAAGGGTTTCGGCAATCTGGTTGGTCTCAATGATTTTGCCAGCAGTATCCGAGATCGAAATTCCGATGGGAAAAATATCAAACAGAGCCCTATATTTAGCCAGAACAATGTTTAGGGCCTGATCCGCCCGCTTACGTTCAGAGATGTCCTTAAAAATGGTGGCAAAACTACCTTTGAAAGGACAGTAAACCGAAATGGAAAAATGTTTGTCCAAAGGGGCAAAGTAGCTTTCGAAAGCCTCATGGGTACCGGTTAAAGCAACTTTTGAGTAAATTTCAAAATAAGGAGGCTCGTCCACTCCGTAAGCTTCCCTGCTTGTTTTGTTAACGACTTTTTCCCTGGAAATACCAAGTTGAGCCTCGAATGCCGGGTTGACCTCAACAATAAGATAATCGATTGGAACTCCCTGATCATTATAAACGAGGGTGTGCAAGGCTGAGCCTTCGGACATATTATTGTAAAGGGATCGAAATTTATCCTCACCCCGCCTCAAAGCCTCTTCCGCCTTTTTACGTCCCGTAATATCGCGGATTATGGTGAAAACATGCGGAAGGCCATGCATTAAAAAGGTTTTTGCTGAGATCAGACCAATCAGAGGAATCTGGTTTTTTGGTATCAGTACCACTTCAATATTTTCGCAAAACCCGTTCTTTAAAAGTTCATTAACAACCAATTGCCTGTCTTTCGGATTTTTCCAGATTTTGCTGTCAATGCTTGAGAACCCTAATACTTCTTCTCGGGCAAACCCGGTAAGCCTGGCAAATCCATCATTCACCTCTGCCACCACACCATCACTCAGTCGTGTGATAATCGCCGCGTCAGGGCTGGTGTTGAAAATCAGCTCAAACTGTTCTTTGGTTTTATCTTGATCATTCATCTCAATAACATTTCCTGGACCGATGCTTTTAACACCCTACCACATGAATTGTTTTCCCTTCGGAATTCTCTGTTTTCCAAAATATCTTACGTTCCCAGTCATGTTGGTTACTGCGGTCGAATATCACCAGCCAGCCGATGGTTTCGCCCAGTGTGGTCATGTATTTGCTTATTTGAGCGATCCCTTCCTGAACAACCGCCTTCGAATACATGAGCTTCAATTCAACCGGATACTTGTGCTTACCGTACACCACGCAAAGATCCATCCGCTCCCTGCCCGATGCGTATTCCCTTATTATTGAGCCACCTCCGTTAATTATTCTTTGCAAAAACGCTTGCAGGATTAAATGGGGCGCCGCTTCTTTATATTCATATTTCTCTGACCAGACATCGGAATTCTCTCTCCAGAATTGCTGAAATCCCATTAATAATCCATCCATATCCACATTCCCTGAATCGTCGATCCAATTGTTCCCAATCACACCATTCAGATGGTATTGTGTATTATAGTTTAATGACCTGATAATGACCTCTGCATAGATTTTATTCGCAGGTTGCAAAACTTTGTCACGATCCTTTATCAGACCCAGATCCAAACAATACCGTGCATCATCGCCTGCCAGGTTTATTGCATTTGTTTTCCCCAATATTACCGGTTCCAATACCTTCAATACCCGGGGATCCTTAAGTTTATCGAGCAAACTATCGATATGTGTATCGCGACGGAGAATAATACTCTGGATGGCCTCTTCAACAAAAGCTACTGTGATGGGTTTTGTGTAATCATCATCTAAAATCTTCTGAACAATTTCCCGGGCAATGGCATTAACCAGCCAGGGTTGCCCGTCGGTTTGTTCAAACACCTCTTCAACAGCCATAGCTTCAAATAGCTGACCGGTTGCCTGGGCATGTTGGGCATAAAGTTCCTTTACGTCAGAAAGCGAAAAGTTTTTAACGGTTAAGGCTTCAGTGATAATATTAAAAGGACTGGCTGATCCAATCGTTAAATGGTCCTCCCTGACTCTTGATTTAAAATCTCTTATGTTGCGCATACCCACCAGCGCAATGCTGTGTACAAACGGTATCCGGCCACGGGTGATAAAACCATCACGCAACTGCCTTAACAAGGTTACCAAAGTGCCATCTGCAAGTCCGTCAATTTCATCAAAAAAAACCACCAGGGGTTTGTCAAGCAAGGCACAGTAATCTCTCAGCGCATTTTTTATGAGAGTTGAAATTTCGCTGACATTCGAATTCTCTGCAAATCTTTGCCGGTGAGGCAGCTTCGAATACTTAATTTCGGATTTTAGATTATACAGTATTTCCGGGATCCCCCGCTCAGGTTCAGGAAAAGCATTCACCGATTCCAATGAACAATATAAGGCATAATACTGGTCTTCAGAATCAATTTTGTTGGTCAATTCGAGCAGTAAAGTTGTTTTGCCCGTTTGTCGCGGTGCGTGGATCACGAAATAATGCCCCTGATCGATCAGTGAAACTATTTCTTTGTTCCTGCTGATTGCCGGCACCATGTAATGAGCCTTATCGTTGCATGGGCCGGCTGTATTAAAATACTTTTTCATTGCTTTGTGTTTCAGTAACAAATGTAACAAAAAACAGGTGGCTGCATAGTTTTGAGCAGTCCGGGTGCCTGGTTGGAATACTCACCTTACCGGGATTTACCGCTCAGCCGGGCCGTTCATTCACTACCCTACCATCTCCGAAAACAGGGATTTAATTGTATCTTCCAGATTGGAGCAAACGCCGGGGTGAGGCCTTGAAGTTTGAATTGATGCACTTCTCACAGCAGTGAGCCATCGGAATCGTTCAGCCTCATCCATGCGGGCAATCGGTCCGCCCTCTTTTTCTCCGGCAGCTATTTTGCAGAAAGCTTCCAGATTTTTCCTGATCTCATCCATATCCGCCCCTGGCATCAGCGCAAGTATTTTATCCTCGCGAAGATGATATTGCATACGAATGAATTTTTCTTTTTTGCAGAATAAAATCACGCCGGCATTCACAAACTCTTCGCGCTCAACCAAAGGAACCACCCTTACTATGGCATACTCATATAAGTGCTTCTGCTGCATCCTGCGCTTCTTTTATAAACTGTTTTGAATAATTCAGTCTTTGACTTAAAAAGGATAAATATACTGATCTTAACTGATCCGGGGTTTCAATATGCGATTCCCATCCAAGCCATTCGTCAGGTATCATTTGCACGATTTCGCGGATCTTTTCTTCGTTGATCAACTCACGGCAAATCCTGTCCGCCTCTTCCAGTTTTGTAGCCTGAGCAAGCAGAACATGATCTTTTATATAAGGAAACGGACCTGTGGCTTTCTTTTCCCATCCATCCCAGTTGTAATGAAAATAGAGGCACGATCCATGATCAATGAGCCACAATTCGCGGTACCAGATCAGCATATTGGTATTCCGGAACGACCGGTCGACATTGGTAATCAAACTATCGAGCCATACAATTTTAGAAGCCAGCAGCGGATCAAGTTTAGTTACAGCCGGATCATAAGTAAAAGCACGCGATAAAAAATGTAATCCCAGGTTTAATCCCTTACTGGCTTTCAACAGATCCTGAATCTCCTCGTCCCCCTCAGTACGGCCAAAACACTCATCCAATTCAGCAAAAACAAGCTCGGGCACTTTTAAACCCAAAGCCCGTGCCAACTCGCCACCTATCAGCTCAGCAATCAGGGTTTTAACGCCATGGCCTCCGCCTCTGAACTTTACCACATATTTAAATCCATCATCGGCCCCGGCCAATGCCGGTAACGAGCCACCTTCCCTGAGTGGTTGCATATACCGGGTAACTGTTACTGTTCGGATAGTACTCATTTTGAGTGGCAAAAGTAACTATTATCAGCCGGTAAATGTAGCGGCACAGCATGAATTGGTTACCTTCTGAAGTTTGATAAAAATCTTGATCCCCATGAACCCTGAGTATTAAAACCTGAGGTCCTGTCGTAATTGCTCCCGTCCAAACCAGTGTTGTGGCGATTGCCACGGGCATCAGAGTAGAAAAGTGAATATTCAGTACCAGCCAAATTGGGATTGGTAAACACGAAACGAACATTGCTCTGGTTTTCAATATGAAAATATTGCCATATTATATAAGGAACCTCATTGGGCTCATGTTTGCTGTCTTCAACCTGATCCGGAGTGCCATACTTAAGCCAGGTGTATCCCATGTCCGTTTCAAAACCATGCTTGACCTTAGTCTTATAAGATTCTTCAATTGCCAGAACCTGAAATTTGTAATTGTTCCATTCCTCCTCCGGATACTGATTATTCCTTGTTTTCCAGAAACCGTAGAGAAACTTCTGCATCTGACCAATATCGTTCGTCTTCAACACCTTATCCACAATTTGGTTCTGCTTCATGGTAGCAATCGGGTTCAGACTTTGCAAATAAAATCTTAATGAATCCAGCGATGATATTTTTTCTGAAAATGTTGAAGAAATATCGATCGCCCTAACATCGGATTCGTCAAGTTGAAGTCCCGGATTACTACGCTGAAAACCAACCTTATGCTTTGCCAAAAGTAAATTATTCCGGTCGATCGCTTCTACTACGAGGCTATAGTTTCCATTTGGGAGGTCGGGTATGGGCATCGTTACCAGAAGTGGATTGACTGGTGCTGATTTCTGTCGTTGGAATCCCACAAAATCTTCCATAACAATTTGATCTTTCAATGACTCTATATAGTATCTGAATATGAAAATCTGATTTCCTCCAATCTTCTTATCCACATTATACAACTCGATGTAAAAGTTCATTACTTTCTCTGAAGGCGGGTAGAAATCATCTACATAGGGTACCAGATCAAATCCACTTTTCGATAGAATATTATCCTGCCCGGTAGCTTTGAAAGATTCAACAAACTGAAAATCACTGAATTTTAGATTTGTTTTATCATATTCCATGGCAACCGTACCGGACTTCTTAATAGGACTCTGCCTATTGTTGTTATCCGCTACCGACAGGTCAAGTTGATAAACACCATACGGAAGGGAAATTCTTTGTTGATCAATAAAGTCTGGCAGGCTGTTTAAAGTGTCGACCAGCTCAGCACTAAGAAGGTCGTATTTCCTGAACTCAATTATTTTATCAAGATTTTTAAATAAGATGGTGACTTTAAGGGAGGCCTGGTAGGAACCTCGGGTTGTTTTTACATAGTTGACCGACTGACCGATAACCTTCAGATAGGTTTCAACGTAGGGTTCTTCGGCCTGACTGTTGAAGGTGGCATTGCAGAAAAATACCTGAAGTTCTTTTGCCTTTATCCGGGTAGTCATACTTACCAGGAGAAGTGCGCAAAGGAAAATAATAGTTTTCATGGCCAGAGGTCTTAATGTACTAAAGGATAGAGCACTTAAAGTTAACTATTATAGATTGCAAAACTTTAATTGTTTTCTGCAAAATTTCTCATAAATCATGCATTACTTCTGGTCATCATCGAGGGAGTCATCGTGGAACTGGAACGGTGGTACCGTTTATGGAGGCTGGTATCGCTCCCTGGATATTGTATCCAGCGATGGAGTTGAAAGGAATAAACAAGGCCTCAGCATCGGGTACTCCGTTCGCTGCCTGAAGAATTAACCTAATAAACGAACTTTTTCCAGCCAAAAACTCCTGCAAAAAAGGAGAATATCCGCATGCAAGGATCTAAGGATTATCCATTTATAGCAGGAAAAGGGACTACCAGACACCCGGCACTGATAAACAGGATTAACAGGAAGAGCATGGTGCCCGCCAAACTTTTCATAAAGAGTTTGAAAACTTTCATGATGGATGTAAATTATAATTCAATATGACCTCATCATTTCCACCAATTGGCAAACCAATGTTCAAAGATACTGGAGAAAATCATTTGGTCAAATAGTCTCCAAATGATGGTTCGATTCCCCCGACAATTCTTCATTTTTGTTATCGAATTCCGGAATCAAGGGCGGAAAGAAATCAATACTATTCAATAGCACTTCAAACAAGTCATCATGAAAAAATTTAGGTTTTTGCGCTCATTCCGTTTCCTCCCGGCATTTCTTTTTCTACTGTTGCTATGTGGTCCATCAGCCGGTTGCGGCAAGGATAAGCCGGGCAGTTCTATCGATTATTCGCAATCTTCCCACTGGCTCTCTCTGCCGGCACCGGTGAAACCAGTTGACGTTTTTTACGTTTACCCAACCGTTTGGTATAAGTTAGATCCGGCCGAATCAAATATTTGTGCAATCGACAACCGGATCATGCTGGCAGGATCATTGGCTGCGTACGCACGCCAGGCCACTGCTTTTGAAACTGCAGGCAACGTATATGCCCCCTATTACCGGCAGGCGGATGCGATTTATACCCTCAGTATGCCTGAAGCCGATCGCTGGAATATTATAAAAGGCACACCAGCTCAGGATGTTACAGATGCTTTCAAATACTACATTGAACATTTTAACAACGGTCGCCCTTTCATCCTTGCAGGTCATTCCCAAGGATCCAACGTTATTCTCGTCCTCCTGTCGGAATACATGCGCGATAATCCAGAGATATATAAAAGAATGGTAGCGGCTTATGTAACCGGTTATCCCGTTACCGCCCGTTTTTTGTCCGATAATCCGCATTTGAAATTTGCCGAAGGGCCCAACGATACGGGTATTATCATCTCTTACAACACCCAGTCTCCCGCTGTACTTCCTGGGCATAATCTGGTCGTCGCAAATAATATAGGACTGGTGATCAATCCGATCAGCTGGACCCGTGAAGAAACCTTGGCAACTGTTGCAGAAGGCCTGGGATCATTCATGCCCGATCCGATAACCAAGGAATATAAAAAGATCTATCAATATGCTGATGCTAAGATAGATAAAGTACAGGGTGTGCTTATTTGCAGTACAGCTGACGATAACGCACTCACTCCCAAGGACAGTCCGATGGGCCCGGGGGTATATCACAGTTATGATATTAGTTTCTACTATTACAATCTCAGAGCCAATGCTGAAAACAGGGCCAATAAGTTTTTGGGGAAATAAATGTATTTGATACTTATTTAAAATCAGCTATTTGCTTTTTAAATTGCGGGAATGATAATCCGGTTTTGACCCGGATTGCCCGCTTTAATGATTTTGTTGAACCAAAGCCACAACTTTCCGCTAATTCCTCTGTGCTGGATCCTGTATTTTCAGTCATCATTTTTTCCAGCTCCCGTATCCGGAAGCCATTAACAAAAGTGCAAAAGTTTTGATTAAAATTCTGATTGATAATGATTGACACATAAGATCTGTTGGTGCCGATTATTTTTGACAAATCAATAATGCTTAGCTCCGGCTTAAGATGAATCTTGTTATGCTCAAATTCGAAAAGCAACTGTTGATGCAATCTTTCACCGGAAATCAGCGCTTTCTTTTCCCATTGATCGGTACTTTGGTTAGTAATATCAAAGCTGAATCCCGGATTGACCAGTTTAGCCTTAACTCCCTGTTTACCAATAATATAAAGAGTGATTGAAAACAACATCGCCCCGGCAACAAGCACCAGGTGATTCGAAACCAGGAATGAACGGCCTACGCTGTTGAATACTAATGAAATAATCACCGCTATAATCATGGTCCGGTTTATGGATCTGGAATAACTATTCTCAGCATCGTTAATATCAGAATAATACTGTGCCGCTCTGTTTCCACTTCTTTTTAGGAGCATCTGGTTTCCAAGAACAGCCAGAATCAACTTTAAAAAAAATATTATCATGATAATCAACCGTACCATCTTCAGAAACCGGCCATTTTTCGACATGTTTTCGATCGGGTGATTATACAGGATGTTGCTATACTCTTCCTTATCTGCAAAAAACATCCCGATAGCGTATATGGAAACGATAACTACCGGCAGGACCAGATAGCGGGCATGAGCTCTGAATGAAAATTTCTCATCTACGGTTAAAATCCTGAAATAGATGTAGTACAAAGGGAAAATAATTAAACCTAAAAATGTAAGTGGAAGGTCAAACCAGGGGAAGAGGACAGGTACGGGTGCATAATAGAGTAATTGACAAAAAAAGAGCATACCGGCCACCGTCATGAACTTCGAGAGGAACCTTTGAGGTGCTCCGCCTTCTGATCGGTTCTGCCTCAGTTTAACCGCCCAGATCAGGCTTACAACGACCGGCACAAGTAAAAAACCAATCTTCACGAGTTTCGGAAATTCGAGGATGTTGCCCGTTGTCGTATTCTGAATCAGCGTGGCGACCATTTCATTTCATTTTTTCATAAATGTAGTTCAATTTGAGAAGCAGGGACGAAATCAAGGGTTTTTTACCTTTTGTCCATCTAAATTTACCATTTGGGATGATAAATTTACCTTTTGTCCCTATTTGATAAAAAATATCATCTACATTGCACACCTCTTGGCAATGTCCAATTCAAGTGTTAACCACTTGATAATTAACTGGCTGAACCTATTGGGTTACCCGCGGAATCCAGTTGATGCATTTTACATTTACCAGGCCAACTTTATAAAAAAGGCTGCGACTGATCGCCCCATTTGCTCTATCGATAACCTGAGAGAGAATGTTGTAAGAAGGGTAAACATTTGTTTTGGATAATAGACTGACATAAAATATCAAAAAGTCATGAAACGAGTATCCATATTTATTATTCTGATCGCTGCAATGTGTATCTCAAATACCCTTAGCGGAGCATCATTCCCAGCTTCCGGAGACACCTTAATCGTCAAAGAGACCCCTAAAAGAGCCTTTTTCATCATTCCGTTTTATCAGTTCACAAGTTTTCAGGATCTGCGTCCATTGCGAACACCAACAATTATATGCTTTGGCAGGGACAATCCTTATATAAGTATGCTGCCGGGGAGATCAAGGAGTACAATGACCATTTCGGCAGCGCTTACCATAGTAGCATTAGCTGCATTCCCCAACCCAATGACGGCAACTTATGGAATTCGAGTAATCATTTGATTATAAAGAAGTAAAATAATGAAAACAATAAAATTCATCTTACTGGTAGCTTCAATTAGTTTATTACCAGTACACGGTTATTGCGATTGGGGTGATACAAAGGGTATTTTCAAGGGCCAGAAGGACATTGAAATACATCTTTCAGACTTATCAGCAGGCATGGCAACAATCGCTTACAATGGCAAGCTCTGGAACTTTGTTAATTACGGAGATGGAGCGAAAGTAATTGTCCGGACCCTTTCCAATAAATCGAAAAATACGACAGAAGTATACTGGGATTGCAGCCAAAATGATGCGGACGACAACCTGAAGGGAATGAATGAAGCCTCCTGGCAACCAGCCCCTGTTGTGTTTAATGAGGCTCTATACCTGTTCGTTTACCGTAAGGATGGTACAATTGGATACACCACCTACGATGAGATTGAAACTGAGTGGAAAGAAGTTAGATCCGGTCCTTCCGGCTGCAGAGGAAATTTCATGTCAGCCGTGGTGATATACGATAAACTATACCTGCTGGCTCGGGACGGTAATACACAAAATATTGCTATCTTCTGGACCGGCACCCCTTTTGATGAAAACAGTTGGCAGAAGATGGAAACCATTGCTAAAGTCGGAGATTATTGCAGCATCTCTGCCATTGTAAAATCATATCCCGATACGGATTCGAAAATAAATTCGAAGTTGCAGTTTGCGTATGTAACAGTCGGGCAGAATGTTCGATTTGAAGAATACAGCATCGACTCAACCTCCAGACCCGTCCTGATCCGGGATATTGTAATCGCCGATAATCATGACTATTCATCAGTGGTGCTGGCTGAAGGCTCGATCGTGGGTGATTCAGGCAGCAAGGGTTTCTGCACACAGGCCTTCCTGAAGAAGGACACCAAGGACAACGGCTATTGCCGCTACCGGATTCTACGCTATCAACTCATTGACGGGGGTGAATGGACCGGGCAGGAATCCAACCTGGTGAAACAGAATTACCTCTGGGCTTCACATCGAATTACTCTTACTGCTGCAAATTTCCCGGTTATGCAGGCCGACTCTTCAATCAGGCAGTTTATGTGCCTTATTTACAGGGGCTATGATGACTGGAACAACCCGCTGAACTGTGCCTGGGCTGAGACTGATCATCTGAAATATTTTGGTGAGGGTGTTGAACAAAAGCTCACAGGACCTGAAAATACACAATATATCGGCTATATCGAGGGTCTGCCGCCATTTTATGCAAATCATGCATCTGAAATCCATTCCAACGACAAGTATATCAATAAATTCAATCAACCGATCTCCGCTGCGCAATACAACCATGCAGAAACATCATCCACTGAATCAACAATCAGTTATGATGTGGGTGCAAAAATCAAGTGTCATTATGCTGGTTTTAAAGCAGAAGTTGGATACACCTTTGGTCAGAAGTTTGGCAAGGAGTATGAAGCTACAATCGAACAATCATTCAAGATGTATGCCAATGAATCGGAAATGTTCGGATTGTACATAGGTCATTATCCGGTTATCAACTATATGAAATATGAAGTTTACGACACCAAGGACAGCCCTCTTTATCCGACTTTTTACTTTTTTATAACACGGTGTGAGAAAAGAGTTGAAGTGGTGAGCGAACTGCAAAAAGGCCTGATTATGGGAGATCCCAAAAGCTATATGAACAGGAATTTGCCGTATGAAAAATACAACCATTACGGACGTAATTCGGCATCCTGGAGGGCAGGCCTGGACGCGGAGAGTTCCGTAGAGGTTAAAACCACTAAATTCCAAACCAATACTCATAAGGCAACCGTCAAATTGGGGGTTAGTTTTTTGCCTGCAATTCAAGTTGAGGTGAAAGGAAGTTTCGAATATGAAATTACTGCCAAAACGGTTGTCGGTGACAAATTAACCTGCTTTACGGCCATGAATGAAGCGGTGGACCCCACTGATGTCACAGCACTTGATTATAATATTTACTGGATATGCCCCACATCCGGCAAGGACAACTGGTGGTTAAAGAAAGGGGCTGATCCTTCTCAAAATACCTGGTGCCTGACTTATGAGGTAACCTTTATCAATTATAAAAACGGCCTCGGATTTGGGAAACCAGGACTTGGAGTAACATCGGATGATACAGCGCAAATTACCGGAACACTGGCCAGTGATTCACGGTCAATTACGGGACTGGAGCGTGTCGGCACAAAGGACGCTTCCTTCTCGCTGGTCCAGAATTTCCCCAATCCATTCCGATTGGCCACCACAATCAGATACCAGGTTGGGAGCGAAAACCAGACAGCCACCGGAGCAGAACAAACAATCCAGATCAGACTGGTGGTATTCAACCTGAATGGCCAGGTGGTTGCCACCCTGGTTAACCAGCGGCTGGAGCCAGGCAATTATGAAGTGATATGGAATGCTTCGGATATTCCTCCCGGTATATATTTCTACAGCCTCGATGGCAGAAATTTCAGGGACTACAAAAAAATGATACTGCTGAAATAACTTAAATTTAAATAAATGAAGACTTCCAATGCCTTACTCGTACTGTTGCTGTGTTGTTCAGCAACAGGGTGCAGCAAAGATCAGCCAACCGGCGCCATCGACTACTCGCTATCCAGCCGCTGGCTTTCACTGCCTGCGCCCATAAAACCGGTTGATGTTTTTTATATTTACCCCACCGTATGGCACAAGACAGATCCTGCCGAATCAAACATCTGTGCGATTGACAACCAAACCATGCTTTCAGGGTCACTGATAGCCTACTCATGCCAGGCTACGGCTTTCGAAACAGCAGGTAATGTTTTTGCTCCCTTTTACCGTCAGGCCGACTCCCCTTATATGCTTACCCTGTCTGAGGCCGAGCGATGGAAGATTGTTTCCGAAATACCCGCTCATGATGTTATCGATGCTTTCAAATATTACCTTGAACATTATAACAACGGACGCCCGTTCATCCTTGCAGGTCATTCCCAGGGATCCAATGTAATGCAGGTTCTTTTGTCGGAATATATGGCTGTAAATCCGGAAGTATATAAAAGGATGATCGCGGCATATATGATCGGGTATCCGGTTCCCGCTCAGTTTATGGCCGACAACGGACACTTGAAATTTGCAGAAGGACCCGACGATACCGGCGTAATCATTTCCTTCAACACGCAATCGCCCAATGTTCTTCCCGGGCACAACCCGGTTGTTGGCAACATCGTAGGATTCGTAATCAACCCGATCAGCTGGACCCGCGATGAGACAGTGGCTACAACTGCTGAAGGCCTGGGTTCCTATTTGCCCGATCCGGTAAGCGGGAAATTTACACGTGGTCCTCAATATGCCGATGCACGCATCGATAAAACTCAGGGTATGCTGATTTGCACCACAGCAGATGAACACTCACTGACTTCTGATGGCAATGTCATGGGTCTGGGGGTGTATCACATTTATGATTACGCGTTCTACTATTACAATATAAGGGCCAACGCTGAAAACAGGGCAAATATCTATCTGAAAAAATATTAAAAACTCCTCTATACATTAATCCTTTATGAAAACACACCTATCGTTCCAAAACATGTGGCCGCTTTTAGCGCTGACCTACCTGATGGTTGCAGTCACCGGTTGCAACAAAGATGAGCCGGGCAGTTCCATCGATTATTCGCAATCTTCCCACTGGCTGTCCATACCGGCACCGGTGAAACCAGTTGACGTTTTTTACGTTTACCCAACCGTTTGGTACAAAGTAGATCCGGCCGAATCTAATATTTGTGCAATTGATAACCCCATCATGCTGCTTAGATCGGTGGTTGCTTACGCGCGCCAGGCCACAGCTTTTGAAACTGCAGGCAACATATATGCGCCCTATTACCGTCAGGCAGATGCTCAATACACACTCAGCCTGCCGGAGGCTGATCGCTGGAATGTTATAAAAGGCACACCCTCTCAAGATGTGACAGATGCTTTTAAATACTACATCGAGCACTTCAATAATGGACGTCCGTTCATCCTTGCCGGCCATTCCCAGGGAGCCAACGTTATTCTCGTCCTCCTTTCGGAATACATGCGCGATAATCCTGAGGTTTATAAAAGAATGGTGGCGGCTTACGTACTCGGTTATCCCGTTACCGCCCAATTTATGTCCGATAATCCGCATTTGAAATATGCTGAAGGGCCCAACGATACGGGAATTATCATTTCTTACAACACCCAGTCACCCAATGTACTTCCGGGGAATAATCTGGTCGTCGCAAATAATGTGGGACTGGTTATCAATCCGATCAGCTGGACCCGCGATGAGGCAGTGGCAACTGTTGCAGAAGGTTTGGGGTCATTCATGCCTGATCCGGTAACCCAGGAATTTAAAAAAGTGCCCCAATATGCCGATGCTAAAATAGATAAGAAGCAGGGTGTACTTATCTGCAGTACAGCTGACGAAAATCTACTCACTCCCCAGGGCAGTCCAATGGGTATTGGGGTATATCACGGTTATGATATTAGTTTTTATTATTACAACCTCCGGGAAAATGCCGAAAACAGAGCAAAATCCTTTTTGGGGAAATAATTCTTTACTTTTACTGACATAAATAATTCTCGATAACTGATAAAAACTTCTTACCATGCGAAAATTAAGTGTGCAAATCTGGTTGTTTTTATTAGCTGGCATTTTCAGTTTCAATTGTCTATTTTCTCAGGCTCCCGGTTTCAAATTAACCATTTTACATACCAACGATGTACATTGCAGGGTTGATGCCAATAATCTGGGTTACGCGGCAATCAAGGCGGTTCACGATTCGCTGGTATCAGCCGGTGAGAATGTGCTGGTTCTGGATGCAGGGGATTTTATACAAGGATTGGCTTTGGGTAATTTTACCAAGGGGTCCAGCATGGTTCGCCTTATGAATACTGTTGGATATGATGCAGTTACACTAGGGAATCATGAATTTGATTATGGCACATCAAGAGTTTTGGAATTAAAAAAGAGTATGAAATTTTTGCCGCTGACCAATGCCAGATTAGTAGGAACCAACACTTCCATTGGCGCCGGCTTTTATCACGTCTTTACTTTCGGCTCAACAAAAGTGGGGGTAATCGGGGTATCTACTCCTGAAACACTCACTTCATCAAAACCAACCAATACAACCGGCTATACCTTTGATGAAGGCCCGGGTGACCTGGCCGCATTTCTTCAAAATCAAATAACTGCCGTTAAAGCCGCGGGAGCAAATTACGTGGTAGTTCTTGGTCATTTGGGTGTTGATAATGAAAGTATTCCCAATCGTTCAATTGACATTATTCCAGCTACAAGCGGTATTGATATTTTAATTGACGGGCATTCGCATACCAAAATGGATACCCTTATTCAGGACAGGTCAAAACGAAACGTGCATCTGGTTCAAACCGGCAGCTATTCACAGTTTATCGGTAAAATTGTGGTTGAAGATTCCCGGATCAAAGAAGATTTTATTTCAGCGGTACCTGGTAAAATCAATACGGGTGACAAGGATGCGCAAGGTAAGCCGGTGATGACCGCTAATCTGGAAATATATAACATGATAAAGGCCATGAATGCAGAATTAGCGCCGGTTTTGAATAAGAAGGTGGCTTACACGGAGGTTTTTTTGAATGGTGAAAAAAAGGCAGTGGATACTACTTTGTATCATCATGGCGCGCGAACCGGTGAAACTAATTTAGGCGATTTTGCTGCTGATGCCTTAAGGTATGTTTCAGATGCTCAAATAGCCATAACCAATGGCGGTGGGATACGGACCAGCCTTCGGATCGGGAATATTACCGCAGGAAATCTGAATGAAGTTTTCCCGTTTGGGAATGATGTGATTAAATTAAAGATGCCTGGCAGTAAAATACTGGAAGCGCTGGAGTATAGTGCCCGTTTGGCACCAGAGGTTTGCGGAGGGTTTCCACAGGTATCCGGTTTGCAGTTTGTTGTTTTTACAGATAAAAAAACGCCCGATCGGGTTCATAATGTATTAGTTAATGGGGTACCTCTAAATCCCGATAGCACTTATACGGTAGCCACTAATGATTTTATGGCGGTTGGCGGTGATGGTTTTACCATGTTTTCCGATGCGTCGGCAAGCAAAATTGGTAATTACTCCAGTTTGGACGAAGCCCTGATCACCTATGTAACCGATTCAACCCATACCTGGGGGTTGCATGGGGTAATCTCTGCCAAAGGTATTTACGGTAATCCGGATGGGGAAGGCCGTATTCTTTTTGTTAACAATAATTCCATTGAAGAATATAACGCTAACCAATTTAAAGTATCCGTTTATCTCAATCCGGCGAAAAAAAATATCTCCATTTCCAGTCCGGAAAGTAAAATTAAAAGTGTTTATATTTATGATTTATCGGGGAAATTATTGAAACGATATTCGACTGATAATATATCGGTTGCAAGAAGTATTTCTGGATTAAAGAAGGGTATCTATTTAGTAAATATTGTTACCACTAAAGGGATATCTGTTAGAAAGATTATCAAACAGTAAAATTTGAGATCTTCATAATAAAAGGTGACTTAATTTCTGCACCTCCAACCAGGTTTCAGGTTGCAGAATTTAACAGATAGAATTCTCCAGGCAAAGCAAGTTTTCTTTCCCGATAGAGATCCCTTCTTTGCGAACAGTGTCACAGTCTTTCCCAACCACCTTCATCCGCAACGGAGGTTGTAAATGAATGTTTGCTCAAACAGCGAATTTTTGTTGATAGAATACTCTGAAAACTTTTTTTACTTTTAGCGGCGAAATGACAACTGACCACTTTATAGGGAGCTAAACCACCTGCACATCAAATTTAACTTGCTTAAACTTCTTTCCTATTGCCCCCTATAATCCAATTAGTTATAATGACGAATGCGTTTATTTTGGTCCACAGGTAAACTAAACCCTTAATTATGAATCTTGAAGCCTTTAAAATTGTTCAGAACCTAAAAATTCATCCGTTCATGAAACGGATGTTGGTGGGTATCGCTGTGTACGGTGCCATAAGTATTTCTAACCTTGTTTGCGGATCCACATTTACGCTTCCAGGAACTTCATCGGGGGAAACAGAGAAACCAAAGGGAGCCTTTTTCATTACTCCGTTCTACCAGTTTACACGGTTCCAGGACCTCAGGCTGACCGCGCACACCAACAATTATTTCCTTTGGCAGGGAGAATCTTCCTACAAATATCCCGCAGATCAGATCCAGGAGTACAATGATAATTTTGGAACTGCATACACCAGCAGCATGAGCGGGGTGAAAATTGGGTACCAGATTGCCGGGGGACTCGGTGTCAGTGCTTACGCCGGTGTTAACCATTTCTATTTTGAAAGCTGGATTTCCAAAGAAGGAAGCCAACAAATCACTACCGATTACCCGGCCCTGACATTGGGCCTGGCCGTGGATTACCAGAAGAAAATCACTGAACGTTTGGGCGCAATGGCCCTGCTGTCATACAATTACTGTAAAACCCGTTCCGTAATGGTGGATAACCTTTCCGGTGAATCCGTCCTATCGACCCAGTTACAATCCATGTATTATGAAATGAATGTTGCACTGTCATACCGGCTGGGGAAATTTGTTCCTTATGCAGGGGCAGGATTTTCACAGCTGTTTATACATCCTGTCACCAAAGAGCAGATTTTGACCGAAGACGGTCATGGCCAACCCTATAACAATGTTACCGAATTTGACAGCCAGGTCAGGGGCGGAGCAATCTATGCCTTTGCCGGAATGGAGTATTTCTTCAATAAGAATCTTTCCGTGTATCTCCGGGCTGCATTCCCAAACCCGGTTAGGGCAACCTATGGAATCCGTGTAATAATCTGATTTTAAAGGAGTAAAAAATGAAAACAATACAACATCTTCTACTGATAGCTTGCTTGAGTTTTTTGCCATTACGCGTATTTTGTGACTGGAACGACACCAAGGGCATTTTTAAAGGCCAGAAGGATCTGGAAGGGCATGTAGGTGATAAAGCGGATGAAATGGCAACAGTTGCCTTCAATGGTAAGCTTTGGAATTTTGTTAGTTACAACCATGGCGAAGAAGTTACTGTCAGGATTTTGGACAATACCTCGAAAAAAACGACGGAAGTTTATTGGGATTGCAGTCAAAAAAGCACAAACAGTCACCTGAAGGATCTCCATCAGACCTCCTGGCAACCGGCTCCGGTAGTGTTCAATGAAACCCTTTACTTATTCGTCTACAAAAAGGATGGTACAGTTGGCTATTCTACTTTTGACCTCGAGGATGATAATTGGACCAAAGTAAAAGATGGTCCGAGTGGTTGCAGGGGAAATTTCATGTCGGCTTGTGTGATTTACGATAAACTTTACCTCCTGGCCCGAGATGGGGAAACACAGGACGTAGCCATCTATTGGACCACTAAACCAACAGATTCAAAAAGCTGGAAAAAGATGGAAACCGGTGCCACAGTTGGCTATTATAACAGTATCTCAGCCATTTCAAAAACTTACTTCGATATAACTGACTCGAAAATAAAATCAAAACTGCAGTTTGCTTATGTGACCGACGCTCACAATGTTCGTTTTGCAGAGTATAATATTGATACAACAGGACAACCTATGAAAATCCGCAATATCGTGATCGATGACTACTCGGATTATACTTCAGTGGCGCTTTCTGAGGGTTCCATTGAAGGTGATAAAGAAAGTAAGGGTTTCTGCACCCAGGCTTTCATGAAAATGCAACACCAGGACAACGGATATTGCCGCCATAGGATTCTTCGCTATCAATTGATCGACGGAGATGATAAATGGACTCTTCAGGAAAGGAACCTGGTGAAGCAGAATTACCTGTGGGCTTCGAAGCCGGTGACACTCACCGTTGCCAATTTTCCGGTATATCAGCCCGCTGACTCATCAATCAGGCAGTTTATGTGTGTGGTTTACAGGGGCTATGATGATTGGAACAATCCGCTGAACTGTGCATGGGCTGAGACTGACCACTGGAAACGTAGAGGTCATGGGGTGGAACAAAGGCTTTCAGATGCTGAAAACATCCATTATATTGGATATATAGAGGGTCCTCCGCCATACTACCTCAATCCTGCATCCGCTAACTACCCGAACGACAAGTATGTCACCGCTGACCTTCTTCATATCTCTGCCGTGCGGTATAACCACTTCGAGTCAGAAACCCATGAAACTAAAATCAGTTATGACGTCGGCGCAAAAATCTCCGGTCATTTCGCTGGTTTTAAAGCGGAAGTAGCATATACTTTTGGCCAGAAGTTTGGTCATAAGACAACGTTTAGTATGGAACAGTCATTAAAAATGTTTGCAAATGCATCTGAGATGTACGGATTGTATATAGGTAATTATCCTGTTATTAACTGGGAAAAGTACGCTGTCTACGATACCAAAGACACGCTTCTTTATCCAACTTATTATTTTTTCATATCGAGGATTGAAAAAAGAAATGAATCAGTCAAGGAACTAAAACAGGGTCTTGTTTTCGGCGATCCCAGAACCTATATGAACCGCGGTATACCTTTCTCAAATTATAAAAGCTTTTCAAAATATGTTGGATCAGCAAGCTGGCTGCCAGGTCTGGAACAAGATAATAACATCAAAGTTGACACGGATGACTATACAACCAGTTCGCATAAGGCATCCATTAAGCTGGAGAAAAGCTTCTTGCACGTAGTAGGTATTGAGGTTGAAGGAAGTTTTGAATATGAAACGACCTCCACCACCACTTTCGGTGATGAAATATCCTGTTTAACTGCCTTAAATGATCCAGTGGATCCAACTGATGTCGCTGCTCTTGATTATGACTTTTATTGGATATGCCCAACAGATTACGAAACAAACTGGTGGTTAAAGGAGGGTACTGATCCTGATCAAAATACATGGTGCCTGACCTATGAGGTTAGTCGTATCGAATATAAAAATGGGACCTCAGTTGGAAAGCCCCGGGTGGATTTATCATCTGGTGCCTCTAACCAATTGACCGGACTGAACCGTGGCAGCGTACAGGGCTCTTCCTTCTCACTGGCGCAGAATTATCCTAACCCTTTCCAGTTCGGAACTACAATCAAATATGAAGTGGGGACCGAAAAAAATGCACCCACCGGAGCAGAAGAATCGAGCCAGGTTAAACTGGTGGTTTACGACCTGAGCGGCAAAACGGTTGCAACACTGATCAACCAAAGGCAGGAGCCTGGCAATTATGAGGTAAGATGGGATGCTTCGGGTTTTTCTCCCGGATTGTATTATTACAGCCTCGATGGAAGCACCTTCAGGGACATAAAAAAAATGATACTGCTAAAGTAACTCTCAGGGATTAATAAAAAAGAGTCCGACAATTACTAAAAAGCGGGGCCAGACAAACAAGCCATCTTAGCAGAAAAATTAAAACAACCATCATGACAAAAACAGCGTTTCTTTTATCATTGATTTTTGCAATATCTGCTTCGGCAGTTGCACAAACAACCAATTATGATCTTCCGCAGAATTGGATGTGCCATCCTATTTTGAAATCAACAGATATTGCCCGCCAGCAATCGCTGACTTTGACAGTTAAGTTGCCAAACCTTTCTGCGGATACGGTAATAGCCTATACTTCTCCAACCACAGATACCGGAGTTGATATATTTTATGTGTACCCTACAATCAGCATGAATCCCACCTCCCGCAACATTGATATACCTCAGATTGATACGATTACGGCAAAATTCGTGTATCGAGAGCAGGTGGGTATCTATGCTCAGTTAGGCAGAGTTTTTGTTCCGTATTACAAACAAGCAACAATTGGCGTTTTTACCTATTCACCCAAAACAGATGCTGAATTGTTGCAACAGGAAAATTATTTGGAAGTTGCTTACAAGGATGTTGAAGCCGCCTTTGATCATTACCTCGAACATTACAATAAGGGTAATAAAATCATATTGATGGGACACTCACAAGGATCAGATCTCATGATGTTTTTATTAAGAAACAGATTTGATAATAACCCTGTCCTTACCTCTCAATTAGTGGTTGCCATTTCTGGTGGGGAACCCTATTACTCTGCAAAAGATAGCAGAACAGGTGGCATTTTGGAACATATTAAAACATTGGGCTCCGAGCTGGAAAGTGGATGCATCATTAGCTGGCGTGCATGGAGAAGTGGAACTCAAGGAGGAGCACTTGATTCCTCCTCGTTTTTTTACAACCATTATTTTGCGGAGAAAGGCTTAATCTATCAAACCTACGATAAAAATAAACCCGGAATACACCAGGAATCCAATTATGATTTTGGTTATTCCACTAATAAGCCAATAACCCGTTACATTACGCTTTCCCCGGATAGTACGGAATTCTGGGGATTTGATGGTATGTTCAATGCCCGTTTTTTTACTGATAATACAAAACAGGGGTGCTCCTATTTAATGATTGAAACCAACGCTGTTCCAAATGATCAAAGAGCCATACCGAATCCAAAATTAAGTCCTTTATTACCGGAAATACCTATACCTGATCTCAGTCATTTTAGTCATACCCCTAATAATAATTATCATTGCTGGGATATGCAATTCGTTCAAGGTGATTTATTAAACCTTATACCCGAATTGATTAAAGTCACCCAGCCAATCTCATCCGTTCCTGAAGTATCTGATTTTGAAAATACTATACTCATTTATCCAAATCCAACCAGTGGTATTGTTCATGTAAACAACAGCAGCAAAAAAATCAAAAGCATTAAACTGTACAATTTACAAGGAGAGTTTATTGAAGAGTTTTTCACTAACGATTTTTCAGTTTCAACTCTTCCTGCCGGAATTTACTTTATCAATGTTCAAACTGATCAATCAACTTTCGTCAATAAGCTGATTAAACAATAATACGGGAGATATTCAATAAACCAATCGACCGGAAAAATGTTAATTTCTTTGACCGGAGTGCAACTTATAACTATTCACCGTCAGTAGCCAAAACAAGCGATTACATTCTTTACAGTTTGATTACTTCACGGATGGTGCTTCTGGCTGGGGAAAAAACCAGAAGCAATATCGGCATTATCAGCGTTGTGTATTTGGAAACCTCATGAATGGGGCTCCTGTGGGTTCTGCTATCGGCTATTTGATACCCAGATTGAATAAAGTCTCCAAAAAGTCGGACATATTCATCCGGCCATTTGTTTTTGATGACAAAACAGGTGTTTCGCTGGTTATGAACCTCAAACACTAGTCATTTTCAGGGTTATCATTAACTGCTGCAATTTCAGCCATCTTTATTTTTTCTTTACACTCCCAGCAACGTTCCTGACAATTTCCTTATAAAATCCGATGCAATTTTGTATCGTAAAAATTATATCGAAATGAATGTCATCGGAATTGTAATAGCCATTTTCTTACTGGGATACCTCCTCTATTCTCTTTTTAAACCCGAAAAATTTTAATTATGGCAACTCACGATATTATTCAGCTGGTTTTATTCTTCACCTTAATAATGGTTTTCACACCCATTTTGGGGAAATATATAAGCAAGGTATTTACCGGGGAAAAGCATATTATGTTACCTGTTTTAAGCTGGATTGAGCGGCTGACATACCGGTTCACCGGAATAAACCCTGATGAAGAATCAAACTGGAAATCATATGCATTCAGCTTACTTTCCTTTAACCTCACCGGGTTTATTTTTGTTTTTCTGATCCAATTATTTCAGGCAAATCTTCCATTGAATCCGTCACATCTGCCCAATGTTACCTGGCATTCAGCGTTTAATACCGCAGTGAGCTTTATGACCAATACAAACTGGCAGGGGTATGCCGGAGAAACCACCCTCAGCTTTTTTGTCCAGATGATTGGATTAACCGTTCAGAATTTTGTCAGCGCAGCAACCGGCATAGCGGTGTTGATGGCACTCATCCGGGGAATTTCGAGGAGAACAACAGACAAGCTGGGGAATTTCTGGACCGATCTCACCCGCTCAACCTTGTACGTTTTGCTCCCGCTATCAATAATCCTGGCTATTCTTTTGGTGGGACAGGGGGTTGTACAAAATTTTAAAGTTCACGAATCGATTCAAACACTGCAAGGTGCGCAACAGGATATTCCGATGGGGCCGGTTGCTTCTCAAATTGCAATCAAACAATTGGGTAGCAACGGTGGTGGATTTTTCAATGCCAACAGTGCCCATCCTTTCGAGAACCCATCCCCATTCAGCAACTTTTTGGAAATGCTGGCTATTCTGATTATCCCGGCATCATTAACTTTTACTTATGGTAAAATGACAGGCTCGGTGAAACAAGGTTGGGTTATTTTCTCTGTAATGATGATTTTATTGATGGCAGGATTGGCAATCTCTCTTTATGCCGAGTATTCACCAAATCCGATCTATGGAAATACCCCCCTGATGGAAGGCAAGGAAACCCGGTTCGGAATAACAAACAGCGTTCTTTGGTCGACAATTACTACAGCAGTTTCAAGTGGTTCTGTTAACGCGATGCACTCCAGCTTATCGCCCCTCACCGGAATGGTTACCTTGATAAACATTATGCTGGGTGAAGTGATTTTCGGAGGAGTTGGTGCAGGTATATACGGAATGGTCATCTTTATTATCCTCACCGTATTCATTGCGGGGCTGATGGTGGGACGAACGCCTGAATATCTGGGTAAAAAAATTGAAGCGTTCGAAGTTAAAATGGCTATTCTCGCGGTTCTCGCTCCCAGTTTCGTAATCCTGGTTTTTACCGCGTGGGCATCGGTGAGCAAAGCCGGATTAGCAGGATTGGGAAATCCCGGACCACACGGGTTTTCCGAAATGCTATATGCCTTTACTTCAGCAGCCGGCAACAACGGTAGTGCCTTCGCGGGTTTGAATGCTAATTCCATTTTCTACAACCTGACCCTTGGTGTGGGCATGCTGATTGGACGGTTTGGCATAATCATTCCCGTACTCGCTATAGCAGGAAACATGGCAGGTAAGAAAATCACCCCGTTGTCAGCAGGCACTTTCCGAACCGATAACTGGTTGTTTATCGGACTGCTGATTGCAGTTATCCTGATTGTTGGCGGATTGACTTTTTTCCCGGCATTATCGCTGGGGCCGATCATCGAGAATCTTTTAATGAATAACGGAATTACCTTTTAGATTTTAATAATATGAGCTCAAAACAGCAAATAAGCATATTTAACAAAAAGATTTTATTTGAAGCCGCAATCAACAGTTTCATCAAATTAAACCCTGCCGTATTAATTAAAAACCCGGTAATTTTTATTGTAGGAATCGGTTCTGTACTAACCACAATCACCGTGATTACCGATATTATTAATGGTCACTTTTCATCATTTAACCTTCAGATAGGTATATGGCTCTGGATTACCGTACTTTTTGCCAATTTCTCCGAAGCGATTGCCGAAGGAAGAGGTAAGGCGCAGGCTGATAGCCTCCGCAAAAACCGCATACAAACAAAAACCAGGAAAATTTGTGGCCAACAGGAAGTGGAAGTATTCGCCGGTGAACTTAAAAAGGGCGATATTGTCCTTTGCGAAGCAGGTGACGTAATACCATCGGATGGTGAAGTAATTGAAGGAATTGCCAGCGTAGATGAATCGGCCATAACAGGGGAATCGGCTCCGGTTATCAGGGAGAGCGGCGGCGACCGTTCGGCAGTTACGGGCGGTACTAAAGTAATTAGCGACCGGATCATGATCCGCATTACTACCGAACCCGGTAATACATTTATCGACAGGATGATAGCCTTAGTAGAAGGTGCCAAACGGCAGAAAACCCCCAATGAGATAGCTCTCTCCATACTTTTGTCAGGCCTGTCTATCATTTTTCTTCTGGCAGTTGTTACTCTGCCATCGTTCTTCGGTTATAGCCTGGCAGCTTCAAACAAGCCGATTTCACAAAATCTTACCTTACCCGTCCTGATTTGCCTGATGGTATGCCTGGTTCCAACAACTATCGGCGGTTTATTAAGTGCAATAGGAATCAGTGGAATGGACAGGCTCCTTCAGCACAATGTGATTGCCACCAGTGGACGCGCAATTGAAGCTGCCGGGGATGTTGATGTACTTCTCCTCGATAAAACCGGAACCATCACCCTGGGTAACCGCATGGCTACCAGCTTTATTCCCGGCGACGAAGTGGAGCCTGAAGAATTAGCCGATGCCGCACAGTTCTCCTCCTTATCCGACGAAACCCCTGAAGGCAGATCAATTGTGGTACTCGCAAAGGAACAGTTTGGTATCCGGGGCAGGGATATTCAAAATCTTCAGGCTTCATTTATACCTTTTACCGCCCAAACCCGAATGAGCGGAGTTGATTTTCAATCCAGTGATGGGAAACTTCATCAGATCAGAAAGGGATCATCGGAAGCAATCCAAACTTTTATTTTGAATAATAACGGATTTTATCCTCAAAAAATCAAGGATATTGTAACCGGGCTGGCCAGTCAGGGGGCAACACCACTTGTTGTGGCTGAAGACAATAAGGTTTTGGGGGTTATCCACCTCAAGGATATTGTCAAGGGCGGTATCAAACAACGATTTTCAGAGCTTCGGAAAATGGGAATCAGAACCATCATGATTACGGGCGATAATGCATTAACCGCGGCTGCTATAGCCGCCGAAGCGGGTGTGGATGATTTTATGGCCGAAGCAAAACCTGAAGACAAACTTCGTCGGATCAGAAATGAGCAGGCAAACGGTCACCTGGTCGGGATGATTGGTGACGGTACTAATGATGCTCCGGCCCTGGCCCAGGCAGATGTAGGAATTGCCATGAATTCAGGAACCCAGGCGGCACGTGAGGCGGGTAACATGGTCGATCTCGACAGTAATCCAACCAAATTGATTGAAGTGGTTGAAGTGGGCAAACAATTACTCATGACCCGAGGGGCCCTTACTACCTTTAGCATTGCAAACGATGTGGCTAAATACTTTGCAATTATCCCTGCATTAGCCTTGTCGCTTTATTCAGGTAAAACGGGTATCGGCCCCCTTGCCGCCCTTAATATTATGAACCTCGGATCCCCTCAGAGTGCAATTCTGAGTGCCATTATTTTCAATGCAATTATTATCATTCTTTTAGTTCCTCTTGCATTGAAAGGTGTACGATACAAGCCAGTTTCCGCCAATGCTTCATTAATTCGGAATTTGCTCCTGTTTGGAGTTGGCGGGTTGATTGCACCCTTTATCGGGATAAAACTGCTTGACCTGTTAATTAATTTATAACGGAATAGATAATATTATAATTATAAATGAAAACAATTAAAATTTCATTGAAAATATTCCTTTTTTTAACCATTCTCACAGGAATCATTTATCCTCTTTTAATAACAGGGATTTCACAGCTGATATTTCCCTCAAAAGCCAATGGTAGCCTGATTGTTCAAAACGATAAAGTTTTGGGAAGTGAACTTATTGGTCAACCGTTTGATAATGCCAGATATTTCACCCCACGTCCATCGGCTATAGGATATAACCCATTACCTTCCGGAGGTTCTAACTTAGGTTTGACAAGTAGGAAATTGCAGGAACTTGTTGCCGGACGCAAAAGGCAATTTATTGAATTCAATCATTTAAATAGTCTTACTGATATTCCTTCTGAAATGGTGTTCACTTCCGCCAGTGGCCTCGATCCGCATATCTCTCCAAAAGCCGCGCTATTGCAGGTGGAACGAATTGCTGAGGTCCGAAATTTCAACACTATTCAAAAACAACAACTGTTGCAAGGTATTGATGACCTTACTGAAACACCCCAGTTCCTTTGCCTGGGAAATAAAAGAGTCAATGTATTATTGTTAAATTTATACGCTGATCGGATAAAATGAATGGTTTCAACGATAACAGGCCTGATCCGGATGAAATTTTAGCTTCCCTGGCTAACGAAGAAGAGAAGAGTAAACGGGGGAAACTGAAGATCTTTTTTGGTATGTGCGCCGGGGTAGGCAAAACCTACTCCATGCTCCAGACAGCACATAATGAGAAAGTTAAAGGTTGCGATATTCTCATTGGCTATGTCGAAACCCACAACCGGAAAGAAACTTCTTCCTTAGCTGAAGGATTTGAGGTGGTTCCCCGTAAGGTGTACCAGTACAAATCCACCCGGATGGAAGAGATGGACCTTGATGCCATACTCATCCGAAAACCCCGGATTGTTCTGGTGGATGAAC
The DNA here is from genome assembly GCA_903919925.1 of uncultured Bacteroidota bacterium. Lineage (GTDB taxonomy): Bacteria > Bacteroidota > Bacteroidia > Bacteroidales > UBA12481 > UBA12481. Next base: position 4,963 of record CAIXKO010000037.1, on the reverse strand, counting down.
TGGCTCATACCAATGTTCCGGGAAGCAGGCATGCCAAGCGCTATCAGGATGTACAGGAGATACTCGAACTCGGAATCGATGTTTATACCACCCTGAATGTGCAGCATTTGGAAAGCCGTTCCGATACCGTAGCCCAGATTACTGGCATTATGGTCAGGGAAACCGTGCCGGATGAGGTTTTTGAGAAGGCTGAAGAGGTGGAGCTGGTCGACCTGACATCCGAGGAATTACTTCAAAGATTATCGGAAGGCAAAGTGTACACCCCGGAACGATCAGCTGAAGCAATCGAAAACTTTTTCAGAAAGGGCAATATCAATGCCCTGCGTGAAATGGCATTGAGAATCGTTGCTGACCGCGTGGATAAGCAATTGCATGAATACCTGCAAAGCAATCGGATACGTGGTCCATGGAAATCCGGACTTCACTTACTTGTTGCAATTGATTACCGGCAGCAATCTATGCGCGTGCTCCGGTGGGCCAAAAATCTTTCCTATTCGATGGGAGCCGGTATCCAGGCCATTTATGTGGAGACCTCCCATAAACTTTCCGATACTGAGAATAAGCAACTCGATAAAAATATTAAGCTGGCTAAGCAATTGGGGATTAAATTCCGGATCATCACTAATTATGATATTGCCAAAGCCATTGTCGATTTTGCTCAAAAAGAGAATGTTACCCATATTATTATAGGAAAGCCCCGTGTCCGCAACCTGTTATCCATGTTTCGGATGGGGAACTTTGTGAACAGATTGATCCGCTACAGTGGTAATATCGATGTGTACGTTCTGGGGTCAGACCGACAAGCCAGGGACCAAATCAAGGAATTTGTTTCTTTGCCGCCATTTAGTTCCAATATCAGGCAATACTTACTCCCGGCTGTTTACGTTTTACTCACATCAGGCATCTGTTTCTTGCTCAAGGAATTTACTGGCTACCAGGTAGTTTCCCTGATTCTATTGTTTCTGGTATCTATTCTGGCCGTTTTCTATGGAACCGGACCTATTCTACTGGCAGCAACACTTAGTGCCCTGATTTGGGACTATCTCTTTATTCCACCGTCATTCACTTTTCATATTAGTGAACCCGTGGATGTTTTAATGCTGATCATGTTTTTTACCATTGCCATGCTCAATGGCATCTTAACTTCCAGGATCCGAAGGCAGGAAAAAAAGATCAGAATTCGCGAAGAACGGACACAGGCATTATACGATATTACCAGGGAACTCAGCATGACATCGGGTATCGATGAAGTAACCAAAGTTGCCGGTCGATACACTCAAAAATACTTCAAACTGGATGGTCAGATCATACTGAAAAGCGAACTGACCCAGCCTGACGATAAAATGAAGCGTGACACCAAAGCAAACCTGTCAGACAACGATTTCAGTATAGCCTCCTGGGTTTTCCGTCATTCAGCAAAAGCCGGAAAGTATACCGATACATTGCCATCGACCGATTATAGTTTTTACCCCCTCACCGGACTAAATGACAATATTGGGGTGATTGCGGTTAAACATGAAAAGGTGCTCACCCAGGGAGAGGACCAATTTTGGGAGGCTTTTCTTTCGCAGATATCGGGTAAATATGAAAGGGAGTTCTTGCGAATTGAAGCGAAAAGGACCTATTTACTGAATGAATCGGACAAACTTTATAAAACCCTTTTCAATTCCATATCACACGAGTTCCGTATACCTGTTGCCACAATCATGGGTGCTTCCGATACTCTTTTGGCCCAAAGTTATCCGGATGAAATAAAACTGAAATTGTATTCCGAGATTAATATGGCTTCGATCAGGCTAAACAGACTGATTGAGAACTTGTTGAATATGTCGCGGCTGGAATCCGGAAGGATTACCCTGCGACCCGATTGGTGCGATGTTCTCGATCTGGCCAATGAAGTATCTGATAGTTTGGTGAAAGAACTGGCTCCGTTCCGGTTTTCAGTAGTGATTCCGCCAGATATGCCCCTGGTGCACATTGATTTCGGACTGATCGGGCAAGTGCTTCACAATTTGTTGCTAAATGCCGCCCAAAATACTCCCAACGGAGAGAGTATCAGGTTAAAGTTTTTTTGCGATAATGGTCAGCTAACCATACAGGTTATGGATCGGGGGAATGGATTTCCCGAAGATGAATTAACATCGGTTTTCAATAAATTCTACCGCGGAAAAGAATCCGTTGCAGGCGGTGTTGGCCTTGGATTGTCCATTGTGAAAGGCTTTGTGGAAGCGCACAAGGGCACCGTAAAGGCTGAAAACCGGCAAAACGGAGGGGCTCTCTTTTCCATCAGGATTCCGGTAGAAACCTCTGATCCTAAAACGATCAATTAAAGGAATGAAGCAATGATAGGTTTGGGAAGAATATTGATCATTGATGACGAAGTTCAGATTCGCCGTTTACTGGAAATAACCCTGTCCGCTACCGGCTATCAAATTACCGAGGCATCCACAGGCAAGGAAGGATTGGTATTGGCAGCAACCATGCAACCCGTTTTAATCATTCTCGATCTTGGCTTGCCTGATATCGATGGACTGGATATTCTCAAACGACTTCGGGAATGGTATCATAAACCCATTATCATCCTTTCCGTCCGGAGTTCAGAAGATGATATTATTAAAGCTCTCGACTACGGGGCAAATGATTACCTGACCAAGCCCTTTCGCACAGGAGAATTACTGGCAAGAATCAGGGCTGCTATCCGGTTGAGTCAAAACAATGGCGACAACCCTGTTTTAACATTTGGCACGCTGACGATCGATTTAGCCAGTCATACCGTCCACAAAGGCGACGAATTGATCAAACTAACTTCTACTGAATTCTCCCTTTTATCATTATTGGCAAGAAACGAAGGACGGGTTTTAACTCATCAATATATTTTGAAAGAAATCTGGGGTTACGGTTACCTGGAGCAAACTCAATACCTTCGCGTTTTTATTGCCCAACTGCGTAAGAAAATCGAAGATAATCCTTCTAAACCCCGCCTGTTAAACACTGAATCAGGGATTGGCTACCGGTTTGGAGAATAGCAGCAAATAATCTCATTCCATTTTACTCCATTTGTTGTGCTTAACAATTGGACAGCCGCCAAATCCTCTTGTCCCCAAGGGTGGAGCTTGCCTGGCTCAATATGACTAACCTTTTCAAGGTTTCCAGCGAAAAAGAATTAAATCAGGGATTTGCTGATATTTACTTAGAGCCGGAACCCCGGTATAGTGACTATGTAAAATAGGGTTATATCATTGAACTAAAATACATAAAATCCGGATTTTTGAAATCAAAAAAGAAATCGGAACCAGAAATAAAAAGGGCAATTGAAAATGCCACGGTTCAATTGGTCCAATATTCATCATTCAGCAATTGTACCACCACCAAAATTATTATTGTGGCTTCGGCTAAAAAATTGTTGTATATGAATGTGAGTGGAGGAGAGGAGTGACGGGTACACAATTTGACAATTGCACAAAGGGTGGTGCGTAGAGCCGCATAGCGAGTAATAATGTTACTTTTTTCATATTTGCCATTTGAATAGATCTATTTCGTAATAATCACAAAAGAAATTGGGCCATGTCTGGCTATTGAGTTTCAAAATAATTGTAAATGAGAGAAATAATGGGGAGAACCGATCATCAGGCATAGCTACAATAAGGCTACAGGCATGGCAGCAATAAGGCTACAAGATCATGCAAGTTGGAAATGTTATCCAATTCAATTTCCGCAAATTACGGTGATGGTTCGGCAGCGGGCGTAGATTTGCTAAGGTTCAGGGGGAGGTCAAAAGCCAGGGCAAGCGGGCAGAGCTCACTGGCCGGACTTCACTCCGGAAGCCAGCTCCCGGTAATCGAGGCCTTTCATCTCCTTACAGATCGCTGCACGAACAGGAAAACCGTTGCGCGGGAATTTGAAATTTGTTGTTTTTCCCACCCATTCCCTTACCTTTGTATTCTGGTTTTTAGCCAGATAAAACGGTTTCGTATGTATCAGGCAATTACTACAAGTGCATATACTTTCGAGAATATCAGGGAGAAAAACTTGTTTTATGCCGATAAAACAGATTTCTTTCATCGATTGGTTACCGACGATTCGGGTATTTTCTTTCTTTCCCGCCCCCGCCGGTTTGGCAAATCGCTTTCAGTATCCATCCTGAAAAATATTTTCAAAGGCAACAAAGAGCTGTTTAAAGGGCTGAAAATAGAGGATATGCCCTACGATTGGAAGTTGTATCCTGTTATTAATCTGAATATTTCAAAAGCGCCATGCGAATCAGCCGAAATACTAAACGAAGGACTTTGTGCTTTGCTCCATCGATCGGCTGAAGAAAATGGATTGAAACTTTCAGAACAAAAACACTCAGGATTGCTTTTTGGCGAATTACTTGATAAATTATCGAAAACAGGTAAAGTAGTCATCCTGATCGACGAATATGACAAACCCCTGGTCGAAAATATCTATGCCCCTCATATTGAAGAGATTCGTCAGGTTTTGGAAAATTTCTATATCAACATAAAAGCCTCTGATGAGCACCTGCGGTTTGTTTTTATGACAGGTGTAACGAAATTCTCAAAAGTGTCGGTTTTCTCGAAACTGAACAACCTGCACGATATATCCATGAGTGAGACTTTTGCCACTATGTATGGCTACACCCAGGAAGAGGTGGAACACTACTTTGGCGATCGGATAAATGCCCTGGCTGATAAAAACAAGGCTGACCGGATTGAATACCGCGATAAGATCCAAAAATGGTACAACGGGTTCCGCTTTCACGAAGATGCCCTAACAGTGTATAATCCGGTGTCCATGGGCATGTTTATTAACGAAGGCGGCAGGTTTAGTAACTTTTGGTTCTCAACCGGCAGCCCATCGTTTATCTTCAAGGTATTAAAACGACAGAACATCGACTTTTTTGATACGTTGTTCCGTCCGGTGGATAGCGTTATTCTCGATTCGTTTGATGTGGCCAATATGC